>NZ_JBEUKS010000002.1:485725-634418 GCF_042510965.1 Streptacidiphilus jeojiensis
GGGG
Source organism: Streptacidiphilus jeojiensis (assembly GCF_042510965.1). NCBI lineage: Bacteria > Bacillati > Actinomycetota > Actinomycetes > Kitasatosporales > Streptomycetaceae > Streptacidiphilus > Streptacidiphilus jeojiensis. The sequence goes on from NZ_JBEUKS010000002.1 coordinate 485,730, forward strand.
TCGCGGGTGGGGTGGCGAGCCCCTCGCCACCCGACCCCCGGAGAACCCTGGAACGGCGAAGTTGCCCGACCGACGCGGATCCGCCCCACTCAGGCCGGCAGCTTGCCGAAGGCATCCGCGGTCGGCTGGGTCCGTGCAGGGATGGTCAGGACGCCAGCAGTTCGGTGACCTCAGGAACGTCGCGGAAGGCCCGTAGCCGGTCCAGGACGATCCGGGTGCGTTCCGCTGTGCGCTCGCTGCCGCTCTGTCCCAGAGCGAGCATGCGGCTCGCCGTCCCGGCCGCGGCCTCGGGTTCATTGGCGTCGGCGTAGGCCACGGCCAGCCAGGACAGGTACAGCGCCAACTCGCGTGCGTGGCTGGCGTCGTAGCGGCCGAGCACGTCAGTCAGCAGAGGTACGGCGCGCAGGGGCCGCCGCAGCTCGGTGTAGACGCGGGCCTCCATGACCTGGAGTTCTCCGGCGTCCATCCAGTACAGGTAGGAGGGCGATTCGGTTCCGGCCGAGTCCTCGGCCAGGGCGTCGCCTGCTTCCCCGAGGGCGGCCATCGCCGGGCGGTCCTGCCCGGCCCGGGTGTGCGCCCAGGCCACCCTGTCCAGGTAGAGTGCACGGGCCTTCGGCGGGGCGTCACTTCCGGCGCTGTCCAGGGCGGCGCGGGCCAGGTCCACGGCATCGCCCGCGCGGCCGGTGTTGCTCCACTGGTAGGCCAGCGAGCCCGCCACGTTCCCTGACAGCACCTCGTCGCCCGCCGCATGTGCCGCGCTCATCCCGAGCCGGTAGATGCGCTCCGCCTCGGCGTGCTCGCCCGCGTCGGAGGCGACCCAACCAGCGATCTGTGCCAACTCGCCGATGGCCCGCAGCAGTTCGCGCCCTACCGCGTCGGTGTGTGTCCCTTCGCGGTAGAGCTTCACGGCCGCACGCAGTTCGCGCAGGGCCGGGCCGATCAGGTCCTTGCCGTACACCACGTCGTCGGCTAGCCGCAGGCCATGGACCCGCTGGCCCAGGTCTGCCACCTGCCCAGCCCCGATCCGCCGGCCGGTGCGGGAATGCAGCGGGGCCAGCAGGTCGCCGTCGGGCAGGAAGTCGGCCACGGTCAGCACGTGCGGCGCGGGCTCGGGGGACTTGACGGCCTTCGCGGCTTCCAGCAACTCGCGCGGGACCTCCAGTACCTGGGCGAGGAAGGGAAGCCATTCACGCGGTGACCGGGTGCCGATCTCCCAGCGGGACACGTCGTTTCGCGTCGGCGGGATACGTTCGGGGGCGGCCTGGGCCAGCGCCTCGGCGAGCCGCTGCTGACTCCAGCCGCGCGCCAGACGTAAGCGCCGCACCAGTTCGCCGACCGTCTCCCGCACCAGGCCAGCTTGGCAGACACCGGGGCAGACACGCTGGCTCCTCCGCAAGGTTCAGGCCAACGAGACCCTGATCAAGGGAGCCGAGCGGGAGCAAAGGAGCGGGAGATGGGTGAAGCGTTGGTGCAGTGGCAGGAGTATCCCGGTCCGGTGTGCGAGGAGTGCGCCAGGCTGCGCGAGCAGGCCCGTGCTGCCGTGCTCTGCGGGGACAAGTCCCGGCTCAGCGACGTACGCGTGATGCAGGGCCGCCATCGCCGGGCCGAGCACGGCCAGGCGGCATGAGCGTGCGCAAGCGGATGCGGTTCCGCGAGTACCACGTACGCACTGACGCGACCGCCACACCCATCCGCGAGGCCGCCTGCGTCACGGACGAGGAGCTGTGCCAGTGGAGCAGCGGCGAGCGTACCCGTGCCGACGACGTGACCGCTCTGATCGCCAAGCACGCAGCTGAGACCGGCCACCAGTGCTACCGGCGCACCGCCACCGACTATGCCACCGCAGAACCCGGCGCGTTCCTCTGACGTGACTTCGAGTGGTCTATACCTCTGACGGCAATGGCGACGGCAACAACCACGCACGCCAGCGCACAACCACGGACCCCGACGGACCGTCATATTGTCGCTGACCTGTGAAGAAGCAAGTAGGGCAGCGCACCGTGCCACACGTACTATGTTGTGGTGGGCGGCGTCCCGATCTTGGTCCACAACACCAATTGCCCCACTATTTCAAAGGGCGATATCCAAGGGCTCCACGACCGGGCTAGGTCGCTATATGACGGACTCGGTCAAGGTAAGGCCACCGTTTCGGTTGCGAGAGTCTGGAATAGTGCAACTCGGCAGACGGAGGAGCAGGTGGCCACACACATGGCGGACCTCCCGGCTTCGGTCGCAAAGAACCTGAATGGAGCAATTTACAAATTCGGCGATGGTGATGCGGAAGCCACAATTGTTTGCGCGCCCTGGGTGATGAGCACATATTTCTCTGGATCGCGTCTAGCACTCGAATATGTCCCAGCTGTTTCGCTACGATCAGGGGCGTGCCTGGGATGATTCAAACCACGATTGGTAGAGGCGCCCATGATCTGCCGGACTGAGTGGTAGCTTCGTTCGAATATTGAGGATAAAGGTGACAGCTTTGCTGTGCGAGATTTGCGGAAGCCGGACGCGGCCGCTGTCGGTATCGAATTATGAACGCGTCTCCGAACGGCGATCGGTCTGTTCTTGGTGCTTTGGATTGAACAGCAATTGGAGTGATGGCCGGGAGGTGAAGCCTGTGTATCTCTCGCCGGATACACGATGGGAAGTCGCGCGTTCCGATGGATTGCCAGAGGACGTCTCGCATGCTTACGGATTCTTTGGCTCGACACTCTGTGGGATTCATCTCGAAGATATGACCCCCTCGCCATACCCCTGGATCATGGGGTGGTTTAATGCGTGCAGCAAATGCAAATCTGCTGCACTCGTCATTGACGATCGCTGGCCGATCGAGAAGCGGGTGGGGGGTTTGGCGATTAATGCTTCTGCGGCAGATGATGATACCCCTCTCTTCTAATGATATTGGCCCGGTTTGGCTACAGGACCCGATGATCTGAGCTGAAGCGAAGAGGCGGGTGTGACAGTCCGTCGGATTCACCGGCGGACCGTTTTAGCGTCGCGGGTCGGTGGTGGGCAGGCCGGGGCCCGGCTGTCGCGTCGGGTGGGCGCCGGGCTCCACGGCTCCGGGAATGCTGGGCTGTTCGTCGGGCTGAGTCGTTGTGGCTGGTCAGCCGGCCAGTGGCGGGCCAGGCGGAGGTAGCGGCGGCGGCCGGTGGTGACGAGTTGGGCGGCCGCGGAGAACAGCCGCAGGCGCAGGCGTTTGGGTGTCGGCCATCCGACAGGAAGTAAACAATGACAATGAGCGATTGAACGGCGCGGATCCGGCCTATTCAAGTCTCGAATGGAACTTCATTCGCAGTCCACTGACTGGAAAGATCGGTCCCGCCGGCAGTGTTGCATGGCGCCTGTTGAAGCTGGGAGCGACGATCAAGATACGCTACTAGTGTATGTGCTGGTACCAGGCGGGCGTGGTGCTGAAGCCGGATACTGTGCCCGCCTGGTGTCGGCCTTCGGCGGGTTTATGCAGCAATGATAGGAAAAGAGGAATCAGAAGGGGATGGTCGCTTCAGTCACGGCGCAGGAAGTGTTTTCGCTCGCCATGCGCACTAGCCGGCCGGAGTTGCGAAAGCTTGGCCTGGTGGGTTCGGGGCAGATTCTCGAATTCCCTCATGAGAGAGTTTGGCTCCTGCTGGGGATTCAGAAGTCGGCATCTGGCGCGCCAGGAAGGATCAGATTTACGATTAATCTGGCGGCTGTCCGCAAGGAAAAGTGGGCAGCTATGCTGGAGAATGGTGCAAAATATCCGGCCAGGCCCAACCCCAACACCATCTATGGAAAATCTGTCTGGTCCGCGCGTGTCGGAAGTCTGATGCCCGGGGGGCAGGACTACTGGTGGACTGTCACGAGTGAGAGCGACCCTGCGCGGCTGGCTCAAGTGATTGTTTCTACAGTCGCTGAGTACTGTCTTCCGGCAATGCTTGCTGAGCGGGATGAGCTGGCAGGAGGGGAGTGATATGGCCATCTGGGATGAGATGTCGAATGCGACAAAGGATCTTTTGTTTCTGGCCCTCGATTACGCAGTCGAAGCGGGCCAACCGCAGGCGCCGGGGCAGCAACGGCGGCAGCCCGCCGGCTTCGACAAGGAGAGGTACAAGCGCCGCAACGAGGTCGAGCGCACGATCAACCAGCTCAAGCACTCAAGAGTCGTCGCCACGCGCTACGACAAGCGTGCATACGTCTACCACGGCACCGTCACCCTGGCATCGATCCGACTGTGGCTCAGGGAGTGAAGCTGGGTGCCGTCACTCCGGGCCCAGCACACCCAGCTCGACCTCTTCGAACACCCTCGACCACCAGGCGTCCTCGTCGCCGAACGCGTCCGGATCCTCCTGCTGGGCCTGGTCCAACAGGTCAGCGATGTAGTCCTCGTGGTCCTCGTCGTCCTCGCTGCGGCCCGACAGAACGAAGGACTCCCACAGTCGAAGCATCCGCTGGAGCGCGGCCACTGAGGAGTTGGCCAGGGCGAATCGTTGCGGGCCGCCTTCGTAGCCGTAGGCCATCCATACCTCGCCCGAGTCGAGCGCCAGCCAATAGGAGTTCACCCCGTCCTCGAAGGCGCCGAGGCAGACGGCCCGGCCGCAGGGCAGATCGCGGACCAGGAGCTCCAACTCGGCGTTCCGCACGAACAAGCCGATGCAGTTGACCGGAAGCCCCGGATCCTCCAGCGTCCGCCCCACCTCGGCACCGACGCCAGCAGCACGAACTGCTGCCACGTCGAAGGGCTGCCACGGCAAAGCCTCAGCGTTCTGCTGATTCATGCCGCGGATTCTTCCATCCGCACATGATCCGCCGGACAGAACCTAGTATAAATGGTGAGAAGATTTCGCCTACCTGACCGATCGGTCGACCCTGGCCGATCAGGGCAGGGGCGGATGGCCGCTCTCTTGGGCCCGGGCCGGCCCACCGGAACGGGATCGTGCTTCCCGTGGGATACGTCGACTGGGCGCGCTACCGCAGCCTCAACGCGCAGCGGGGGGTGCTGTTCGTCCATGTCCAGGAACAGAAGCGAGCGGTCTTCAGCCGCCCGACCGGACAGATCCCCAACTATCGGCTCTTCCTGCTGACGGTGAAGACGTTCCGCGCGTCCTAGGTAGCTGATTGCTCTGACAAGGACATATCTCTGTTACCGACGGGTACCCAAGCGGCTGGAAACGGCCTACGCTGCACGTCATGACTGACATCAGCACCAGCAGTGCCGCCGGTGAGCGCAACCCCGTGGCGGTGGCCGGGACCCGTACCGCAGCCGACGCTGTGACGCCGGAGCTGGTCGCCCGGCTGGTCGAGGGGATCACGGTGGGGGCCGAGCCCGCTGTGACGCAGAGCTTCAGCCCGTTCACCGGGGAGGTGCTCGCGGAGATCCCCGAGTCCGATCCGGAGGCCGTCGCCGATGCCTTCGCCCGGGCCCGGGTGGCCCAGGCGGCCTGGGCGCTGCGCCCGCTGCGGGAGCGCGCCGCGGTGCTGCTGCGCTTCCACGACCTGCTCTTCGCCGCGCAGGCGGAACTGCTGGACCTGGTGCAGTCGGAGACCGGGAAGGCCCGTGCGCACGCCTTCGAGGAGGTGAGCGCCGCCGCGCTGGAGGCCCGCCACTACGGGCGCGCCGCTGCCAAGTACCTCAAGCCGCGCCGTCGCGGCGGGGTGTACCCGGTCCTCACCCAGGTCCGCGAGGTGCGCCAGCCCAAGGGCGTGATCGGTCAGATCTCGCCGTGGAACTACCCGTTGGCGCTGTTCGTCGGCGACGCCATCCCCGCCTTCGTGGCCGGCAACGCCGTGGTGACCAAGCCCGACACCCAGACCGCGCTCACCGCGCTGCGGGCCCGCGAGCTGATGGTCGAGGCCGGGCTGCCGGCCGAGCTGTGGCAGATCGTCATCGGGGACGGCCCGGTCGTCGGCCCCGAGGTGGTCGCCCACGCCGATTACGTCTCCTTCACCGGCTCCACCAGGACCGGACGGGACGTCGCCCAGCGCGCCGCCGCCCGGCTGATCGGCGCCTCCATGGAGCTCGGCGGCAAGAACGCCATGCTGGTGCTGGCCGACGCCGACCTGGACAAGGCCGCAGAGGGTGCGGTCCGCGCCTGTTTCTCCTCTGCCGGACAGCTCTGCATCTCCATCGAGCGGCTGTACGTCGCCGCCGAGGTCGCCGACGCCTTCCTGGAGAAGTTCGTCGCCCGCACCCGGGCCCTGCGCCTGGGCAACACTCTGGCCTGGGGCGCCGACATGGGGTCGCTGGTGGCCCAGCGCCAGCTGGATACGGTCACCCGGCATGTCGAGGAGGCCGTCAAGAACGGCGCCAAGGTGCTGGCTGGCGGGCAGGCCCGCCCGGACGTCGGCCCGCTGTTCTTCGAGCCGACCATCCTGGACGGCGTCACCGAGGACAGCGCGGTCTGCACCGAGGAGACCTTCGGCCCGGTCGTCTCCGTCTACCGCTTCGGCAGCGAGGACGAGGCCGTCGAGCGCGCCAACGGCACGCCGTACGGGCTGAACTCCAGCGTCTGGAGCCGCAGCACCCGGCACGCCGTCGCCGTGGCGCAGCGGCTGCACTCCGGCACCGTCAACGTCAACGAGGGCTACGCGCCCGCGTACGCCAGCGTGGCGGCCCCGATGGGCGGCATGGGCGACAGCGGCATCGGCCGCCGGCACGGCTCCGAGGGCATCCTCAAGTACACCGAGCCGCAGACCATCGCGGTGCAGAAGCTGATCAGCATGTCGCCGTCGTTCGGTATGGACGACGAGGGGTATGCGAAGTTCCAGACCCGGGCGCTGGGGGCGATGAAGGCGCTGCGGCTCAAGTAGGTCGGCTCTTACCGGTACCAACGGCCCATCAGGATTCACAGGATTCAGGAGAGCTGCGTCAATGGCGACGACGGAAGAGACGGCCGAGCCGGGTTTCGACTACGACGTGGTCGTCGTCGGTTCGGGCTTCGGGGGCTCGGTGTCCGCGCTGCGGCTGACCGAGAAGGGCTACTCGGTCGCGGTGCTGGAGGCCGGTCGGCGCTTCACCCGCGAGACCCTGCCGAAGAACTCCTGGGACACCAGGAACTACCTCTGGGCACCGGCCCTGGGGATGTACGGCATCCAGCGCTTCCACGTCCTCAAGGAGGTGATGGTGCTCGGCGGGGCCGGGGTCGGCGGCGGCTCGCTGAACTACGCCAACACCCTCTACGTCCCGCCGGAGGCGTTCTTCCAGGACCCGCAGTGGAAGTCCATCACCGACTGGGCCGAGGAGCTGGCGCCCTTCTACGACCAGGCGAAGCGGATGCTGGGGGTGCGCACCAACCCCACCGTCACCCCCTCGGACGTGGCGCTGAAGGCCTCCGCGGAGAAGCTCGGCTACGGCGACACCTTCCACCTGGCGCCGGTCGGGGTGTTCTTCGGCGACGGTCAGGACGCGACCGACGTGGCCGGCGAGGGCGCCAAGGTTGCCCCCGGCACCGAGGTCGAGGACCCCTACTTCGGCGGGGAGGGCCCGCGCCGCAGGTCCTGCACCGAGTGCGGCGAGTGCATGACCGGCTGCCGGCACGGCGCCAAGAACACCCTCACCGAGAACTACCTGTTCCTGGCGGAGAAGAACGGCGCGCAGATCCTGCCGATGACCACGGTCACCCGGATCAGGGAGGACGGCGAGGGCTACGCGGTGGACGTACGGGCCACCGACTCGCGGTCCAGGAATCCCGCGAAGAACGCCAAAGGAAAAAAGGGCTGTCGGACGATCCGGGCCCGGAAGGTCGTGATCTCGGCCGGGACCTTCGGCACCCAGAAGCTGCTGCACGAGATGCGCGACGAGGGCCACCTGCCCCGGATCTCGGCGAAGCTGGGCGAGCTCACCCGGACCAACTCCGAGGCGCTGGTCGGCTCGATGACCACCGACCGGCGGCTGGGCCGCAGGGCCGACTTCACCAAGGGCGTGGCCATCACCTCGTCGGTCCACCCGGACCAGCACACCCACATCGAGCCGGTGCGCTACGGCAAGGGCTCCAACGCGATGAGCCTGCTGTCCATCATGCAGGTGCCCGGCGGCAGCAGGGTGCCGCTGCTGCGGTTCGCGAAGATCGCAGCGAGCAAGCCGCAGTTGACGGTGCAGATGCTGAACAAGCGGCGCTGGTCCGAGCGGGTCATCATCGGCCTGGTGATGCAGTCGCTGGACAACTCCATCATCGTTTCGCGGAAGAAGTCCGGCCCGGGGAAGGGGCAGTTGACGTCGCGTCAGGGGCATGGCGCGCCCAACCCCAAGTGGATCCCGGCGGCCGAGGAGTCGGCGCGGGCCGTCGCTGCCGAGATCAACGGCGTGGCCGGGAGCGGGGTCAGCGACCTGCTGGGGCGCACCCTGACCGCGCACTTCCTCGGTGGCTGCGTGATCGGCGACTCCCCGGAGCGCGGCGTCATCGACCCGTACCAGCGGCTCTACGGCTACCCGGGCATCAGCATCGCGGACGGCTCCACGGTGTCGGCCAACCTGGGGGTGAACCCGTCGCTGACCATCACCGCCCAGGCGGAGCGGGCGGTGTCGATGTGGCCCAACAAGGGCGATGCGGACCCCCGCCCGGAGCAGGGCGAGCCCTATCGCAGGGTCGCCGCGGTGGCACCGCAGGCGCCGGCCGTACCCGCCGGGGCCTTCGCAGAGCTGCGGCTGCCGCTGCTGGCTGTGCCGGTGGTGCCGCCGAAGCGGGAGCCGGCGGATGAGTGATGACCGTCGTCGGCTGAGCGACGTAGGTCACATTTGCTGGAAGCGGCGTTGATCGCGATCACCGGCCGCTAGGTTTCCGATCAGAACCCGCCCGCGCCGACGGACGAACCCTCGGTGCGGGCGGTGTCATGCCCGGGGCCCCGAAAAATCCGGGCGGGACCGACACGGCCGCGGTTAGGGTCGCGGCTGGACCGGCCACACACCCTGGGGACTTCGATGCGGTACGACAGCCAGACGCTCGTCTTCGACGCGGACGACACGCTCTGGGAGAACAACGTCCTGTTTGAGCGGGTCATCGACGACTTCCTGAGCTGGCTCCGGCATCCCACGCTGGACCGACTGCAGCTGCGTGCCGTCCTCGACGACATCCAGGCGGCCAACGCCGTCGCCCACGGGTACGGCAGCCGGATGCTGCTGCGCAGTCTGGCCGACTGCGTCCAGGAGTTGCGCGGCCGGCCGGCCACCGCAGGGGAGCGCGCGGAGATCGAGGAACTGGCCTCGGCCCTCGTCGACCAGCGGGTGGAGCTGATCCCCGACGTGGCGGAGACCCTGGCGGTCCTCGGCGGCCGGCACACCCTGCTGATGCTGACCAAGGGCGACCCGGAGGAGCAGCGGCGCAAGATCGAGGCGTCCCGGCTGGCGCACCACTTCCGGGCCGTCGACATCGTCCAGGAGAAGGACAGTCGGACCTACCAGGGCTTCCTGGCGGCGCACGACCTGGTCCCGACGGCCAGCTGGATGATCGGCAACTCGCCGAAGTCGGACATCCTGCCGGCCCGCGCGGTGGGGATGAACGCCGTCTTCATCCCCAACGACAACACCTGGGCGCTGGAGCACAGCGAGCTGGACCCCGCCGACGGGGGAGTGCTGCATCTGCGCGCCTTCCGTGAACTCCTCGACCACTTCTGAGAGTTGTGATGAACCACGTCCCGTCGGAAAGCCCGTCGGAAAGCCCGTCAGGCCCTTCCGCGCGTCCGGCCGAGCGGGCGCTGACCGCGCCCACGGTGTCCTGCGTCTTCGTCTGCCACGACGGGCGCGGCCGGGTGCTGCTGGCCAGGCGCAGCGCGGGGGCGCGGGACGAACCGGGGGCGTGGGACACCGGCGCCGGGGCGCTGGAGCACGGGGAGTCCTTCGAGGCGGCGGTACGGCGCGAGGTCCGCGAGGAGTACCTCGCCGAGGCCCTGGCCGTCGAGACCCTGGGGGTGCGCAACATCCTGCGCGGCGACCCGGTCTCGCACTGGGTCGCGCTGCTCTTCGCAGTACGGGTCGACCCGGACCGGGTCGCCATCGGCGAGCCCGACAAGTTCGACGCCCTCGGCTGGTTCCCCCTGGACGCCCTGCCCCGGCCGCAGCACTCGCAGCTCGGCGAGACCCTGGCGCTCTTCGGAAGGTCGTTGGCCACCCCGGCGTAACCCCCCGTCGTGCTGGAATAGACGGGCACGTCATCTCGACCGTGCATGCTGTGAGTGGAAACACCTCCCTGAACGCAGAAAGGCTCGCGCAGCCGATGCCCCGTCTCTCCGTCGTCGTCCCGATCTACAACGTCGAGCGCTACCTCGAGGAATGCCTCGACTCGATCGCCGCTCAGACCTTCGGGGACTTCGAGTGCGTCCTGGTCGACGACGGCTCCACGGACTCCAGCGGCGCGATCGCCGAGGCCTACACGGCCAAGGACGCGCGGTTCCGGCTGGTCCGGCAGGAGAACCAGGGCCTCGGGGCGGCCCGCAACACCGGCTGGCGGAACATCTCCCCGGACACCGAGTACCTGGCCTTCGTGGACAGCGACGACACCCTGCCGCCGGAGGCGTACCGGCTGATGGTCGGCACCCTGGACGAGACCGGGTCGGACTTCGTCGCCGGAAACGCACTGCGGTTCAACGCGGCGGGGTACTCCCCGTCCGGCGTGCACATCAAGCCGTTCCGGGAGACCCGACTCAAGGCCCACATCACCGCGGTCCCGGCCCTGGTCACCGACCGCACCGCGTGGAACAAGGTGTACCGCCGCAGCTTCTTCGACAGCGCCGGCGTGCTCTACCCCGAGGGCATCCTCTACGAGGACGCGCCGGTCAGCGTGCCGCTGCACTTCCTGGCCGCCTCGGTGGACGTCCTCTCCGAGCCGATCTACCACTGGCGGGTGCGCGAGACCGGCGAGGTCTCGATCACCCAGATGACCGACCCCAGGGGCCTGGTCGACCGGGTCCGCTCGATCGAACTGGTCCGGGAGTGGCTGCTGGCCCGCCCGGAACCCGAGTTCGCCCGTGACTACCTGCGCTCCTACGACGACAACACCCTGGTCGAGGAGATCCCCAAGTTCTTCTGGCTGGTGGCGGACGGCGACGCGGCCTACCGGGCGGCCTACCAGCAGCACGTCAGCCAACTGCTGCGGACGATCGGCACCGACCGCCTCGACCGCCTCAGCGCCCCGCTGCGGATCAAGTACCGCCTCACCCTGGCCGACCGGATGACCGCCTTCATCACGGTCCACCGCCTGCACCGCAGGTACGTCGCCCTGCGGAACCGCCTCCGCCGCCTCGGGCGCTAGGCACCGGAACGGCGCGGATCGTCTGTCAGGTCAAGTGAGCATGGCACGATGCCCCCAGGACGGAGGGGGACCAAGTGAACGAGTCGGGCCGGGTGGAGGCGTTCAGTGACGGCGTCTTCGCCATCGCCATCACCTTGTTGATCCTGGACGTCAAGAAGCCGCTGACGACCACCGGCCAGAGCCTGGCACACCAGCTCGCGCATCAATGGCCGGAGTACGACGCCTACGTGGTCAGCTTCCTGGTCATCGGCATCATGTGGGCCAACCACCACCAGGTCTTCAGCCTCGTTGCCCGGGTGGACCGGGTGCTGCTGTTCCTGAACCTGATGCTGCTGATGGGGGTTTCGGCGCTGCCGTGGGCGACCTCGGTGGTGTCGAGCTACCTGAACCAGCCCGACGGCGCACAGTTGGCGGTCGCGCTCTACGGCGGGTTCATGGTGGCCCATGCGCTGACGTTCCAGGCGTTGTGGTGGTGGCTCACCCGTACCGGGCACCTGTTCGACGCGCGGGTGGACGAGGTGGGGGCCAAGGCGACGCGGACGCGGTTCGCCCTGGGGACGGTGGTGTACCCGATCCTGATGGGCCTGTCGTTCGTGAACGCGCTGGTGACGCTGGCGCTCCATGGGGTCGTCGCGATCTACTACGCCTTCAACCAGCTGCGCGTGCCGACCAAGGCCGACGCGGAGCCGGCGGAGCCGGGCGAGGTGGCGCCGGCCGAGTAGCCGCGGGGCAACGACCGAGGGCCCCGCGGGGGAAGACGGGGCCCTCAATCTGCGGCAACCGGCGTCAGGGCAGCGCCGGTGCTGCGGGAACGGCACCGGGGGAGGGGTGCCGCTTGTCAGTTGGTCCTGGGTTCACCTGGGCAGGGGGCGCGCGCATCAGGCATGCGCCTCTGGGCAGGGACGGCGAAGTGGGTGGCTGGCCCACCGGGCCGGTTTGACTACTTTGAGTGACTGTCGGGAGTCCGTGTCGAGCGGGTCCCGGGCCCGGCGGAGGTTCTGTTCCCCGGTGCCGTTCCGCTACCTCAATGCCACCCCCTCACCAGCATCGTGGGGGATATGGCCGGTGTTGCGCAACTGGTTCGGCATACATCGGCATAGTCGTTTTCTGTGAACCGGTATGCGCTGGTGCCTCTGGGGACGGTGCGGTGCCGACGTTACGCTCTGCGAGGGGAAGCGCGAGGGGGTGCGCAGTGGGATGTGCGCCGGGGGACGGGTACTGATCCGGGGCGGTCGGACCCGAGCGTCCCCGGTGCCGACCGCCCCTTCACAACAGATCACTTCAGTCATGACCGGGCGGCTGTCCCCTGCTGCCCGGTCGGGCGTCGGCGCGAGGTCCCACGACACACCGGTCAAGGTGCGTCTCATCGCGCCGGCGGACTGTTGTGACACTCCACGCGTGGTCCTGCTCGCCGCACACGTCCCCCGGAAGGGGGCTGGGAGCACGTCACTGGCCGGGACGTGAACCCCGTACGGTCATGGGGAACAACGATTCTCCTGATGAGGGGTCACGGTTTCTGGTATCGGGCGAACGAGTGAAGCCGCTATGATGGCCGCCATGTTCTGCGCGGCATTCAACTTTAGCTATGGCACCGGAAGCCCCGGTCGCCATGGTGATGCCGTCTGACATCAGGACAACAGACATCACGCAGGCGCCCCGGGCCGACGGCCCGGGGCGCCTGTCGTCTCCCCGGACCCGGCCCGGCCCCCGCCGTATCCGAGGGAGAACCGTTCATGGACACCAGCACCAACACCACCGCCGGCACCCCCGGCACCACCGGCACGACCGGCACGACCGGCACCCCCGGCACCCCCGGCACCCCCGGCACCCCCGGGCTCACCGTCGAGCAGGCCACGACGGTCATCGCCGAGGCGCGCGGGCGCATCGACGAGCTGGACGAACGCATCATCGAGCTGATCCGGCAGCGGACGGGCGTGTCCGCCGAGGTCCAGACCGCCCGGATCGCCACCGGCGGCCCCAGGCTGGCCCTCAACCGCGAGCTGGAGATCCTGGCGCGCTACCGCGCCGCGCTCGGCCCGCAGGGCACCGAGGTCGCGATGCAGCTGCTGGAGCTGTGCCGGGGCCGGGCCTGAGGGTGCTTCTTAACAAGGGGCAACCTTCCGGGGAATAGCTGAACGGAAGTGGACGGATTGCTTTCCATGCCTACACAAACTTGCTCAGCTTGGCCCGGCTGTACGGAAGTTGTGAGACGCGGGTGGAGGGGGAGGCATGGACCGGCCGGAGCAGGAGCGCGAGCGCGCGCAGTCCTCGCGGAGCAGCGGGGAGCAGGCCGCAGGGGCCGTTCGAGGAGGTGCCACGGGTGCGGCGGGGGTCCCCGGTGGCAAGGGCAGATGTGTTGCGGAGAAGTCGGTGAACGGAATGTATGAGTGGCGGCTGAAGGCACCCAACGGACGGGTGGTCGCCGTCTCGCCGGCGCACTTCCGGACGGCCGAGGAGGCCGTCCGGGCCTGTGCGGAGCTCCGCGACGGCGGTGCGGAGCAGTTGGCCAGGATCACCCATGAGAACGAGGGGATCGGCTGGGTGTGGTCGGTGCCGGGGCCCTACGGGCGGCCGCTGGCCAGGTCGCCGCGGGCCTACGAGCGCTATGCGACCTGTCAGAACGCCTTCAGGAAGTTCATGCTGCTGCTGATCGGGCCGGGCGAACCTGCCGGTTCGGCCGGGCCCGGCGAGGCGGAGCCGTCGCACCAGCGGCGGTCACCCTCCTTACCGGGCCCGGGGGAGCGGCCGTTACCACGGCCGCATCCCCCGGCCGAGGATGAAAGCGCATTCCGGTACCGGACCTGACCGGGCGCGATCCGGGCGGGGACCGGCCCCCCGCGGTGGACCGGATGTGTCGTCCCATGCACCCGCCGTTCGTCCGGCCGTGCCATCGGCCGGGCGATGCTGCTTGTCGAGCAGCGAACCCCGGCGCGGCCCGGCGGGCGGGTGCGTGGGCGGGGGCGGAGGTGACGAGGGTGATGACGTACGAGTCCGGCCTGCTGGACGGGGCGGGCACAACCGATGACGCCGGCAGAGCAGTCGAGGCGGCAGCCCGCGCGGCAGCGGGCAGGGCCCAGGGCGGAGGCGTCGGCGGCGCCGACCGGGCGGCACGGGAGCCGCGCAAGCCGCGGCTGCTGGCGCTGCGCTCCTCCGGCGGCCCTTCCGGCCAGCTGGGCTGGTCGCTGGTGGCGGGCAACGGGCGGCAGTTGGCGCGCTCGGCGACGCTGTACCGCAGCGGTGCCGAACTGCTGGACTCGCTGCGGGAGCTGAGGGCCGACCGGCACGCCCTGCGCTGCCTGCTGAGCCAGCGTCAGGGCCGCTCCTGGCTGTGGACGGCACATCTGCCGGCCCGGCGCTCCGGCGAGCGCGAGGGCGCCGCGGTCGCCTGCGGGGCCCGGACCTATCTGCGCCAGGACCAGTGCCGCAAGGGTATGGCCGGCTTCCTGGCGGCGCTGGATCTGCTGCCCGACGAGGCCTGGGCACTGGTGCTGCCGGTCGATCCGAAGTGGTGAACAGGAGGTGGCCGAGGGGCGCTCGACCCGCCACCTGGGGAAGCACGCCCGGTGTTGCCGGGTGCACCGCCGGACGGACCCACCGCTACGGCGACAACCCATCTGAGCTGCGGCGACGGTGGCTCCGACCGAACCGCCGTCGCCGTCTCGGAGCGGCCCGACGGTGCCGGGCGGCCCTTGGCGGGGGCACAGCCGCTCGGGGAGGGTCGTTCCCGCCGGAGGCCGCGCCGCGCAGCACCGCAGCACCGCAGTTCCGCAGCGCGACGGCCTAGGGCACCGGACCCGCAACCGGGTCTTGGTCCGCCATGTACGTCACTCCTCCCGGAGGAACCGCAACATGCGTAAGACCACTGTCGCCAAGCTCGTCTCCGCTGCCGCGCTCACCGCCTCCGTGGTGTCCCTCGCCGCCGGTCCGGCCCTCGCCGACCCGCCGAGCGGCACCACCCCCGCCGCCACCGACATCGTGGGCGTCGGCTCGGACACCGTCCAGGCTCTGTTCAACCAGCTCTCGACGGACTACACCGGCACCCCCAAGCTCTACAGCTGGGACGCCACCGGCACCTCCCCGATCACCACCAAGACGGGTGCGACCTCGATCACCCGCCCGAACGGTTCCGGTGCCGGCATCACGGCGCTGGGGAGCACCACCTCCAGCACGGTCGACTTCGCCCGCTCCTCGCGCGGCCCGCAGACCGGCGACCCGACCACCGACGACTTCATCGCCTACGCGAAGGACGCGGTGTCCTGGGCGGCCAAGTCCGGCGGCGACGCCCCGGCCAACCTGACCAAGGCCGACCTGCAGGGCATCTACGCCTGCACGATCACCAAGTGGAACCAGATCACCGACATCTCCGGCTTCACCGGTTCGGCCAACACCATCCAGCCGTTCCTGCCGCAGAGCGGTTCCGGCACCCGGTCCTTCTTCCTCAGCTCCACCGGCATCACCACCATCGGCAGCTGCGTGAACCAGACGGTGGAGGAGAACGAGGGCAGCAACACCCTGCTGCAGACCAACGACTCGGTGGTGCCCTACTCGGTGGGCCACTACATCGGCCAGGTCTACTTCAGCCACGGCTCCGGCACCGACGTCCAGGGCCCGCTGACCGTCCGCAACCTGGACGGCATCGTGCCGATCGACACCACCAACAAGACCATCTCCAGCGCCTACGCCGTCAGCGCGTACTCGCGGAACCTCTACAACGTGGTCCGTGCCGGTGACTGGAACGCGGGCGACTCCCACGCCACCGCGCTGAAGGCGATCTTCAGCTCGACCGGCTGGATCTGCAAGAACGCCACCGCCCAGGCCGACCTCAAGAGCTACGGCTTCCTGCCGCTGGCCCTGTGCGGCGTCATCTCGCACACCTGACCGACCTGACCGGCACCGCTCCATCGCTCCACCGCGTGATCCCTGCTTTGCCACGCCTGCAGCGGGTCGGCCCCGGATTCGTCCGGGTGCCGGCCCGCTTTCCCCGAGGAGACACTCATGCATGCACGCAGGTTCCTGCCCGTGGTCGTCGCCGCCTCTGCCGCCCTGGCCCTCGGCCTCACCCTGCCCGGTTCGGCGACGGCCGCCACCGCCGCCTCCGGCAGCGCGGTGATCACCGAGAGCAGCACCTTCTTCCAGCAGGCCGCCGCCCAGGGCGTCTTCGCCGCCCCGCTGCCCTCGGCGACCGGCGCATACAGCTCCGCCAACGGGCTGACCTCGACCTTCCCGGTCACCGGTGGCACCGGCAACGTGGACCAGATCACCGCCGACCTGCAGCTCGGCGGCGGCCTGCTGATCGTCGACGTGAAGACCGGCCGGGCCGCGGCCTTCACCAACCTGGACTTCAACACCTTCCTGGGCCAGTTCACCGGCGTCCCGGTGGGCGGCAGCACCCCGGTCGCGCTGCTCGACCCCGCCGGGGACCTCAGCGTCGGCGGCGACGGAACGGCGCAGACCCTGACGTCCTCCGAGCTGGACGTGGACCCGGCCGGCGCCGCCTACCTCAACGCCCACCTGCAGACCGGCTTCTTCGCCGGCCAGTCCGTCGGCTCCTTCGCGGTCAGCTACACGCCCGCCTCCTGACCTGGCCGGGGGCCGGCACCGGATCGCCGATCCGGTGCCGGCCCCCGGGTCCGTCGCGAGCGGAGTTGTCGTCTCGTACATCTGTTGGACCGTCATCAGTCATGGCGGACAGGCCGAATGGTTGGGGCCGCCGTGTGGCCGGGCCGGAAATGCGCTGAGGGGAACGGGTTGTGATGACGGTGCGAGCGAGGCGGATCTCCTCGGCGCGGAGGGGGTTCCGCAGGGGCGCCGCGGTCGTCCTGACGGCGCTGCTCCTGCTCGGCGGGCTGGGGACGCTGCCGCAGAGCGCCCATACGCTCACGCAGGCCCAGGCGGCCTCCGCGGTGACAGCGGACGGTCCGCCGGTCTGGCAGCCCAACCCGGGAGACCCGACGACGGGCAGCTACGGGTCCAAGGGTTCGGTGACGGTGAGTCAGACCACGGAGCTCACCGACCAGGTGCTGCACGTCTCCTGGACCGGGTTCACCCCCACCACGACCGGCAGCGGCGCCGGGACGTCGGCCTGGACGCCCAATGTGACGCCGGGCAGCCTGACCACCTTCTACCCGGTGCGGGTGTACGAGTGCCGGGGCACCAATCCGAAGATCACCGACTGCTACGGAAGCACCCTCTACAACGCGGATCCCAAACTCGGCTTCCAGCAGCCGGAACCGGCGTCCGGGACCACCACCCCGGAGTTCCCCTCCAACATGCGGTTGATGGCCACCCGGCCGGACGGCACCGGCTCGGCCGACATCGAGGTCTGGACGGCGGAGCAGAGCCAGTCCCTGGGCTGCGACGTCTCGCACGCCTGCTCCATCGTGGTCGAGCCCAACTACGGCGGGGACAGCCTCAGCGCCGCGCAACTCCTCGGCACTCCGGGCGGGTGCACCGACCACAGCGCGGACCCGTTGCTCGGGGAGGGCGCCGACGGCGGGCTGCAGATCCAGGACCTGGTCACCGGCAACTGGGACGGCGAGACCTGCGCCTGGTCCGAACGGACCGTGGTCCCGCTGAGCTTCGCGCCGACGCCGAGCGACTGCAAGGCCGCGACGGCGTCGTTCACCGCCCAGGGGCTGGAGATCTCCGACCGGGCGATGCAGCTCTGGCGGTCCGGGCTGTGCCAGGGCACCGCTCCGATGAGCCTGCAGTACACCTTCGGCGGCGGCGAACCGCAGGCCCGGGCCGCCTTCCTGGCCGGAACCGGGGCCGATGTCGCGCTCACCGCCTATCCGGACACCGGGGCGGCGACGCGCCCCTACGTCTACGCGCCGCTGGCGACGACGGCGATCAGCGTGGCCTTCGTGGTGGACAACGGCGGGATCTCCGGTCAGAGCGTGCCGGTGCAGGGGCAGCAGATCACCCGGATGCGGCTGAACGCCCGGCTGCTGGCGAAGCTGCTGACCCAGTCGTACTCGGACGGAGCCGGAAACGGCTCGCTGCCGGGCTTCGCCTCGGTCGCGGGCAACCCGGCCTGCATCTTCCAGGACCCGGAGTTCCTGCAGCTGAATCCGGTCGATCCGGTGAACGGCCCAGTCTGGCCGTCCTGCGACTACAGCCAGTACCCGATCGTGACCGGCGGGACCACCGACCTGGTGCGCCAGTTGACCACCTGGATCCACGCCGACCCCGACGCCCGGGCCTTCCTGCAGGGCGCGCCGGACCCGTGGGGCATGCACGTCGACAGCTACTACCTGCCGAAGACCTTCTCCGGCTACCCGGTCGACTCGCTGGTTCCGCAGGACTCGACCGGCACCTACCAGGGCGCCAACGGGACGATCCACCGCAAGCAGGAGGACTGGATCCCGCTGCTGGGCGGGCTGACCCAGGTGGACCGCAACGTCATCCAGGCCCAGCCGAGCTGCATCCACGACGACACCGGCTCGGTGGCGCTGACCTCCAAGTGCGCCCCCGAGGCGCCGGGCATCAGGTCGGTGTTCGCGATCACGGACGCCGCCACCGCGCAGGCGTTCTCGCTGCCGACCGCCCAACTGCAGAACCCGTCCGGCGCGTTCGTCGGCCCGGACCTGCACAGCATGCAGGCGGCGGTGGACGACATGCCGCTGGACGCCAGGACCGGGACCCAGGTGCTTCCCTACGGGACCCCCGGTACCGCCTTCGCCTCGGACGCGGCGGCCTACCCGCTCACCCAGGTGTCCTACGCCATGGTCCCGACCCGGGGCCTGAGCGACGCCAAGGCCGGCAGTATCTCCCGCTTCCTGACGCAGGTCACCGCCTCCGA
The DNA here is from genome assembly GCF_042510965.1 of Streptacidiphilus jeojiensis. Classification (NCBI taxonomy): domain Bacteria; kingdom Bacillati; phylum Actinomycetota; class Actinomycetes; order Kitasatosporales; family Streptomycetaceae; genus Streptacidiphilus; species Streptacidiphilus jeojiensis. The sequence continues at coordinate 504,753 of NZ_JBEUKS010000002.1, forward strand.
CTCGGGACAGGTCTACGGGTTCGACCCCGGTGAACTGGCGCCCGGGTTCCTCGATCTGACGTCCCAGCAGCAGGCGCAGGCCGCGTCGGCCGCGGAGCACGTGCTGGCGCAGGACGGGACGCTGCCGGGCAACCAGGGGGTCGCCCACGAGGGCGGCTCGACGACCGGTGCGACGTCCCAGGGCACCTCGGGCGGTTCGTCGACCTCGACGTCCGGCGGAACGGGCGGCGGCAGCGGCGGTGCCGCGTCCGGCGGCACGGCAGGGGGTACCACGTCCGGCGGCAGCACGTCCGGCGGCACCGGCGGGACGTCGGCCGGCAGCACCGGAGGTGCGTCGGGCGGACAGTCGCCGAACCGGGCCGGCTCCTCGGCGACGCCGCTCGCGGTGCAGAACGTCGCGGCCGGGCAGGCCGATCCGGACCGGGCCGGGGCGCAGCGGCTGCTGCTGCCGGCGCTGCTGATCGCGGGAGCGGCGCTGCTCATCGGCGGTCCGGCGGTGCTGCTGCTGGGCGGCACCGGGGCCGGCGCGGGGCTGCGACAGGGCTGGGGCAGGACCGCGGCCGCGGTGCGGCGCGGGGTCCGGCGGATGGGAAGGCGCGGGTGATGGCCGACTTCGTGACGGCGGACGACGGCCAGGGCACGGGCCTCGACGCGAGCTCCGACGCGAGTTCCGACGCGGGCGAGGACCGGCCGCGGCGGATCACCGCGCCGGTGTCGGCCGGGGACCGCCTCTTCCGCGGGTTGCTGCGCGCCGCCGGGCTCTCGGTCTTCGCGATCATGGGCCTGATCGCCTTCTTCCTGCTCTACCGGGGTCTGCAGGCGCTGAGGTCGAGCGGCTGGTCGTTCTTCACCGAGCAGAACTGGCTCACCCAGGCGCATGTCTTCGGGATCGCCGCGGTGCTCCCGGACGGGATCATCATCGCGCTGGTGGCGCTGGCCATCGCGGTGCCGGTGGCGCTGACCGCGGCGGTCTTCATCTCGGAGTACGCGCCGGTGCGGATCAGGTCCGCGCTGATGTCGCTGGTGGACCTGATGGCGGCGATCCCCAGCATCGTCTACGGCCTGTGGGGGCTGTTCTTCCTCCAGCCCAGGATCGTCGGCTTCGTCCGCTGGCTGACCATGCATCTGGGCGGCGCACTGCCGTTCCTGAAGGTGCGCACCGGCGACATCGACACCTCCTACACCTCGTCACCGTTCATCGCCGGCACGGTCGTCTCGCTGATGATCATCCCGATCATCGCCTCGCTCAGCCGCGAGGTCTTCTCCCAGGCCCCGCAGGGCGAGCGGGAGGGCGCCTACGCGCTGGGCAGCACCCGCTGGGGGATGGTGCGGAAGGTGGTGCTGCCGTTCGGCCGGGGCGGGGTGATCGGGGCGGTGATGCTCGGCTTCGGCCGGGCGATGGGGGAGACCATCGCCGTCGCCCTGATCATCTCGCCGAAGTTCCTGGTGACCGGTCACATCCTGGAGAACGGCGCCAACTCCATCTCGGCCCTGATCGCGCTGCGCTTCGGCGAGTCGGACGCGCTGTCGCTGTCCGCGCTGATGGCCGCAGGCCTGGTGCTCTTCCTGCTCACCCTGCTGGTCAACATGGTCGCCTCGGTGGTGATCGGGCGGTCCCGCTCCGGTGCCGCGACGGCGGACTGAGGCAGCGGTGGACCGAAACGACTCACGAGGGGCTGGGATGCAGTGAGTGTCATCGAGCGTACGGCGCAGGCCGTGCCCACCGCGCCGGCGGAACGGCGGGTGCGCCTGGGCGGCGTCACCAGGGAGAGCGTGCTGACGCTGCTCGGAGCCGCCGCGGGCTCCCTCGCGCTGGACTGGGTGCTCTACGAACGGGTGCTGCCGCTCAGCGGCGCCTTCGGCTTCCTGGTCGTCTGGTACCTGCTGTTCCTCGCCATGACCTGGGGCCTGGGCCGGCTGCAGTGGGACGCGCGCACGGTCCGCGAGCGCCTGGTGCAGACCGTGGTCGGCAGCTCCGGGGTCCTGGTGGTGGCGCTGATCGTCGATCAGATCGTCTATGTGGCGATCCGGGGCTCGCACGCGGCCTCGCACAGCAACTTCTTCACCCAGTCGATGGAGACCACGGCGACGCTCTCCCCGATCACCTCGGGCGGGGCGCTCAACGCGGTGGTCGGCTCGCTGGAGCAGCTCGGCCTGGCGACCCTGTTCGCCGTGCCGCTGGGCATCGCGGCGGCGGTCTTCATGTCCGAGGTCGGCGGCAGGCTGGCCCGACCGGTCCGGACCGTGGTCGAGGCGATGACCGCACTGCCCTCGATCGTGGCCGGGCTGTTCATCCTCGGCGTGGTCATCCTCTCGCTGGGGGTGCAGAAGTGCGGCTTCGCCGCCTCACTGGCGCTGACGGTGATGATGATGCCGATCGTGACCAGGGCCGCCGAGGTGGTGATCAGGCTGGTGCCGGGCACCCTGCGGGAGGCCTCGTACGCGCTCGGCGGCAGCCAGTGGCGGACGGTGCTGAACGTGGTGCTGCCGACGGCGCGGCCCGGTCTGGTCACCGCGGTGGTGCTGGGGATGGCCCGCGGTGTGGGCGAGACCTCGCCGGTGCTGCTGACCTCGGGCTTCACCTCGGGGATGAACGCCGACCCGTTCTCGGACCACCAGGTCAGCCTGCCGCTCTACATCTGGAACTACGTCAGGTACCCCGCGCCGGACATGGTGGCGCGCGGCTTCGCCGCCGCGCTGACCCTGATGGCGATGGTGCTGGTGCTCTTCGTCACCGCCCGGCTGATCGGCGGCCGCCGCCCCGGTGACCTGAGCCGCCGTCAGCGGCGGCGGCTGCAGCGGGAGATGGCCGCGTCATGAGTCGAACCGATCCTGGAGGAACACCCATGTCAGCGACACCCCCCGGGGCCGGTCGCCTGCTGCGCCGACTGCGCCTGTCGGCCGTCCTGCTCTGCGCGGTGGCCCTGGTGCTGGTGCAGAGCGGCACCGCCGACGCGGCGACCTCGCTCAACGGCGACGGCTCCAGCTGGGCGGGGCCCGCGCTGGACCAGTGGCGGCAGGACGTGGGTCCGCTGGGGATCAACATCAACTTCTCGCCGGTGGGCTCGGCCGCCGGGCGCCAGCAGTGGAGCCTGGGCCAGGACGACTTCACCGCCTCGGACGTGCCGTTCCGCACCCACGCCGACGCCGGCATGCCGACCAACGGCGGGCAGACCTTCAACGGCGCGGAGAACCCGGTCTACGACTTCTCCTACGTCCCGGTCACGGCCGGCGGCACCGCCTTCATGTACCACCTCACCGTCGGCGGCAAGCTGGTCCGCAACATGCGGTTGTCGCCCGCCACCATCGTGAAGATCTTCACCGGGGCGATCACCTACTGGGACGACCCGGCCATCGTCCACGACTACGGCAGCGCGCTGCCGCACACCCCGATCACCCCGGTGGTCCGCTCCGACGGGTCGGGCGCGACCGCCCAGTTCACCCGGTACATGGAGCACACCTACAAGTCCCAGTGGGACGCCTACTGCCGGGCCCAGGTCCATGCGACCTGCGGCGACTACACCGAGTTCTTCCCGCCCTCGGGCCGCATGGTCGCGCAGAACGGGTCGGACGTGGTGGCCAACTACATCCAGTCGCCGACCGGCGAGGGCACCATCGGGTACGACGAGTACGCCTACGCCAAGCGCGCCAACTGGCCCGTCGTCAAGGTGCTCAACCCGGCCGGCTACTACACCCTGCCGACCGCCTCCAACGTGGCCGTGGCGCTGACCGCCGCCAAGATCCGCGGCGTGGACGACAACACCTCGCCCAACGACCCCAACTACCTGCAGCAGAACCTGGACGGGGTCTACACCAACAACGACCGGCGCTCCTACCCGATCTCCAGCTACAGCTACCTGATCGTGCCGAGGTCCGGCGAGTCGCGCGGGGTGCCGCCGCGGTTCAACACGGCCAAGGGGTCGGCGCTCAGCCGCTACATCGGCTACATCCTCTGCGCCGGGCAGGGCGAGGCCGACCAGTTGGGGTACTCGCCGATCCCGCGCGGGCTGGTGAAGGGCGGCCTGCTGCAGGTCGCGCACATCCCCGGGAACGCCAGCGGGGTCAATCCCAACACGCTCAGCAACTGCCCCAATCCGACCTTCAACTCGGCCGGACAGCTGACCGTGCTGACCAAGGCCCCGCAGCCGAGCCCCTGCGACAAGGCGGGCGAGCCGCTGACCTGCACCGTGCAGGCCAACGGGCAGCCCAGCAGCGGCAGCAGCGGCGGTTCCGGCTCCTCCGGCGGTTCCGGCTCGGGGAGCGGCGGCAGCGGCTCGTCCGGCACGTCCGGCGGAACGGGCGGCAGCGGTACCGGTGGTAGCGGGGCCGGTACCTCGGGGAGCGGCGGGGCGGCCGGCAGCACCGGCGGCGCCACCGGTTCGACCTCCGGGTCCGCGGGGTCCACCGGCGGAAAGATCGATCCGGACACCGGCCAGGTGGTCCCGGCCTCCGGCACCGGGACCAGCGGAGGGGACGCCGGGAACGGGGCGCCGGCCACCATCGTCTCGCTGGCCGGACGGCACGACGACGCCCTGCTGAGCTCGCTCACCGCGGTCGAACTGCTCGCCGTCGTCAGCGTTCCCCCCGCTGTCGGCGGCTACCTGGCCCGGCGGCGGCGCCTCCTGGCCCTCGGCACCGGCGCCGGGCCCCACCCCGGCGGCGGGAGCGGCGGCAGCGGCGGTGGCGGCGGTAACAACGGGGGCAACGGCGGCGAGGGGGCCGACTCATGAGCGCCCCACCGCTGGACCGCCCCGCGGTCACCGCCCCTCCGGCGCCGCCGGAACCCCCCGCGGTCCCGGCCACCGCGGCCGACCCGGCGCCGGTGCGTCCGCGCCGGCCCCCGGCGACACCGGGGCGCCGCCGGCTGCTGCGGACCGCCACCGCGGTCAGCCTGCTGGGCTTCCTGCTGGTCGGATTCGCGGTCTTCCTGCTCGCCTTCGCGGGCCTGCAGGAGCAGCACTTCCAGTCCACCTCCTACAAGTCCTTCGCGCTCGACCTCGGCAACGCCGTCGCGCCGACCGGCACCGCCCCCGACGGCGCGCCGGTCGCCGTGATCGACATCCCGGCCATCGGGCTGCACTCGACCGTGGTGGTCGAGGGCACCACCGGGCGGGACCTGATGCGCGGCCCCGGACACCGCAGGGACACCGCGCTCCCCGGCCAGCAGGGCGTCAGCGTGCTCTACGGACGCACCGTCACCTTCGGTGCCCCGTTCGGCGCCATCACCTCGCTCCGCACCGGCGACAAGATCTACGCCACCACCGGGCAGGGCCGGTTCAGCTACACCGTCGACGCCTTCGGCGACGGCAGCCACCCGATCACCGACACCGCGGCCTCCCGGCTGGTCCTGGTCACCGGGAACTCCAGCTGGATCCCCACCGGTACCACGACCGTCGGCGCCCGGCTCGACGGAACCGCGGCGCCCAACCCGGGCGGCCGTCCGGCCGTCGTCGCCCAGGACAAGGCGCTGGCCTCCGACGACTACGGGCTGGCGCCGCTGCAGCTGTGGTCGCTGGCGCTGCTGGGCGCGGTGCTGCTGGTCACCCTCGGCTCCAGGCTCTGGCACCGGCAGGCCGCCTACCTGGCCGGGGCCCCGGTGGTGCTGGCGCTGCTCTGGAGCGTCTACGAGAACGCGGCAGCGCTGCTTCCCAACCTCTACTGACACGGAGAGACGCGATGAGCGACACCGCAGCTGCGGACCCGACTGTCCCGATGGCCGCGATCGACGCCGCCGACGCGACCGACACCATCGTCCTGCCCGGCGTCGAGCGCCCGTCCGGGGGAACCCCGCTGTACGGGCTGGAGAGCCGGGGCGTCTCGGCCTGGTTCGGCACCCACAAGGTGCTGGACCGGGTCTCGCTCACCATGCAGCCGGGACAGGTCACCGCGCTGATCGGCCCGTCCGGCTGCGGCAAGTCCACCTATCTGCGCATCCTCAACCGGATGCACGAGATGGTCCGCACCGCGGGCCTGGCCGGCGAGGTGCTGCTGGACGGGGAGGACGTCTACGCCCCGGGCCGGCGCCCGGCCGACGTCCGGCGCCGGATCGGGATGGTCTTCCAGCGACCCAACCCCTTCCCCGGCATGTCGCTGTACGACAACGTCGCCAGCGGGCTGAAGCTGGCCGGGATCAAGGTGAGCCGGGACCACCGCGACCACCTGGTGCAGTCCAGCCTGGAGCGGGCCGGGCTCTGGAACGAGGTCCGCAACCGGCTGCGCACCCCCGGCGGCTCGCTCTCCGGCGGCCAGCAGCAGCGGCTCTGCATCGCCCGCTCGCTGGCGGTCTCCCCGGACGTGCTGCTGATGGACGAACCCTGCTCGGCGCTGGACCCCACCTCCACCCGCCGGGTCGAGGAGACCATCGCGGAGCTGCGCGGACGGCTCACCATCGTGATCGTCACCCACAACATGCAGCAGGCCCAGCGGGTGTCGCAGTCCTGCGCCTTCTTCCTGGCGACCCACGACACCCCGGGGCGGATCGTCGAGGCCGGCGACACCGAGCAGGTGTTCGGAGACCCGGCGGATCCGCGCACGGCGGACTACGTCAACGGGCGTTTCGGCTGATCGCGCGGGCGACGGTAGGATGGGGCTCCCCCCATCGCACCGCCGGAAGGCCGCCCTGTGGCAATCGCGACCCCCGACCACCAGACGACAGACACCGTGCTCGTCGTCGACTTCGGCGCCCAGTACGCCCAGCTCATCGCGCGCCGGGTGCGCGAGGCCCGGGTCTACAGCGAGATCGTCCCCTCGACCATGCCGGTCGCCGAGATGCTGGCGAAGAAGCCGGCGGCGATCATCCTCTCCGGCGGGCCGTCCTCGGTGTACGCCGAGGGTGCCCCGGTGCTGGAGCGGGCGATCTTCGAGGCCGGGGTCCCGGTCTTCGGCATGTGCTACGGCTTCCAGCTGATGGCGGTGGCGCTCGGCGGCACCGTCGACAACAGCGGCGCCCGCGAGTACGGCCGGACCGAGCTGACCGTCTCCCGCCCCGGATCGACCCTGTTCGAGGGCACCCCGGCCGAGCAGTCGGTGTGGATGTCGCACGGCGACGCCTGCTCCGCCGCCCCTCCCGGGTTCACCGTCACCGCCTCCACCGGGGTGGTCCCGGTCGCCGCCTTCGAGGACGACGCCCGCAAGCTCTACGGCGTCCAGTACCACCCCGAGGTGCTGCACTCCACCCACGGCCAGCAGATCCTGGAGCACTTCCTCTACCGCGGCGCCGGCATCGCCCCGTCCTGGACCACCACCAATGTGGTGGAGGAGCAGGTCGCGCTGATCCGGGCCCAGGTCGGCGACAAGCGCGCCATCTGCGGCCTCTCCGGCGGCGTGGACTCCGCGGTCGCCGCCGCGCTGGTGCAGAAGGCCATCGGCGCCCAGCTGACCTGCGTCTACGTCGACCACGGGCTGATGCGCAAGGGCGAGTCCGAGCAGGTCGAGAAGGACTTCGTGGCCGCCACCGGCGTGCAGCTGAAGGTCGTCGACGCCGAGGAGCGCTTCCTGACCGCGCTGGCCGGGGTGTCCGACCCGGAGCAGAAGCGCAAGATCATCGGCCGGGAGTTCATCCGGGTCTTCGAGCAGGCCGCGAGCGAGATCGTGGCCGAGGCCGGCGCCTCCGGCGAGTCGGTGGAGTTCCTGGTCCAGGGCACTCTCTACCCGGACGTGGTGGAGTCCGGCGGCGGCACCGGCACCGCCAACATCAAGTCGCACCACAACGTCGGCGGCCTCCCCGAGGACCTGCAGTTCCAGCTGGTCGAACCGCTGCGCAAGCTGTTCAAGGACGAGGTCCGGATGGTCGGCGCCGAGCTCGGCCTGCCCGACGAGATCGTCCAGCGGCAGCCGTTCCCCGGTCCGGGGCTGGGCATCCGCATCGTCGGCGAGGTCACCAAGGAGCGGCTCGACCTGCTCCGCGAGGCGGACGCCATCGCCCGCGCCGAGCTGACCGCGGCCGGGCTGGACCGCTCGATCTGGCAGTGCCCGGTGGTGCTGCTCGCGGACGTCCGCTCGGTCGGCGTCCAGGGCGACGGCCGCACCTACGGCCACCCGATCGTGCTGCGCCCGGTCTCCTCCGAGGACGCCATGACCGCCGACTGGTCCCGGGTGCCCTACGAGGTGCTGGCGAAGATCTCCACCCGGATCACCAACGAGGTCGCCGACGTGAACCGGGTCGTGCTGGACGTCACCAGCAAGCCGCCGGGCACCATCGAGTGGGAGTAACCGCCTTCGGCTGCTCCCGCAGGGCCCTGCCGTCGCCGTCGTCCGCTCAGCGGGCGGCGGCGACGTCGCGTTTCCGGCCGTGGTCGGCTCTGGTCATTGCTGGTACTCAGGGGTAGCTTCCAGGCTCAGGACACCACCATGAGGAGAGCCGCCGTGACCAACCCGCCGCCGGGGCCCGTGCCCATGGACCAGTTGCAGTTCGCGCTGCCGCAGAAGTTCGCGACCGTGGAGGAGGAGCGGCAGCACCGCAAGGAGCGGCTGGTGGTGGCGCTGCGGCTGTTCGGCAGGTTCGGCTTCGAGGAGGGCGTGGCCGGGCACATCACCGCCAGGGACCCCGAGTGGACCGACCACTTCTGGGTGAACCCGTTCGGGATGTCCTTCAAGCGGATCACGGTCGGCGATCTGATCCTGGTGAACCACGACGGCCAGGTCGTCCAGGGCCGTCACCACGTCAACGCCGCGGCCTTCGCGATCCACTCGCAGGTGCACGCGGCCCGTCCGGACGTGGTGGCGGCGGCACACAGCCACTCCCTCTACGGCAAGACGCTGTCCGCGCTGGGCGAGCTGCTGGAGCCGATCACCCAGGACGTCTGCGCCTTCTACGAGAGCCATGCGCTGTTCGACGACTACACCGGGGTGGTGCTGGACCAGGAGGAGGGCCGCCGGATAGCCGTCGCCCTGGCCGGCCACAAGGCGGTGATCCTGCGGAACCACGGGCTGCTGACGGTGGGCGACTCGGTGGACGCGGCCGCGTGGTGGTTCATCACCATGGAGCGGTCCTGCCAGGTGCAGCTGATGGCCAGGGCGGCGGGCAAGCCGGTGCTGGTGGACCACGAGAACGCTGTGCGCACCAGGGATCAGCTGGGCAACGACCTGGTGGCGTGGATCAACTACCAGCCGCTGGTCGCCGGGCACGGGGATGCGTTGGTCGGGGCGTTCGAGTAGGGGGTTTCTGTTCTGCTCTCTGCTGCGGACCGTAGCTGGCTGGTCACGCAGTTCCCCGCGCCCCTGGGGGGCTGCAACTGGCTCAGTTGCACATGTCAGGGGCGCGGGGAACTGCGCGACGAACCCGGCACATGCTGCACCCGCGAACTGAACCTTGCGTTGCACCCGCGCGTAGGGGACAGATGTACGAACGGTCAGTTCGAGAGGTGGAGACCAGCATGGATCTGTCAGAGAAGGCGACCCGGTACGCGCTGCTGCCACTCCGGCTCTTCCTGGGGGTGACCTTCATCTATGCGGGGCTGGACAAGCTCACCGACTCGCACTACCTGGCCGGGCTGAACGATCCGACCTCCTTCGCCTCGATGACCACGGGCGTCAAGGCCGGCAGCCCGATCGGTCCGCTGCTTGACCTCGCCCTGAAGGCGCCCACCGGCTTCGCCCTGGCGATTGCGATAGGCGAGCTCGCGGTGGGCCTCGGGGCCCTCTTCGGGCTGCTGGGGCGGATCGCGGCGTTCGGCGGGGTGCTGCTGAACCTGAGCTTCTGGCTGACCGTGAGCTGGCAGGTGCACCCCTACTACCTGGGCAACGACCTGATCTACCTGATGGCCTGGGTGCCGCTGGTGCTGGCCGGGACGCCGTACCTGTCGCTGGACGGGTGGCTGGCGTCCCGGCGGCGCCATGCGGCCGGGACTCACAGCCTGCGTTCGGGGTCCTCGTCCAGCAGCCCGAGCGAGTCCAGGTCGGTGGAGAGGTCGTCGTAGCGGTAGGACTGCTCGGCGGAGGGTGAGCCGGCCGCAGGGGTCCCGGCGGACTCCTCCGGCAGGTTCTCGCGCTGGCCCCGCGCTATCCGGTAGATGGCCCCGGCCAGTCCGGCCACCCCGAGCGCGACCAGCAGCAGCGGGATCACCAGCCGGCCGTTGACGCTCAACTGCCCGGCGGCGTCCAGCAGGTAGAGCACGGCGATGGCGACGAAGGCCAGCCCCGCGATCAGCGAGAACAGGTCGAGCTGATGGCGCTTCACTGGGTGACCTCCAGGTCTCCGACGCCGACGTTCAGGTCGAGGCTGACGGTTCCGTGCTTGGCCGCGGCCTCGGGGGCGATGTCCGCGGTGCGGCTGGTCGACACGCCTCCGGCGCTGCTGTCGTCGGGGAGCCGGATGCTGCCGATGCCGACGTGGGCGTCGATCCTGAGCTCGGTGCCCGGCGGCACGATCACGGTGAGCTTGCCGAAGTCGAGATGGACCCTGGTGCTCACGGTCTGCCCGGCGGCCGGTGCGGCGGCGCTGAGGTCCAGCGTGGCGTCGCCGCCGTCCAGCTGGTAGCTGGGCTGCACCGTGCCGGCCGTGACCGGGGTCCAGGTCATGTGCTGGTAGGCGGTGCGCAGGTGGACCGGCCCCGCGCCGACGGCGGTGACCGCGAGGGTGAGCAGTGTGGCCCACACCGCCAGGCTGCGGCCCCGCCCCCAGAACGAGCAGACCACCAGGCCCAGGCCCAGCACCAGCAGCGCGGCGGCCAGTACCGCCAGCACGTTGACCGGGCGGTTGTCCTTGGCGGCGACCCACCACACCGCGCTGCCGGTGATGAGGGCCAGGAAGAAGAAGGCCGAGCCGAGGAAGGACCGCTGGCGGGTCCGCCGGCGGGCGGGGACCGGCGCGGGCGTCCGGGGTGCCGGCGGGGGCTGCGGCGGGGTGTACGGAGGCAGCGGCTCGGTCGGGTCCGCGTCGCGCGGAACGGCGTCCTCGGGTTCCTTGAGCAGGCCGACGGTGGGCGCGCCGTCCTGCGGCGGCGGGTCGCCGGCGGGGCGCTTCTCCATCGGGTCGGCCCGCTGCCACCAGGCCGGGGCCGACGGCGGGACCGGCACCGTGGGCTGCTCCGGGGGCGCCGACGGCGGGCTGGTGCGGAACTTCAGGCCGAAGACCGAGCCCTCCACACCGCCGCCGGCCGACTCGGCCTCGTCGGCCGCGCCGACGACCGGCTGCTCCCAGCGGCGCGGGTGCTTGGCCGGGTCGTAGCGCAGCGCGGCGAAGGCCAGCAGGGCGATCAGGGTCAGCGGGAAGATGTGGCCGGTGCTGCCCATGTAGGAGAAGAAGATGCCGGTGCCCAGCACGGTCACCAGCACCGCGCCGAGCGACTGGCCGTCCACCCGTCCGGACAGCAGCCGCTGCAGCTCGTTCCGCCTGGTCCGCTCGACCGGGACGATCAGCCAGGCCAGGCCGTAGATGAACAGTCCGACGCCGCCGGAGAGGCAGAGCACGGCGATCACCACCCGGAACACCACCGGGTCGATGTCCAGGTGCCGGCCCAGGCCGCCGCAGACCCCGGCCACCACGCGGCGGTCGCGGCTGCGTTCCAGCGGGGGCCGTGCGGCGCGGGCCGGCTGCGGGCCGGCCTGGGGTGGTGCCGGTGGTGGAGGCGTGTCGTCCTTCATGCCTCCATCCTGCTGCCCCGGGAGCCCGGAGCCCATCAGGCATCTCCCTGACCGGACCCTGAGATACCCCCTCGGTAGATACCCGCAGCGCTCCGGACGTGTGACGATCGTGGTGTGGCAGCCACCGACTTCGACCCCGATCCCGCGCAGGCAGCGGCGTCCGCGCCTGCGCCCGGACCCGCTCCCGCGCCGGAGCCTGCGCCGGGACCCGCGCCGGTGCGCAAGCTGTACCGGATCCCGGACGGGCGGATGCTCGGCGGGGTGGCCAACGGGCTCGCGGCGCACCTGGGTGTCGGCCGGTTCTGGGTGCGGGTCGCCTTCGTGGTGCTGCTGCTGGGCAACGGGCTGGGGGCGCTGCTGTACGCGGCCTTCTGGTTCGCGGTGCCGATGGGGCTGCGTGCCGGTGCGGCTCCCGCGACGACCTGGCAGGTCGGCAACATCGGCCCGTACTCGCTGGAGAAGCAGCAGCGCGGGCTGCGCCGGGTCCGCCAGCTGCTGCAGCAGACCATCCAGGGCGAGCCGACCGTGGACGGGCAGAGCGCCCCCGGCGCCGGCTCGACCCGTCCGGCCACCGGGCCGGGCTCCGCGGAGGACGAGGAGCACCGCGGCCCGCTGCTGGCGCTGATCGCCGTCGTCGCCGGGCTGCTGGTGTTCCTCAACACCGTGACCAAGCAGGCGACTTCGCCCTACGTCTGGCCGATACTGCTGGCCGGCCTGGGGGTCGCCGTGGTCTGGCGGCAGGCCGACGACGCGCGCTGGGCGCGCTGGTTCTCGCTGGGCGAGAGCAAGCGCGGCTCCACGGTGCTGCGGACCCTGGCCGGGGTGCTGCTGGTCGCCGCCGGTGTGGTCGGCTTCCTGTTCGTCTCCGGGACGCTCGCCGACTTCGCCAAGGTCGCCCAGGCCGTGCTGGCGGTGCTGGCCGGGGCGCTGCTGCTGGGCGGCCCGTACCTGCTGCGGATGTGGCAGGACCTGGGCACCGAGCGCGGGGAGCGGATCAGGGCGCAGGAACGCGCCGAGGTGGCCGCCCATCTGCACGACTCGGTGCTGCACACGCTCACCCTGATCATGCGCAACGCCGAGGACCCCAAGGAGGTGACCCGGCTGGCCCGGGCCCAGGAGCGGGACCTGCGGCAGTGGCTCTACCGGCGGCCGAGCGACGCCGACGAGGCCGAGGCGGCCGCGGACACCCTGGCCGAGTGCGCCCGCAAGGTCGCCGCCGAGGTGGAGGACCTGCACGGGGTGCCGGTGGAGGTGATCGTGGTCGGCGACTGCCCGATGGACGAGAAACTGGTGGTGCAGTTGCAGGCCGCCAGGGAGGCGCTGGTCAACGCGGCCAAGTACGGTGGCGGCGAGCCGGTCTCGATGTACGCCGAGGTCGAGGGGAACACCGTCTGGGTGTTCGTCCGCGACCGCGGCCCCGGCTTCGACCTGGACTCCGTGCCGGAGGACAGGATGGGCGTGCGCGGATCGATCATCGGTCGGATGCAGCGCAACGGCGGGCACGCGCGGGTACGTCCGGCTCCCGCCGGCGGTACCGAGGTCGAACTTGAGATGGAGAGGGCGAGCGAGCAATGACGACGGGCGGGGACGAGATGGCTGCCGGGACCGGGACCGCTGGGACCGAGGGCGCCGGGGCCGAGGGCGGTCGCCGGGCACGGGTGGTGCTGGTGGACGACCACCGGATGTTCCGCACCGGCGTGCGTGCCGAGATCGGGCAGACCGAGCGCACCGGCGTGGACGTCGTCGGCGAGGCCGCCGATGTGGAGCAGGCCGTCGCGGTGGTCACCGCCACCCGGCCGGACGTGGTGCTGCTCGACGTCCACCTGCCCGGCGGCGGCGGGGTGGAGGTGCTGCGGCGCTGTGCCCCGCTGATGCCCGGCGGCACCGCGCCGGCGACCTCGCCCGAGGGCGCGGAGGCGGTGCGGTTCCTGGCGCTCTCGGTCTCCGACGCGGCCGAGGACGTCATCGGCGTGATCCGCGGCGGCGCCCGCGGCTACGTCACCAAGACCATCACCGGCACCGACCTGGTCGACGCGATCTTCCGGGTCGCCGACGGCGACGCGGTCTTCTCGCCGCGGCTGGCCGGCTTCGTCCTGGACGCCTTCGCCGCCACCGACACCCCGCCGGTGGACGAGGACCTGGACCGGCTGACCCAGCGCGAGCGCGAGGTGCTGCGGCTGATCGCCCGCGGGTACGCCTACAAGGAGATCGCCAAGCAGCTGTTCATCTCGGTGAAGACGGTGGAGAGCCATGTCTCCGCGGTGCTGCGCAAGCTGCAGTTGAGCAACCGTCACGAACTGACCCGCTGGGCGACGGCGCGACGGCTGGTCTGACTCTGTCGGGTGCGGCGTCTGCATGGCTGGGCGCGCAGTTCCCCGCGCCCCTACGGGGCTGCAACTGAACCGGCGTGGGCAAGTTGCACTATCAGGGGCGCGGGGAACTGCGCGACAAGCCACGCACGAGCCGCACCCGACAACCCTTCCGCTACCCGGGGCGGACCGCACCGCTGATGGGCATCTCGTCCACCGGCGCGTACTCCACCGACGCGCCGGGGTGCGGAGCGTGGATGATCTGGTGGTTGCCGACGTAGATGCCGACATGGCTGATGCCGGAGTAGTAGAAGACCAGGTCGCCGGGTTGGAGCTGGCTGACGGAGATCCGCTGCCCGGCGTTGATCTGCTCGTAGGTGGTCCGTGGCAGCGAGACCCCGGCGGCGGCCCAGGCGGCCTCGATCAGCCCCGAGCAGTCGAAGGCGTCCGGCCCGGCCGCACCCCAGACGTAGGGCTTGCCGAGCTGGGCCCGGGCGAAGGCGACGGCGGCCGCGGCGCGGCCGGAGACCGGGGCCGGCGGTGCCTCGGCGGCCCCGGGGGACTGCTCGGCGGCGGCCTGCTGCGCGGCGGTGAGGGTGCCGAGCAGCTGACGGGCGGCGGCCAGCTTCGCCTGGACCTGGGCCCGCGCGGCGGAGATGCGCTGCTGGGCGGCCTGGAGCCGGGCCAGCTGGGCGGCGGCGGCGGCCTGCTCCTGGTCCAGGGTGCGGCGCTGGGTCCCGTACTGGGTGAGCAGCTGCTGCTCGGAGGCGTCGAGCCGGCTGAGCGAGCCGGCCTGCTGCAGGAAGTCGTCCGGGTGGGCGCTGGTGAGCAGCTGGATCAGCGGGTCGACTCCGCCTCCCCGGTACTGCGCGGCGGCGACCGCCCCGAGCCGGGTCTGCAGCGTGGTCATCGCCGCCTGGGTACGGGCCGCGCGGTCCTGCAGCTGGGCGGTCTGCTGCTGGAGCGCCGCGGTCCTGGCGACCGCGCCGTCGTAGTCCTGGGTCGCCGCCTCGGCCTGCTGGTAGAGCTGGTCGACCTGCGACTTCACCCCCTCGGCGGTGGGCCTGGGATCGGCGTGCCCGGGGTGGGCGAACACGGTGACCGACGCGGCGGCGGCCGTGGCCAGGGTGACCGCGGTGCGGGTGGTGGCCCGGGTGGTGACGGCGGCCAGCGGGTTCGGTCTCGGTTTTCGGTGCGACGCCATGGGCCGGGACGCTAGTCCGGCGGGGACCGGCGGCGAGGGGCGGAGTTCGAGGCTGGTCGAAGTTCTGCGGAACTGATCGTTCCGATTGATGAAGTCCTGGCTGATTGGGCAGCGGATCCGCCCGTAGTTGAGCGAAACACTGATCAATCGGATCATCTGACCGCGCTCGGCGGCAGCGGTCCGCGGATAGCGGCCAGGAGTGTCGGTGCGGACGCCTAGACTCGTTGACGATGAGCAGCCTCTTTGATGACATTCCCCTGCCCGGTCTGCAGGGTTCCGCCGCGGAGCCGCCGGCCGACCATGGCGGCCATGCCGACGACGACCTCCCCTACGAGGAGGAACTGCCCGCCGACCTGTTCGCGGGCAGCTTCGACGCGCCCCCGCCGCAGCCCGAGGGGTACTACCGCGACGGCGCCCCGCGCCCGGTCGCGGACCCGGCCGCGCTGCTGGACGGGATGAACCCGCAGCAGCGCGAGGCCGTGGTGCACGCCGGGTCGCCGCTGCTCATCGTGGCCGGCGCCGGCTCCGGCAAGACCCGGGTGCTGACCCACCGCATCGCCTACCTGCTGGGGGCGCGCGGGGTGCAGCCGGGCGAGATCCTGGCGATCACCTTCACCAACAAGGCCGCCGGCGAGATGCGCGAGCGGGTGGAGGCGCTGGTCGGGCCGCGGGCCAAGGTCATGTGGGTGTCCACCTTCCACAGCGCCTGCGTCCGGATCCTGCGCCGGGAGAGCAAGAAGCTGGGCTTCACCTCCAGCTTCTCGATCTACGACTCCGCCGACTCGCAGCGGCTGATGGCGCTGGTCTGCCGGGACCTGGACCTGGACCCCAAGCAGTTCCCGCCGAAGTCCTTCACCGCCAAGGTCTCCAACCTCAAGAACGAGCTGGTCGACGAGGAGACCTACGCCGGTCAGGCCGCCAACCCGATGGAGCGCAAGCTCGCCGAGGCCTACCGGCTCTACCAGGCGCGGCTGCGCGAGGCCAACGCCCTCGACTTCGACGACATCATCATGACCACGGTGCACCTGCTGCAGGCGTTCCCGGACGTCGCCGAGTACTACCGGCGCCGCTTCCGGCACATCCTGGTGGACGAGTACCAGGACACCAACCACGCCCAGTACATGCTGGTCAGGGAGCTCTCCGGGGGTGCGGCCGGGTCCGCGCCGAAGAAGACGGTGGACGGCGAGTTCGTCAATCCGGCGGCGGCCGGGCTGGCCACGGTGCCGCCGGCCGAGCTGTGCGTGGTCGGTGACGCGGACCAGTCGATCTACGCCTTCCGCGGCGCGACCATCCGCAACATCCTCGACTTCGAGGAGGACTACCCGAGCGCCACCACCATCCTGCTGGAGCAGAACTACCGCTCCACCCAGACCATCCTCAGCGCCGCCAACGCGGTGATCGAGCGCAACACCAACCGCCGCGCCAAGAACCTGTGGACGGCCGGCGCCGACGGTGAGCTGATCACCGCCTACGTCGCCGACGACGAGCACGGCGAGGCGCAGTTCGTCGCCGACGAGGTGGACCGGCTGACCGACTCGGGCGCGGCCCGTCCGGGCGACGTCGCGGTGTTCTACCGCACCAACGCCCAGTCCCGGGTGTTCGAGGAGGTGTTCATCCGGGTCGGGCTGCCCTACAAGGTGGTCGGCGGGGTGCGCTTCTACGAGCGCCGGGAGGTCCGGGACGTGCTGGCCTACCTGCGGGTGCTGGCCAACCCCGAGGACACCGTGCCGCTGCGGCGGATCCTCAACGTCCCCAAGCGCGGGATCGGCGACCGGGCCGAGGCGATGATCGAGGCACTGGCGTCGCGCGAGCGGATCTCCTTCGCCCAGGCGCTGCTGCGCGCCGACGAGGCGTACGGAATGGCTTCGCGCTCGCTCAATGCGGTGAAGAAGTTCAACGATCTGCTGGCGAAGCTGCGCGGGGTCGTAGAGTCGGGTGCAGGACCGGCGGCGGTGCTGGAAGCCATCCTGGAGGAGACCGGCTACCTCGCCGAGCTCCAGGCGTCGACCGATCCCCAGGACGAGACCCGGGTCGAGAACCTGCAGGAACTCGCGGCCGTGGCCCTGGAGTTCGAGCAGGAGGAGGCCGCGGCGGAGCCCGCGGACCCCGAGGCGGAGCCGGTCGCGACCGGTCTCGCCGCGTTCCTGGAACGGGTGGCGCTGGTGGCGGACAGCGATCAGATCCCGGATGACGACGACGGTGAGAGCAAGGGCGTCATCACGCTGATGACGCTGCACACGGCCAAGGGGCTGGAGTTCCCGGTGGTGTTCCTGACCGGGATGGAGGACGGGATCTTCCCGCACATGCGGACCTTCGGCCAGGCGAAGGAGCTGGAGGAGGAGCGCCGACTGGCCTATGTGGGGCTGACCAGGGCGCGGGAACGGCTGTACCTGTCCCGGGCGGTGCTGCGCAGCGCCTGGGGGCAGCCCTCGTACAACCCGGCGTCGCGCTTCCTGGAGGAGATCCCGCCGGCGCTGGTGGACGAGAAGCGGTCCTCGGCGGCCGCGGTACCGTCCGCCCGCGGCTCCTTCGGGGGCAGCGGCGGGGGCAACGGCGGTGGCAGGAAGTCCTCGGCGCCCGCGGGTTGGGGCCGGAGTGCGGGGCGGATCAAGGAGCGGGCGGCGGTGTCCCTGGCCGTCGGCGACCGGGTGACGCACGACCGCTTCGGCCTTGGCACCGTCGTGGCCGTGGGCGGACCGGCGGACGATGCCAAGGCGACGATCGATTTCGGTGCGGAGGGGACCAAGCAGCTGCTGCTGCGCTACGCCCCGGTGGAGAAGCTCTGATCCTGGGGCTGGGCCGGGTCCTCGGGCTGGGCCGGCAGTTGCGGCTGTGACGCGTTGCGGCGCAGCAGGTAGAGGCCCAGCCCGACGGCCGTGATGACGGCGGTGAAGACGACGGCACCCCACTGGAAGTACCAGTGGTCGTTGCCGTAGACGGCGGCCCGGGGCCAGGCGAGGTTGACGGTCATGGCCGCGCCGTACAGCACCGCGAAGATGTTCACCGGCAGGCCCCAGCGGCCCAGGCTGAAGTGCGGGCCGTGGTTCTCGCGCGGCCACTCGCCGCGCAGCCGGCGCAGCAGCATGGGCGCGGTCACCATCAGGTAGGGGATGTAGAAGAGGATGATCGCGACCGAGGTCAGGATGTAGAACACCCGCTGGTTGCCGATGTTGACCAGCAGCAGGGCGATGGTGAGCACCCCGGTGAGCAGGGCCGGCACCATCGGGGTCTTGGAGCGCGGGGAGACCCGGGAGATGGCGGCGGACCAGGGCAGCCGTCCGTCCCTGGCCATGGAGAAGATCAGCCGGATGGCCGCGGTCTGCACGGCCAGGCAGCAGACGGTGATGGCGATGGCGGAACATACCAGGAAGGCGTCGCCGAGGCCGGTGCCCAGGGTGCTCTTGATCAGGTAGGGCATGCCCAGGGTGCCGATCTCCTTGGCGTTGATGTTGCCGACGGCCATCATGCCGACCAGCATCAGCAGGCCGCCGGCGATGAAGGCGGCGGTCAGCGCGCGCAGGATGGCGCGGGGGGCGTGCAGCCGGGGCTGCTTGGTCTCCTCGGCCAGGGCGCCCGCGGTGTCGAAGCCGTAGAAGACGTAGGCGCTCATCAGTGAGGCGACCAGGAAGGCGCCGAGGTAGCCCCAGGAGTGGCCGGCGCCGGTGCCGGCGGTGTGCAGCACCACCTGCGGGCCGCGCTTGATGTGGACGGCGAGCATGATGATCAGCAGGGTGACGCCGATGAGCTCCACGGCCACACCGAGGTTGTTGAGCTTGGCCATCAGCCGCACGCCGATGATGTTGACGATGGTGGTGAAGACGACCAGGCCGAGCGCCAGCAGGATGGCGTTCCTGGCCCCGTTGGGAGTGCTGGTGAGCCCGGCGTCGGCGGAGCCGCCGACGATCTGGAAGGCCAGCGACACCTGGGGAAGGATGATCTGGTAGGCGACCGCGACGGCGGCCGCGGTGACGATCGCTCCGATGGACATGATCCATCCGGCCATCCAGGAGGTGCCCGGGCCGGCGATCTGCTTGGACCACTGGTAGACCGAGCCCGCCAGCGGGAACTGCCCGGCCATCTCCGCGAAGCAGAGGGCGACCGCCAGTTGGCCGACGAAGACCAGCGGCCAGGTCCAGAAGACGGCGGGGCCGCCGCTGGCGAAGCCGAAGCCGAAGAGCTGGAAGACGCCGGTCATGATCGAGATGTAGCTGAAGCCGGCGGCGAAGCTGGAGAAGGAGCCGAGCGAACGCTCCAACTCCTGGCGGTAGCCGAAGCCGGCCAGGTCGTGGGTGTCCTCGGAGTGGGTGGGTGTGGGCGGCGGGCTGAGGGTGCTCATGGTCGCTCCAGGTGCGGGCGGGGGTCGGGGAACGCACGTCTGGCGGGAACGCAGCAGCAAGATTTCGTTGCGCCATGAGAGACAGTCGCCTTCATCTGCAACGAGGTGTCGCCAAGCATGGGAGCGCCTCGATGCAGCGTCAAGTACTACACGTGAACGTGGTGTTACTTGCCCGAGGTGCTCTTGACACCCCCTCGCGGTGCGAACACCCTGGTGCTCAGTTCCTCATCGTGAGTTGGGTTTCTTCATACGCAACAATTCCGGGAGGGCGGTCCTCGGCTATGACGGCACAACCCGCAGTAGTGATCATCGGAGCCGGGATCGTCGGCTGCGCGCTCAGCGACGAGTTGTCGGCGCGCGGTTGGACCGACATCACGGTGCTGGAGCAGGGCCCGCTGTTCGCCACCGGCGGTTCCACCTCGCACGCTCCGGGGCTGGTCTTCCAGACCAACGCGTCCAGGGCGATGAGCGAGTTCGCGGCTTACACCGCCCGCAAGTACGCGGCGCTGTCGCTGGACGGGCGCCCCTGCTACCGGCCACTGGGCGGCCTTGAGGTGGCCACCACGCCCGGGCGGGCGGAGGAGCTGAAACGCCGTCACGGCTGGGCCACCGCCTGGGGGATCGAGTCCCGACTGGTCGACACCGAGGAGTGCGCCCGGCTCTACCCGCTGCTGGACCGCGACCGGGTGCTGGCCGGCTTCCACACCCCCGGGGACGGGCTGGCGGACGCCGTCGCGGCGGCCGCGGCCCAGGCCCGGACGGCAAGCGGACGAGGCGTCAGATTCCTTGCGCACCACACCGTCACCGCCATGGAGCAGCACGCGGGACGGGTCAGCGCGGTGGTCACCGACCAGGGGGTGTTCCGGGCCGACATCGTGGTCTCCTGCGCCGGGTTCTGGGGTCCGCTGATCGGCCGGATGGTCGGCGCCGAACTGCCGCTGGTCCCGCTGGCGCACCAGTACGTCCGCACCACCCCGGTGCCGGCGCTCACGGCGCCCGGCGGGGCGGCCGGCGGGGTGGCCGAGGACCTGCCGATCCTGCGGCACCAGGACCAGGACCTGTACTTCCGGCGGCACGGCGACCGGATCGGCATCGGCTCCTACGCCCACCGGCCGCTCCCGGTGGACCTGGACCGGCCGCTGGGCGGGGGCGGCGGCCCCGACATGCCGTCGGCGCTGGCCTTCACCGAGGAGGACTTCGAGCCCTCCTGGCAGGAGTCCCGGCGGCTGCTCCCGGCCCTGGGTGCGGCCAAGGTCGAGGAGGGCTTCAACGGGGTGTTCTCCTTCACCTCGGACGGCTTCCCGCTGCTGGGGGAGGATCCGGCGCTGCCGGGCTTCTGGCTCGCCGAGGCGGTCTGGGTGACCCACTCCGCCGGTGCGGCGGCGGCCGTCGCCGAGCTGATGGTGGACGGGCGCTCCCGGTTCGACCTGCACGAGTGCGAGATCGGCCGGTTCGACCAGGTGCAGTTGGCGCCCTCGTACACCCGGCAGCGCGGCTGCCGGAACTTCGTCGAGGTCTACGACATCCTGCATCCGCTGCAGCCCGCCGAGCAGCCCCGCCCGCTGCGGGTCAGCCCCTTCCACGTCCGCCAGCGCGAGCTGGGCGGGTACTTCCTGGAGGCCGGCGGCTGGGAGCGGCCGCACTGGTTCGAGGCCAACGCCGGGCTGCCGGAGGTCGCCGAGGTCCCGGGCCGGGGAGAGTGGGCCTCCCGCCACTGGTCGCCGATCGCCGGGGCGGAGGCGCTGGCGACCCGGCGCCGGGTCGGGCTCTACGACATGACCCCGCTGCGGCGGCTGGAGGTGACCGGGCCCGGCGCGCTGGCCCTGCTCCAGGGCGCGACCAGCAACCAGCTCGACAAACCGGTCGGCACGGTGACCTACACCCTGCTGCTGGACGAGGGCGGCGGCGTCTGCAGCGACCTGACCGTGGCCCGGCTCGGCGAGCAGCACTTCCAGGTCGGCGCCAACACCCCGCTCGACCTGATCCGGCTGCAGCGGCTGCTGCCCGAGGACGGCAGCGTGCAGCTGCGCGACAGCACGGCCGGCACCTGCTGCGTCGGCGTCTGGGGCCCGCTGGCCAGGGAACTGGTCCAGCCGCTCACCACGGCCGACTTCTCGCACCGGGGCTTCGGCTACTTCAAGGCCCGCCGGGCCTGGATCGGCGAGGTCCCGGTCACCGCGCTGCGGGTCTCCTACGTGGGCGAGCTGGGCTGGGAGCTCTACACCGACGCCGACTGCGGCCTGCGGCTGTGGGACACCCTGTGGCAGGCCGGGCAGCCGCTCGGCGCGGTCGCCGCCGGGCGCAGCGCCTTCAACAGCCTGCGGCTGGAGAAGGGCTACCGCTCCTGGGGCGCGGACCTCACCGCCGAGCACCACCCCTACCAGGCGGGACTGGGCTTCGCGGTCCGGCTCGACAAGGGCCCCTTCACCGGCCGCGAGGCGCTGCTGCGGCTGAAGGACGCCCCGCCCGAACGGCAGCTGTGCTGCCTGGTCCTCGACGACCCGTCAGCGGTGGTGCTGGGCAAGGAACCGGTGTACGCCGACGGCGCGCCGGCGGGCTACGTCACCAGCGCGGCGTACGGGTACAGCGTCGGCGCCTCGATCGCCTACGCCTGGTTGCCGGCCTCCTCGGCCGCGCCCGGCAGCCGGGTCGAGATCGAGTACTTCGGCGAACGGCTGCCGGCCCGGGTGGCCGCGGAGCCGCTGTTCGACCCGCGGATGGAGGCCATCCGGTGCTGAGGCCATCCGGTGCCGAGCAGGGCGTCCCCACCGAACGGAAGGCAGGCATGACCGTCACCGAGCACCCCGCCAGTCTGCTGCCCACCCTGCCCGGGGCGGCGTACACCGACCCCGGGGTGTTCGCCCGGGAGCAGCGGCTGATCCTGGAACGGATGTGGTTCTGCGCGGTCCGCGCCGCGGACCTGGGATCCCCCGGCGCCTTCCGCACGGTCCAGGTCGGCCGGGAGAGCGTACTGCTGACCCGGGACGCGACCGGTGCGGTACGGGCCTTCCTCAACCTCTGCCGGCACCGCGGCGCACTGGTCTGCACCGAGGAGTCCGGCCAGGTCAAGCGGGCCTTCCGGTGCCCGTACCACGCCTGGACCTACGGCCTGGACGGCAGGCTGACGGCCGCGCCCAACCTGGTCCGGATGCCCGACGTGGACCGCACCGCCTACGGGCTGCTCCCGGTCCGGGTGCGGGAGTGGCTCGGCTACGTCTGGGTGTGCCTGGCCGACGACCCGCCCTCCTTCGAGGAGCAGGTCGTCGGCGCGGCGACCGAGCGGCTCGGCGACGCCGGGGCCATCGGCCACTACCAGGTCGAGGAGCTGGCCGTCGGGCGACGGATCCGCTACGACGTGAAGGCCAACTGGAAACTCATCGTCGAGAACTTCATGGAGTGCTACCACTGCGCCACCATCCACCCCGAACTCACCCAGGTGCTGCCGGAGTTCAGCAACGGCTACGCGGCCCAGTCCTATGTCGGCCACGGCGCCGAGTTCTCCGGCGCGGCGCAGGGGTTCACCGTCGACGGCAGCCCGGGCGCGGACCGGATACCCGGCGTCTCGCCGGAGCAGGACCGGCGCTACTACGCGATCACGGTGAAGCCGCAGGTCTTCGTCAACCTGGTGCCCGACCACGTGATCGTGCACCGGATGTACCCGCTGGCCGTGGACCGGACCGTGGTGGAGTGCGACTGGCTGTTCCTGCCCGAGGTGGTGGAGTCGGGACGGGACCTGTCGCTGTCGGTGGAGCTGTTCCACCGCGTCAACGTCCAGGACTTCGACGCCTGCGAGCGCTGCCAGCCGGGGATGGCCTCGCGCGGCTACGCGCGCGGCGGGGTCCTGGTGCCCAGCGAGCACCACATCGGGGAGTTCCACGCCTGGGTCAACGCCGCACTCGCCGAGGAGGAAGCGCGATGAGTTCCTACGACTTCGTGATCGTGGGCGGGGGTTCGGCCGGTTGCGCCCTGGCGGCCCGGCTGAGCGCGGACCCGGCCAACCGGGTGCTGGTACTGGAGGCGGGCCGTCCTGACTACCCGTGGGACGTCTTCATCCACATGCCGGCTGCGCTGACCTTCCCCATCGGCAGCCGCTTCTACGACTGGAAGTACGAGTCCGAGCCCGAGCCGTTCATGAACGGGCGCCGGATCTACCACGCCCGCGGCAAGGTGCTCGGCGGCTCCAGCAGCATCAACGGCATGATCTTCCAGCGCGGCAACCCGCTGGACTACGAGCGCTGGGCCGCCGACCCCGGGATGGAGGACTGGGACTACGCCCACTGCCTGCCGTACTTCCAGCGGATGGAGAACTGCCTGGCCGACGACGGCACCGACGGCGGGTTCCGCGGCCACGACGGACCGCTGGTGCTGGAGCGCGGACCGGCAACCAACCCGCTGTTCGGGGCCTTCTTCGAGGCGGTCCAGCAGGCCGGCTACCCGCTCACCGACGATGTCAACGGCTACCGGCAGGAGGGCTTCGCGGCCTTCGACCGCAATCTGC
The DNA here is from genome assembly GCF_042510965.1 of Streptacidiphilus jeojiensis. Classification (NCBI taxonomy): domain Bacteria; kingdom Bacillati; phylum Actinomycetota; class Actinomycetes; order Kitasatosporales; family Streptomycetaceae; genus Streptacidiphilus; species Streptacidiphilus jeojiensis. Next base: position 528,683 of record NZ_JBEUKS010000002.1, read on the forward strand.
ACCGGGGCCGCCGGCTCAGCGCGGCCCGGGCCTACCTGCACCCGGTGCTGAACCGGCCCAACCTGGAGGTCAGGACGCGTGCCCTGGTCACCAGGGTGCTGTTCGAGGGCAAGCGGGCCGCCGGCGTCGAGTACCGGCAGGGCCGCGGCGGTGCGGCCCGACAGGTGCGCGCCGGGCGGGTGGTGCTCTGCGGCGGTGCGATCAACTCGCCGCAACTGCTGCAGCTGTCGGGCGTCGGCAACACGGACGAGCTGGCGAAGCTGGGCGTCGACCCGGTGCACCACCTGCCGGGGGTCGGCGAGAACCTCCAGGACCACCTGGAGGTCTACGTCCAGCACGCCTGCACCCAGCCGGTGTCGGTGCAGCCCGCCCTGAAGCTGTGGCGACGGCCCTTCATCGGCGCCGAATGGCTGTTCCTGCGCAAGGGACCGGGCGCCACCAACCACTTCGAGGGCGGCGGCTTCGTCCGGGGCAACGACCGGGTCGACTACCCCAACCTGATGTTCCACTTCCTGCCGATCGCGGTGCGCTACGACGGCTCTGCCCCGGCCGGCGGCCACGGCTACCAGGTGCACATCGGCCCGATGTACTCGGACGCCCGGGGCTCGGTCCGGATCGTCTCCACGGACCCCCGGGTGCACCCGGCGCTGCGCTTCAACTACCTCTCCACCGAACAGGACCGGCGCGAGTGGGTGGAGGCGATCCGGGTCACCCGCAGCATCCTCGGTCAGGACGCCTTCGCCCCGTTCAGCGGCGGCGAGATATCCCCCGGCCCGGCGGTGGAGACCGACGAGCAGATCCTGGACTGGGTGGCCCGCGACGGCGAGACCGCCCTGCACCCCTCCTGCACCTGCCGGATGGGGACCGACGAGATGTCGGTGGTGCACCCGGACACCATGGCCGTGCACGGCCTGGAGGGGCTGCACGTGGTGGACGCCTCGGCGATGCGCTACGTCACCAACGGCAACATCTACGCCCCGGTGATGATGCTCGCCGAGAAGTCCGCGGACCTGCTGCTGGGCAACACCCCGCTGGAGCCGCAGCGGATCCCCTTCTACCGGCACCGGGAGGCCACCGAAGGGAATACCGTTGCGCCATGAGCAACAACACGTCGGTCACTGCACCAGCTTCCTCCCCGGTGCAGTCGGTCGACCGGGCGGTCAGCATCCTGGAACTCGTCGCCCGCCGCGGTGAGGCCGGGGTGACCGAGATGGCGGCCGAGCTGGGCGTGCACAAGTCCACCGCCTTCCGGCTGGCCGCGGCCCTGGAGCAGCGCGGGCTGCTGGAACAGCCGGGGGACCGGGGCAAGTACCGGCTCGGCCTCGGGCTGGTCCGGCTGGCCGGTGCGGCGACGGTGCGGTTCGACCTGTCCCAGCAGAGCCGCCCGGCCTGCGAACGGCTGGCCGCACAGGTCTCGGAGACCATCAACCTGGCCATCCTGGACGGCGACGCGGCCGTCAACATCGACCAGGTGCTCGGTCCCTCGGCGGTCACCACCCACAACTGGGTCGGACAGCGGACGCCGCTGCACGCCACCTCCAGCGGCAAGGTGATGCTGGCCCATCTGCCGGAGGCCGCGCTCCAGGAGCGGCTCGCCCCGGGGCTCGACCGCTTCACCCCGGGCACGGTCACCGACCCGCGGCTGCTCCGCACCCAGCTGCGCACCGCACTGGAGGCCGGATTCGCCTACTGCGTGGAGGAGTTGGAGACCGGACTGAACGCCGTCGCCGCGCCGGTGCTGGCCCAGGACGGACAGCTGATCGCCGCGATCAGCGCCTCGGGCCCGTCCTACCGGTTGACCGAGGAACGGATCCCGGAGGTCGCGGCAGCCGTGAAGGCGGCGGCCGCGGAGGCGTCGGCCCGGCTCGGCTTCCTGCCGATCCGCCGCTGACGCGGCGTGAGCTGAGGGCTGAGGGTTCGTCAGCGCGGGTCGAGGCCGTGGGCGAGCAGCCAGGGCAGCGGGTCTATCGCCGCGCCGCCGTCCGGGTGCACCTCGAAGTGCAGGTGCGGTCCGGTGGAGTTGCCGGTGTCGCCCGAGTAGGCGATCACGTCGCCGGCCTTCACCGAACCGCTGCGCACCTTGTAGGCGCTGAGGTGGCAGTACCAGGTCTGGGTGCCGTCGGGGGCGGTCAGTATCAGCATGTTGCCGTAGTAGGCGTTCCACTTGGTGCTGACCGTGCCGTCGGTCACCGCGTGCACGCTGGTGCCGGTGCTCACCGGGAAGTCGATTCCGGTGTGCAGGGACATCCAGTGCGTGCCGGCCTGGCCGAACAGCGCGCTGAGGCCGACGTGCTGGGTGATCGGCAGCACGACCTTGGGGGTCTCGGCGGCCTTCTTCTTGGCCGCCGCGGTACGCAGCGCCAGGGCCTGCCTGGCCTGGTCCCGGCTGGCCTGCTCGGCCGAGGCCTTGGCCTCCTGCGCGGCGAGCGCCTGCGCCTTCTGGTCGGCCGCGGTGAGCGTCGAGTTGGCGTCGCTGGCGGTGGCGTTGGAGTGGCCGGAGGCGCTGCTTCCCGGTGCGAGGGTGGCCGCCGCGGCCCCGGCGATGCCGAGAACGGCCACCGAGGGGACGGCGATGGTCAGGACGGCTGAGCGGCGCCGGCTGGTGCGCTTCTGCGCCGCGCGGGCCGCCGCACGGCCACCGGGACGTGCCTCCGGCGGGGCGGCGAGGGGCTGCTCCGGCAGCTCGGGGTCGTCGTCCAGGTCATCCAGGTCGTCCAGCGGCTGCGGGTCCTCCAGCAGGTCCTCCGGCTCCTCCTGGTACGGGGAGGGCTCCTCGGCGACCGCGTAGTCCGGGTAGTCGGCCTGGTCCGGATAGGGCTGATGGTGCTGGAGGTAGGCCAGGTCCTGCGGAGTCAGCTCGTCGAGGACGGCCGTCATGGTGCTGGTCGCCTGGTACGCGGGGTACTCGTAGCCGACCTCGTACGGCTGTGCGTACTGCTGCTGTTCGTACGGCGGCTGGTACTGCTGCTGGGCGTACTGCTGGGGGTAGGGCTCGGGTTCGGGGGTCCAGTAGTACTGCTGCGGTGGCTGCTGTTCGTAGTAGTACTGCGGTTGCGGCGACTGCGGGTAGTAGTACTCCTGTTGCTGCGTGTGGTCGTACCAGCCGGTGTCGGCGGTCATGCACGCCCCCCGCTCGGCGCACGATGCGGAGCGTCGTCGTCCACCACAGCAGTCCCAATCCTCGAACCGAAGGAAATTGAGCGTGACTGTATCCCTCGTAACGGGACGGCCACAATCTCCCGGGAAAGGTATCCACTTATGGGGGGAATTGTCAGGCAGTGAGTCGTATCGGTCCGTCCAGGACTCCCAGCTGTGGTCCCGTCAGCACCTCCCGCACCTGTGTGATCACGGTGCGGTGGACCGGCAGGGTGACATGTCCGGAGCCCAGGACCAGGACGTTCTCCGCCCACAGGTCCGGGTGGCGGAGTGCGGCGCTGCGCTGCGGGAGGATCAACGGGTCGTGTTCGCCGCGGAACGCCACGAACCGGGTGGTGCAGCCGGGCGCGGGGGCGCCCAGCTCCCGGAACACGCCGCTGCCGGGCAGCAACTGACGGGATATCGGCAGCGGGTGCAGCAGGTGGGCGCTCAGGGTGCCCTCGTGCGGCGTGGCCAGCGTCACCACGGTGTGGACGTGCTCGTCGCCGCCGAGCCGCTGCACGTAGTAGCGCGCGATCAGGCCGCCCAGGCTGTGGCCGACCACGGCCACCCGCTCGCCGCCGTAGACCTCGCGGGTGTGCCGTACGTGCCTGCCGAGGAGATCGGCGGCCTCGCGCAGGTCGACGGTGATCGGGTTGTAGTTGAGCGCATGCACATGCTCCCAGCCGTGGGAGGCCAGCGAGCGGCGCATCCGGCTGAATACGGCGCGGTTGTCGAACAACCCGTGCAGCAGCAGGACCGGGGTGTGCGGTGCGGCGTCCGCGCTGTGCGCACACGCGGGGGCGGGCAGGGGCCAGCGCTCCGGGGAGATCCCGCTGGGGTACAGCAGCAGGTGGCCGACGAGCGCGGACCCCTCCTGGCCTGCGGCTCTTGCCAGGGTGACGGCACGGCAGAACGGGATGCCCATGGCCTGCACCTCCCCGTCGAGGTCCTTCGGAGGGTGACGCGGATGACACGCTGGGGTGTCGGCAGGTCGGCTCCGGGCCCAATACGCAGTGAACGTCTGTTCTGAAGGGATTCTCCCCTCGCCCATGCCCGCGAAACGGCAGGCGACCGGCGCGGGGAGTAGCGTTCGCCCATCGGATGGGAACGATCGTTAACATGCGAGGGCGAGCGGCGGCGAAATCGCGGCGGCGAAATCAAGGAGGCAACGATGGGCGTGTCCGGACCTCTCCGCGTGGTGGTGGCCAAGCCGGGCCTGGACGGCCACGACCGGGGCGCCAAGGTGATCGCCCGCGCGCTGCGCGACGCGGGCATGGAGGTCGTCTACACCGGCCTGCACCAGACGCCCGAACAGATCGTCGACACCGCGATCCAGGAGGACGCCGACGGCATCGGCCTGTCGATCCTCTCCGGCGCGCACATGACCCTCTGCGGACGCGTGGTCGCGCTGCTGAAGGAGCGGGAGGCGGAGGACATCACCGTCTTCGTCGGCGGCATCATCCCGGACGACGACATCCCCCTCCTCGCCGAACTCGGCATCAAGGGCATCTTCACTCCGGGCGCGACCACCACCGAGATCGTGTCCTGGGTAACCACCAACCTCCGCTCCACGGCAACCGCGTAGCCATGCACGGACCTCAGGGGCGCGGGGAACTGCGCTGCCAACCATGCACCTCCGTAGTGGGCTGGTCGCGCAGTTCCCCGCGCCCCTGGGTGGTCACGGGTTGAGCTCGGAGAGCATCGTGGCGCGTAGGCGGAGGGTTGCGGCGAGGCGGGTGAACATCTCGGCCCAGGCCGAGTCCGCGTCGGCGGCCAGCGCGTCCAGGCGGTCCGCCGTCTCCGGGGGCAGCGCCCGCTCGGCCACGCCGAGCACCCCGCTGTGGCTCCACGGGTAGCCCCCACCCGCGGCCACCCGGGTCAGCGCCCGCAGCACCGCCTCGGCCAGCGTCGGCGGCCAGGGGGCCGGGCAGGCGACCAGGAGCTGGAAGACGTCGCCCAGCCCCTGCGACCCGCTCAGGAAGTCCGCCGTCCAGCGCGCCCGCTCGTCCGGCGGCAGTACCGCCAGGAGCTTGGCCGCCGTGCCGGCCCCGGGGCCGATCCCGGCCAGCAGGGCGCGGGCCCAGGCGGTGTCGTTCTGGCGGACCGCCGCGCGGGCCCAGGCGTCGTGCAGGTCCTGGGCCCACTCCTCGGAGACCGGCAGGGCGAGTACCTCGGCCGGGGTGCCGAACCCCTCGCACCAGGTGCCGAGCGGGGTCGCGGCCACGATCTCGCCCAGCCAGAACGCCCGTGCGGAGCGTCCGGTGGGAGAGGTCGCGGGTATGCCGTCCCGCTGCATGGCGGCGTCGCAGGCGGTCGGCGGGTGCACGGTGAGCCGCGCACCCCCACCGGCCGTGGTGAGCGCGACCGCGGCGCGGGCGCGTTCGGCCATCCGGCCGGCCAGGGCGGAGCCGGGGAGCGTGGAGAGCAGTTCGGCGGCGGTCAGCCGGACGTTCTTGGAGCGGTCGCTGAGCGCGGACTCCAGGAAGGGCTCGTCGGCGGCGGAGAGGTTCTCCTGGAGGGCGTCCAGGAACAGCAGCCGGTCCTCGGCCCGTTCGGTGGACCAGCTGCCGACCAGCAGTTCCCTGGCCCCGGCCGGATCGCGGCGGCGGTACCGGGTGAGGTAGGTCACCCGCTCGGCGAACAGCCCCTCCTGCCACAGCCGTTGCTCCTCGTCCTGGCCCCCGCCGTCACCGCGGACCGGGGTGCGCAGCACATAGCGCCAGTCCGGGTTGCGTTCGGCGAGCCAACGCCCCAGCGGGCCGGCCAGCTCCACCGCGTCGCCGCGCAGCTCGCTGCGGGCGCGGGCGGCGTCCAGCAGCGGCGGCACCAGCGGTGCGGGGGCGCGGTAGCCGTGGGTGTTGGCGGCCGCCAGGTACTGCGGCAGCAGCTCGTTGACATTGGCGAGGCTGCCGGCCCCGCTGCTGCTCCCGGGGGCGGGCAGCAGCATGGCCAGGCGCTGCGACGCGCTCTCCGGCAGGGCCGGCCTGGGGTCCTCCGGGGCGGGCGGCGTCGCTGGTGCCGCCCGTCCGGGGAGCAGGCCGGCCCGCCGGCCGACGGTGTGCAGCGCGGCCCGGTCCAGCAGGGCGGTGGCGGGGTCGGTGGCCGGGTCGGTGTCGGCCGCGCCGGGCAGCGGACGGCGGTCGGTGCCGAGCAGGGCGGTGGTGACCAGCTCCGGCCAGTCGGTCCCGTCGATCGCTGTGGTCATGGCCGGCCTCCGAACTGGGCGACTGTGAGCGGGCGGACGGTCCCGCCGTCCTGGTACCAGGCGGTGACCGGGGTGAAGCCGCGGTGGCCGCACTCGCCGAACAGCGTGAGCGGACGGCCGCCGGAGGCGGCGAGCAGCCGCCACAGGCCGGAGTCGGGGACCGAGCGCCGGTCCACCGGCAGGGACTGCTCGGTGGCGGGGTCGGCCAGCTCCCAGCCGATCGCGGTGGGCGCGGGTATCACCCGGCGCAGCACCACCGGCCAGGACTCCAGCCAGGGGTCGTCGCCCAGGGCCCGCCCGTAGGCGTCCAGCGCGGCGGTCAGATCCAGGCCCTCGGGGGCCGCCCCGGTCGGCTCCGGGGTCTCCGGGGCGGCGTAGCGGGTGCCCAGGGCGGCGCGCAGCGGGCGTACGCCGGGATGGAAGGCCAGCTCGGCGTCGAGCAGCAGGCCGGTGGGGAGGGCGAGGTCCGGGGCCGTCCCGGGGCGGCCGAAGGCCAGCAGCAGCGCGTCCCGGCCGCTGCTGCTGCCGCGCAGCCAGATCCGACGGGTGATCAGCCGGTCGTCGGCGCTGTCCCTGCTGCCGAGGACCAGCCACCGGTCCCGCAGCAGCGGGCCGCGCAGCAGTTCGGCGGCGTCCACGGTGAAACCCACCCGGGAACGGACCGTGGCCGCCAGCGGCGCGGGCAGGAGGTCCACCTGCCGGTAGCCGGTCGCGAGCAGGTGCAGCAGCCCGTACTCCTCCAGCAGCCGGGCCGGCCAGCCGCTGCCGGAGCCCGGTACCGCACCCAACTCCCTTGCCCTGGAAGCCAGTCCCGGAGCCTGCGCATCGACCATCCGGGCTGCGACATCGCCCCAGCCGGCGTAGCCCTGACCGGGGGCGTCGGCCAGGCCGGAGCGGATCCGGTCGGCGAGCCTGGCCTCCAGCTCGGACGCGCCCGCGGCGACCCGCGCCGCCCGGCGGGACAGCCGCCGTTCGGCGGCGGCGCGCGCGTTGTCGTCCGGCTCGGGCTGCGCCTCCCGCTCCTGCTGCTGCCGCTCGGACTTCAACTGCCGTGCCGCCAGCCAGCCCTCGGCCCAGTCCGGTACCTCCGACGGGTCCCCGACCTGCTCGGCGGCCCCCTGCGACCAGCGCAGCAGCAGCGCCAGCGCGTGTTTGCAGGGGAACTTGCGGCTGGGGCAACTGCACTGGAAGGCGGGCCCGGAGAGGTCCACCACCGTACGGTAGGGAGTGCTTCCGCTGCCCTTGCACTCGCCCCAGACCGCCGTCCTCGCGGCAGCGGAGACGGAACCCTCGGCCGACCACGGCGCGGGCGCGGAGAGCTTGCCCGCGGCCTTGCGTGACGGTGCGTCAGGGGCGAGTGAGAGAACGTGCTCGGGTGTCCACCGATCCTCCATGGCCACGACGGTAGAGGGAGGGTCCGACAATCGCCCTCCGCCGTGCATCGCCGCAGGTGGGACGGGGCAGGTGCGGATTGTCAGTGGGTGGGTGCAGAGTGGGTTCCGCAGCCGGCGTCCCGCTGCTTCCAGGCTTTCGCCCCATTCCTCAACGACCCTACGGAGTCCGCATGTCCGTATCCGCTGTGCCCCCGGTCGAGGCCCCCGCCGAGGAGGCCCTGCGCCCGCATGCCGAGACCGCCTACGCCGCCGAACTCGCCGCCCTCGCCGCCGCCGACGACCGGCCCCGTCCGGCGCGCTGGCTGCTCTCGCCCTGGGCCGTCGCCACCTATCTGCTCGGCGGGACGCTTCCGGACGGCACCGTCGTCACCCCCAAGTACGTGGGCCCGCGCCGGATCGTGGAGGTGGCTGTCACCACCCTCGCCACCGACCGCGCGCTGCTGCTGCTCGGTGTTCCCGGTACGGCCAAGACCTGGGTGTCCGAGCACCTGGCGGCCGCCGTCAGCGGTGACTCCACGCTGCTGGTGCAGGGCACCGCGGGCACGCCCGAGGAGGCCGTCCGCTACGGCTGGAACTACGCCAGGCTGCTGGCCGAGGGGCCGAGCCGGGGCGCGCTGGTGCCCAGCCCGGTGATGCGGGCGATGGCCGAGGGCCGCACCGCCCGGGTGGAGGAGCTCACCCGGATACCCGCCGACGTGCAGGACAGCCTGATCACCATCCTCTCCGAGAAGACCCTGCCGATACCCGAACTGGGGGAGGAGGTGCAGGCGGTCCGCGGCTTCAACCTCATCGCCACCGCCAACGACCGGGACCGGGGCGTCAACGAGCTCTCCAGCGCGCTGCGCCGCCGCTTCAACACCGTGGTGCTGCCGCTGCCGGCCTCGCTGGAGGAGGAGGTGGACATCGTCTCCCGGCGGGTCGGCGAGCTGGGACGCTCGCTGGACCTCCCCGCGGTGCCGAGCGGCTCGGCCGAGATCCGACGGGTCGTCACCGTCTTCCGGGAGCTCCGGGACGGCGTCACCGCCGACGGCCGCACCAAGGTCAAGTCCCCCTCCGGCAGCCTGTCCACGGCCGAGGCCATCTCGGTGGTCACCAGCGGCCTGGCCCTGGCCGCGCACTTCGGCGACGGCGTGCTGCGGCCGGCCGACGTCGCCTCAGGCCTGCTCGGGGCGGTCGTCAGGGATCCGGCCGCGGACCGCCTGGTCTGGCAGGAGTACCTGGAGAGCGTGGTGCGCGAACGCGACGACTGGAAGGACTTCTACCGCAGCTGCCGCGAGGCCGCACAGCGCTGACAGGCCGTCGACCATCGAGAATCGGAAGGAGGCGCGGCACTATGCCTACGACACAGCGACGGGTCGAGGACGTAGCCCTGCTCGGCGTGCGTCACCACGGACCCGGATCGGCCCGGGCGGTGGCGGCTGCGCTGGCGCAGTACCGGCCCGACACCGTACTGATCGAGGGACCGCCCGAGGCGGACGCGCTGCTGGAGCTGGCGGCGCATCAGGACATGGTCCCGCCGGTGGCCCTGCTGGCGCATGTGGTGGACGACCCGGCCCGGGCCGCGTTCTGGCCCTTCGCCGCCTTCTCCCCGGAGTGGGTCGCCCTGCGGCACGCCCTGGACCACGGCGTACCGGTGCGGTTCATCGACCTGCCCGCCGCGCACGGCTTCGCCAGGGAGCGCGAGGAGGAGCCGGAAGCGCCGGGGATCGACCCGATCGGCGAGCTGGCCCGGGCGGCCGGGCACGACGACCCGGAGCAGTGGTGGGACGACGCGGTGGAGCACCGCTCCGCCGACGATGCGGACGCGCTGGGCCCCTTCCGCGGCATCGCCGAGGCCATGGCCGAACTGCGGCCCCCGGGCTCGGAGCCGTCCGGCGCCCACGAGGCCCGGCGCGAGGCCTTCATGCGCCGGCAGATCCGGGCGGCCCGGCGGGCCGGCCACCAGCGCATCGCCGTGGTCTGCGGCGCCTGGCACGTACCCGCGCTGGCCGCGCGACCGCCGGTCGCCGCCGACGACGCCCTGCTCAAGGGGCTGCCCAAGGCCAAGGTCGAGCTGACCTGGGTGCCCTGGACCCACCGCAGGCTCTCCCAGCACACCGGCTACGGCGCCGGCATCGCCTCACCAGGCTGGTACCAGCACCTCTTCGAGTCCACCGACCGCGGCACCGTCCGCTGGATGACCAAGGTCGCCGCGCTGCTCAGGGCCGAGGACCACTCCGTCTCCTCGGCCCATGTCATCGAGGCGGTCCGGCTGGCCGAGACCCTGGCCGCGATGCGCGGCCGCCCGCTGCCCGGCCTGGCCGAGAGCACCGACGCGGTGCGGGCGGTGATGTGCGAGGGGTCCGACGTCCCGCTGGCGCTGGTGCAGGACCTCATGGTGGTCGGCGACCGGATGGGCCAGGTGCCGGATGAGGCGCCGACCGTGCCGCTGCAGCGCGATCTGACCAGGCTTCAGCGGAGCCTGCGGCTGAAGCCCGAACCGGGCGAGCGCGACCTCGACCTCGACCTGCGCAAGGACACCGACGCCGCCCGCAGCCGGCTGCTGCACCGGCTATCCCTGCTCGACATCCCCTGGGGCCGTGCCGCGGCCTCCCGCACCGGCAGCACCGGGACGTTCCGGGAGAGCTGGCGGCTGGTCTGGGAGCCGGAACTCGCCATCAAGGTCGCCGAGGCGGGCATCTGGGGCACCACCGTCGAGTCCGCGGCCACCGGCCGGGCCCGGGACCTGGCCGCCCACTCCGGCTCGCTGGGCGAGGTCACCGCGCTCGCCGAGGGCTGCCTGCTGGCCGACCTGCCGGACGCGCTGCCGACCGTGCTGCAGGCGCTCGCCGACCGGGCCGCCCTGGACGCCGACGTGGCCCACCTCGCCGAGGCGCTGCCGGCCCTGGTCCGCTCGCTGCGCTACGGCGACGTCCGCGGCACCGACGCCACCGCGCTGCGCGAGCTGGCCGAGGGCCTCGCGGTGCGCATCTGCATCGGCCTGCCCCCCGCCTGCAACAGCCTGGACGCCGAGGGCGCCGGCGCGATGGCGGGCCATCTGGGCTCCACCCACGCGGCGGTGGCCCTGCTCACCGACTCCGATGCCGACGACCTGCGCCGGCGCTGGTCGGCCACGCTGCGCACGCTGGCCGAACGCGACACCATCGCCGGCCTGCTGCGCGGCCGGGCGGCCCGGCTGCTGCTGGACGACAACCAGTGGGACGCCGCCGAGGCCGCCCGGCAGATGCGGCTCACCCTCAGCCCGGTCACGCCCCCGGCCGAGGCCGCCGGCTGGATCGAGGGCTTCCTGGCCGGCGGCGGAATGCTGCTGGTCCACGACACCCGCCTGCTGGGCCTGGTCGACGACTGGCTCACCTCGGTCCCCGACGCGGCCTTCCCGGACGTCCTCCCGCTGCTCCGCCGCACCTTCTCCGGCTTCGAACCCGGAGTCCGCCGCACCATCGCCGACCGCATCCGCAGCGGCACGAAGGCGGCTGACACCCCGTCGGACGACCGCCCCGGCTTCGCTCCCGACCTCGACCCCCTCAGAGCCGCCAAGGCCCGCAAGACAGCAACTTTGCTGCTTGGGCTCAGCCATGCACAACCTGGGGGCGCGAGGAACTGCGCGGCCAACCACCCACCCACGGAGGTTCGATCATGACCACCGACACCGAGGAACGCCTACGCCGCTGGCGACTCGTCCTGGGCAGCGAAGCCGACGCGCCGGCCTCCCGCCTCACCGGCCGCGACGCCGCCATGGACCGCGCCCTCTCCGCCCTCTACGGCCATGCCGCAGGCGACCGCTCCGCAGGCCTCGGCGGCTCCGCCCCGCAGGTGGCCCGCTGGCTCGGCGACATCCGCGAGTACTTCCCCACCAGCGTGGTGCAGCTGATGCAGCAGGACGCCATCGAACGGCTGGGCCTGGCCCAGCTGTTGATGGAGCCGGAGATGCTGGAGGCGGTCGAGCCCGACGTGCACCTGGTCGGCACGCTGATCTCGCTGGGCCGAGCGCTCCCGGAGACCACCAGGGAGACCGCCCGTGCCGTGGTCCGCAAGGTGGTCCAGGACCTGGAGCGCCGGATCGCCACCCGCACCCGCTCGGTGCTCGGCGGCGCCCTGGACCGCAGCGCCCGGGTGAACCGGCCCCGGCACCGCGACATCGACTGGGACCGCACCATCCGCGCCAACCTCAAGAACTACCTGGAGCCCACCGCGGAGCGGGACCACGGCACCGTCGTCCCCGAGCGGCTGATCGGTTACGCCCGGGCCCACAACGCGGTGAAGAAGGAGGTCGTCCTCTGCATCGACCAGTCCGGCTCGATGGCCGCCTCGGTGGTGCACTCCTCGGTCTTCGGCGCGGTGCTGGCCTCGATGCCCTCGCTGAGCACCCGGCTGGTGGTCTTCGACACCTCGGTGGTGGACCTCACCGAGCAGCTCTCCGACCCGGTGGACGTGCTCTTCGGGGTCCAGCTCGGCGGCGGCACCGACATCAACCGGGCGCTGGCCTACTGCCAGTCGAAGATCACCCGTCCGGCCGACACCATCGTGGTGCTGATCAGCGATCTCTACGAGGGCGGCATACGCGACGAGATGCTGAAGCGGGTGGCCGCCATGAAGGCGTCCGGCGTCCAGTTCATCGCGCTGCTCGCACTCTCGGACGACGGCGCCCCGGCCTACGACCGCTCGCACGCCGCCGCGCTGGCCGCCCTCGGCGCGCCGGCCTTCGCCTGCACCCCGGACCTCTTCCCGGACGTCATGGCGGCCGCCATCCAGAAGCAACCCCTCCCGGTCCCCGAGGACTGAGGCACTTGATCCGGGGAACCCTCACTCCCCCGAAAGGGCCAACGCCGCCCAGACGGTCTTGCCCTCGGTCCCCGGCCGGGGCACCGCGCCCCAGGCCGTGGCGAAGCTGTCGATCAACAGCATCCCGCGCCCGTGCTCGTCGTCCGCGTCGGCGACGCCGAGTTCCGGGAGGTCGCCCCGGTCCTCGTCGTCCACCTCCAGGAACAGCACCCCCCGGGCGCTCCAGAGCCGGCAGTGCACCCGGCTGCTGCCGGTGTGGGTGACCGCATTGCAGACCAGCTCCGACATGCACAGCTCGGCGTCGGCCAGGGTCTCCCGGGAGAGCTGCCACATGGCGGCGGTGATCCGGACGAAGCGTCGGGCCAGGGCCACCGAGGAGGGCGCCCCGGGCAGGGTGGCCGCCGCCTGGCGGTCCATCTCCCAGGTGTTGCGGGCGGTACCGAGCTGGGGGATCTCGACGCCCAGTGCAGTGGGAGCAGGGGCGGCGGGGGCAGGGGAGGCGGGAGGGGCGGTCGCCCCGTCGTGCGGCGCGTCCGGGTTCTGGACGCGGTGACGTGCGCTGTGCATCGAGCATCCGCTTCTTGGACGGTCGTCGCTACGGTCTGTGCGTGCACCGTTACCAGAACACGTTCCTGGAGTCGGGGGGCAAAAGCAATGAACTTCGTCGGATTCGCCCCGGAGGAGTGCCATGTGCGGGAGCGTGGTGAGGTCGTGCGCCCCCGCTGTGACGGTTATCACCGGCCACAGTCCGGTCGGCGGCGAAATGTGCACCTCGGACGGGGATAACCTGCGAGACGGACATGCCTGCCCGTCTGACGCCAGGCCGTGTGCTCCCCGTAGCAGATGGCGTCGGCCGCGAGAAACCTCCGGGATTCCGCGTACCGACCGCCGCGACGGCCACAGCGGCGACCTTTCGGGCGGCACGCTGGGAAGATAGGAGTGGCCGGCCCTCCCGTGACCGACCACTTCCGAAGTCGCGATCACAAGGACGGACGCGCGTGGACCTGTTCGAATACCAGGCGAGGGACATCTTCGCCAAGCACGGTGTACCGGTGCTGGGCGGTGCAGTCATCGAGAACGCCGAAGAGGCGCGAGCGATCGCTGAGGGTTGGGGCGGCCGCGCGGTCGTCAAGGCGCAGGTCAAGGTCGGTGGCCGTGGAAAGGCCGGCGGCGTGAAGCTGGCCTCCGACCCGGCTGACGCGGTCGCCAAGGCCGAGGCCATTCTGGGCATGGACATCAAGGGCCACACGGTCCACAAGGTGATGCTGGCCCAGACCGCCGACATCAAGGACGAGTACTACGTCTCGTTCCTGCTCGACCGCACCAACCGCACCTTCCTGGCGATGGCCTCGGTCGAGGGCGGCGTGGAGATCGAGGTCGTGGCCGTCGAGAACCCCGACGCGCTGGCCAAGATCGCGGTGGACGCCAACGAGGGCGTCACCGACGCCAAGGCCCGCGAGATCGTCGAGGCGGCCAAGTTCCCGGCCGACGTCGCCGACCAGATCGTCGAGGTGCTGAAGAGCCTGTGGAAGGTCTTCATCGCCGAGGACGCCCTGCTCGTCGAGGTCAACCCGCTGGTCAAGACCGGTGAGGGCAAGATCGTCGCGCTGGACGGCAAGGTCTCCCTGGACGAGAACGCCGACTTCCGCCAGCCCGAGCACGAGGCGCTGGTCGACCACGCCGCGGCCAACCCCCTCGAGGCCGCGGCCAAGGCCAAGAACCTCAACTACGTCAAGCTCGACGGCGAGGTCGGCATCATCGGCAACGGCGCGGGTCTCGTCATGAGCACCCTGGACGTCGTCGCCTACGCCGGCGAGAAGCACGGCAACGTCAAGCCCGCCAACTTCCTCGACATCGGCGGCGGCGCGTCCGCCGAGGTGATGGCGAACGGCCTGGGCATCATCCTGGGTGACCCGGACGTCAAGTCCGTGTTCGTCAACGTCTTCGGTGGCATCACCGCCTGTGACGAGGTCGCCAACGGCATCGTCCAGGCGCTGGAACTGCTCGCCGCCAGCGGCGAGGCCGTCACCAAGCCCCTGGTCGTCCGCCTGGACGGCAACAACGCGGAGCTGGGTCGCAAGATCCTGTCTGACGCCAACCACCCGCTGGTGCAGCGTGTGGACACCATGGACGACGCGGCCGACAAGGCCGCCGAGCTGGCTGCGAAGTAAGGGACGAGGACTCCACAACCATGGCTATCTTCCTCACCAAGGAAAGCAAGGTCATCGTCCAGGGGATGACCGGTGCCACCGGCATGAAGCACACCCGCCTCATGCTCGCCGACGGCACCAACATCGTCGGCGGCGTCAACCCGCGCAAGGCCGGCACCAGCGTCGACTTCGACGGCACCGAGGTGCCGGTGTTCGGCTCGGTCGCCGAGGCGATCGAGAAGACCGGCGCCGACGTCTCCGTGATCTTCGTGCCGCCGGCCTTCGCCAAGGCCGCCGTGGTCGAGGCCATCGATGCCGAGATCCCGCTGGCCGTCGTGATCACCGAGGGCATCGCGGTGCACGACTCCGCGTCCTTCTGGGCCTACGCCGGCGAGAAGGGCAACAAGACCCGGATCATCGGCCCGAACTGCCCCGGCCTGATCACCCCCGGCCAGTCCAACGCGGGCATCATCCCCGGCGACATCACCAAGCCGGGCCGGATCGGTCTGGTGTCCAAGTCGGGCACCCTGACCTACCAGATGATGTACGAGCTGCGCGACATCGGCTTCTCCTCCGCCGTCGGCATCGGTGGCGACCCGATCATCGGGACCACGCACATCGACGCGCTGCAGGCCTTCCAGGACGACGACGACACCGACCTGATCGTGATGATCGGTGAGATCGGCGGCGACGCCGAGGAGCGTGCCGCGGCCTACATCGCCGAGCACATCACCAAGCCGGTCGTCGGCTACGTGGCCGGCTTCACCGCGCCCGAGGGCAAGACCATGGGCCACGCTGGCGCCATCGTCTCCGGCTCCTCCGGCACCGCGCAGGCCAAGAAGGAGGCCCTCGAGGCCGCCGGGGTCAAGGTCGGCAAGACGCCGTCGGAGACCGCCCGCCTGGCCCGCGAGCTCATCAACAAGTAGGCACGGCAACAGGCAACAAGTAACAGGCAGTCAGGCAGGCGCCCTGCACCGGACGATCCGGTGCAGGGCGCTTCGCTGTGCGGGTGCCGGGACGTCAGTGGTGCCGGTGGCAAGGCAGCGCGAACAGCCGGCACAGGGCGCCTGGCAGCGACGGCCGGTGCATCGAGCGGTGCGCCACCGGGTGGCCACCGGAGTGCACGGCCGCCGCGGTGGGGCCGGTGGCGCCGGTCGGCAGCGCCGGCAGCAGCAGGCCGGAGGAGATCGGCCGGGCCAGTGGCTGCCGCCGGGCGCCGGGCGCCGTGAACAGCCGCACCGGGAGGCGGCCGGTCCGCGCCGCGGACGCGGTGAACAGCGACAGGTTCGGCAGCGCGGCCGCGGCAGACACCGGGGCGGGGGCCGACACGGGAGCTGACACCGGTGCCGGGGCCGTCTCCGGAACCGGGTTCGGCAGCGCCTCCGACACCGGCACCGGGTTCTGCCCCGCTGCCTGCCCCGCTGCCTGCCCCGCCGTCTGCCCAGCCGCCTGGGCCGAGTCCGCCGCCACCCGGTTCGCCGGGTGGTAGGCGATGAACGGCACCGTCCGCGGATGCCACGGCGTGCCGACCACGGCGCCGGCGACCAGCGCCCCGGCCATGCCCAGGGCCAGCACCCCGGCCGCCGCGGTCACCCCGCGCTCGTGCAGCCGGGAACGCTGCCGCACCACGCCGGGTGACGGCACCTCAGGCAGCGGGCAGCCGCGGACGGCGGCGCCGCGCAGCAGCACGCCCAGCTCGCGGCCGAAGCCGCGCCGGCGGGCGTCCTTGCCAGCCACCGTCGGGGCCATCCGGGCCAGGCCGAGCCTGGCGCGGACCACCCTGCCGTACGCGGCGGGGGTGCTGGACTCGATCTCGGCGGCGGTCTGCTGCCAGTCCAGGCCCAGGGCGTCGTGCAGCACCACGGCCCTGCGCTGGGCCCGGGGCAGGTGCAGCAGCGCCGTCAGCAGCTTGCGGTCGTCCCGGGTCAGCCGGGCGCTGTGCTCCGGGTGGCGCAGCGGGCTGCGGTGCCAGGGGGACAGCGCCAGGTCGAAGGCGGCGGCGCGGATCCACCCCTCGGGGGAGGGGTCGGCGGACACCACGTCCCACTCGCTCCAGGCGAGCTGGAAGGCCCTCCGTACGCAGTGGGCCGCCCGGTGCCGGTGGCCGACCAGCAGGTAGGCCTGCCGGGTCAGCCGCTGGTAACTGTCGCGGTAGAGCGCCTCGAAGGATTCGGCCGAGCGCCGTTGATCAGCAGAGCCGATGAGAGACATATAGGAATTCTTCGGCGAAATGCTGATGTCTGCCATGTCGTTGGTCAAAACGGGTGGCACCCGGAGCATGGTGGGGCATGGCCTTCTTGATGGAGTGGTTGCGCCCGGCCGCAGTGGTCCTCGGCGATCCGGCGGCGGCCAGGACCGGGCTGGTGGGCGGAGCCGCGGCGGCCGGACTGGGCTTCGCCGGGCTGGCCGTCCCGCTGTTCCTGCTGTGGATCGTGACCCCGTACGTCCAGGTCGGGCCCGGCGGGGCGCTGCACCTGGCCGCGTGCCTGTGGCTGCTGGCGCAGGGAGCCGGGCTGCTGCGGCCGGACGGGGCGCCACTGGCGCTGCCCCCGCTGCTGGTGACGGTGCTGGTGCTGCTGCCGCTGTACCGCTTCGCGCTGCGGGCCGGTACGACCCGGACGGACGCGGCCGAGCGGGCGGAGGGGTCCGAGCAGTTCGACGACTTCAGCGACGACTTCAGCGACGACTTCGGGGACGACTTCGGCGACGAGACCGGGGACGAGTCCGACGACGAGGCCGGCGTGCGGGAGCCCGGACACCCCGGTTCGGCGCTGCTGGGCCTGGCGGCGGGCTACCTGCTGGCGACCCTGGCCATCGTGGTCGCAGCCGCGGCGGACACCCCCGGCGGCCTCCGCGCGGCCGACCCCCTCGCCGCTCTCGGGCACACCGCGCTGCTGGCCCTGCCGGTCGCTGCGGTCGGCGTGCACCGCGGCTCGGGCGCCCGCGGCCTGCCCGCCTGGCTGCGCCTGCCCGTCCGCCCTCGACTGCCCGCCTGGGTCCGGTGGCCCGACCGGGCCGGTCTTCCCGGTTGGGCCCGCAGGTTCGCCCCCAACCCGGACGGCCCGGAGGGCCCGGACGGCCCGGAAGACCTGGACGGTCCAGATGCCTCGGGCCGCTGGGACGCCCTGCCGACCCCGAACGCCCTGGAGGCCCTGTACGCCCCCGGCGGCCCCGCCGTCGCCCTCCGGGCCGCCCTCTGCGCCGGCGCGGCGCTGCTGGGCGCCGGTGCGGTCCTGCTGGCGGCCGCCCTGCTGCTGCACTTCGGCGCCGCCGGCGGTCTCGCCGCCCAGACCGCGCCCGATCTGGCCGGACGGCTGTCGCTGCTGCTGCTCTGCATCGTGCTGCTGCCGAACGGCGCCGTCTGGGCGGCCGCCTACGCGCTCGGACCGGGTTTCCAGCTGGGCGGTCGGCTGGCCCCGCTCACCGTCGCGGTGCCGCCGGCTCCCCCCGCGTTCCCCCTGCTCTCGGCGTTGCCGACGGCCGGAGGCGGCCTGTCGGCGCTGCTGGTGCTGGCCGTCCCGGTGGCGTCCGCGGCCGCCGTGTCCGGCTGCGTGGGCCGGGCGGCGGAGCGGTACGGGTGGCGCGCCGTGGCCACCGCCGGGGTCGCCCTGGGTGCGGCCGTCGGCACCGGCGTGCTGGCGGCGGTGTGCGCCGCGGCGTCCGGCGGCTCGCTGGGCACCCGGGCGCTCGCCGCCGTCGGCCCCTCCCCGTGGTGGACCGGGCTGGCCGCCCTCTGCTGGGCGGCCGCCGGCGTGCCCGGCGCGCTGCTGGTACGGCTGGTGCTCAGCCGCCGATCTGCACCAGCCACTGCGGAGGCTTCGGCGTCACCGTGGTGGCGCAACTGTTGTAGGCGGCCTTGGTGAGCGCGTTGTTCTGGCAGTCGTAGAAGCTCTTGTAGTACAGCTGCACCCCGAAGACGGTGGCGACCATCGCCAGCCCGACGATGGCGGCGATCAGACCGCCCATCGCTGCGGGCACCTGGGGCCGGGTCTGGTACGGCGGTACGTACCCGGGGTGGTAGCCCGGCATCCCGTACCCGGGCGGGGCGGGCGGCGCCCCCGGCGCGGTGGGTGCGGTCGGGGCCGGGGGAGCGCCGGGGAACGGCCCGGCCGGTCCTGCGGTCCCGGCGCCGACCCCGGTGCCGTCCAGGGCGGAGGTCGGGGTCTTGGCCGTGCCGCGCAGCGAGCTGATGGCCCAGTACAGCGCCAGCGACGCCAGCAGCAGGGTGATGTAGGGAACGCCGAGGATCAGGAAGAAGATCCCCCACATGCCGCTGAGCAGCGCGTAGCGGGCCCTGCGCTGGACCGGGTCGGTGGGGTCGAAACGGGGGGCCTGCGGGGCCGGGCTGTACAGCGGACGGGGCGGCTGCTGGCCCTGGTAGCCGGGGCTCCAGGGGTGCGGCGGCGGTACCACCGGACGCGGCGGCCGACCGTCCTGCGGGCCGTCCTCGGAGTCCCCGCCCTGCTCGTCCGGCGGGGTCTCGGTCGCCCAGCCGCGCTCGTCGTTCCGGTGCTGGCCGGGGTGGCCCGAGTGGCCGGAGTGCCCCGAGTGCTGGGAGTCCTGCGGGTGCTGCGGCTGCCGGGGCTGCCAGGGGCGGTCCGGCGCGTCCTTGGACGGCGGGGCGAAGGGGTCGCGGGGCCCCTCGGGGGGTGTGCCGCTGTCCGATTTCTGGACCATGGTCTTCGCCGTACTCCTGACTGTGGGCTGCTTTCCCGCTGTCCCTCTGAGAGGACACCCGTGAGGACACCCTCTCACTACGTACCCCGCTCTGGCTCGTCCCCACCCCATGATCGTCGACCACGAGTGCCGGGCCGCTGTCAGGGCCCGGTATCGTTGCTGACGACCGGCGGCCCCTGTGGGTTCCTGGTCGGCCCTCGGCGCCGTCGTCGGCCCCTTCGGCGGACACGGATGCCGGTCACGAGATGACACCCCGTGTGTGCCCCCAGATAGCCCGGTTTGCCCTGGATGCGCAGTGTGCCGTTCGGCCGAGTACGCCTCAGGGGCAGCCGTGCCGTGACGTGAGGACCGTGCTTTGGCGTACCTCGATGCCCAGGCGTCCGACTACCCCGCTCCCGCCGCGCCCGCGCGCCTCGTCGTCCTGGTGTCCGGCTCCGGGACCAACCTGCAGGCCCTGATCGAGGCCTGCGCGGACCCGGCGTACGGAGCGCTGATCACCGCCGTCGGCGCCGACCGCGACTCCATCGCTGGCCTCGAACGCGCCGAGGCGGCCGGCATCCCCACCTTCGTGCTCCGGGTGAAGGACTTCGCCGTCCGCACCGACTGGGACGCGGCGCTGACCGAGGCCACTGCCGCGCACGCGCCCGACCTGGTGGTGACCGCGGGCTTCATGAAGATCCTCGGCGGCGGCTTCATGCGCCGCTTCGAGGGCCGCATCGTCAACACCCACCCCGCCCTGCTCCCCTCGTTCCCCGGCGCGCACGGGGTGCGGGACGCCCTCGCCTACGGCGTCAAGGTGACCGGCTGCACCGTCCACCTGGTCGACGAGGGCGTCGACACCGGGCCGATCATCGCCCAGGGCGTGGTCGAGGTGACCGACGCCGACCACGAGGACGGCGGCGAGGCGCTGCACGAGCGCATCAAGGCCGTCGAACGCGGACTGCTGGTCGAGGCCGTGGGCCGGCTGGCCCGCGAGGGCCACCGGGTCGACGGGCGCCGCGTCCTCTCCCTCCCTGCCCCGCCCCCTCTCTCCTGACCTCCTCTGACGGACCACCACACACCGAAGGATCAGCAATGAGTTCCGGCAGCACCCAGCCCGCGCCCGTCTCCGAAAACCAAAGGCCGCTCCGCCGCGCCCTCGTCAGCGTCTACGACAAGACCGGTCTGGAGGAGCTGGCGCAGGGCCTGCACGCCGCCGGCGTCGAGCTGGTGTCCACCGGTTCCACCGCCGCGCGGATCGCCGCGGCCGGCGTCCCGGTCACCCCGGTCGAGGAGCTGACCGGCTTCCCCGAGTGCCTGGACGGCCGGGTCAAGACGCTGCACCCGCGGGTCCACGCCGGGATCCTGGCCGACCTGCGGCTGCCCTCGCACCGCGAGCAGCTGGACGAACTGGGCGTGGCCCCGTTCGACCTGGTGGTGGTCAACCTCTACCCGTTCAAGGCCACCGTCGCCTCCGGCGCGAGCCCTGACGAGTGCGTGGAGCAGATCGACATCGGCGGCCCGAGCATGGTCCGCGCCGCCGCCAAGAACCACCCCTCGGTCGCGGTGGTCACCTCCCCGACCCGCTACGCCGACGTCCTCGCCGCGGCCTCGGCCGGCGGCTTCGACCTGGCCACCCGCAAGCGCCTGGCCGGTGAGGCCTTCGCCCACACCGCCGCCTACGACGTGGCCGTCGCCTCCTGGTTCGCAAGCGAGTACGCCCCGGTCGACGACGAGGCGTTCCCGGCCTTCCTCGGCGCCACCTGGGAGCGCGAGAACGTGCTGCGCTACGGGGAGAACCCGCACCAGGCCGCCGCTCTCTACGTGGACGGCAGCGGGACCGGCCTGGCCGCGGCGGAGCAGTTGCACGGCAAGGAGATGTCGTACAACAACTACGCCGACACCGACGCGGCCGTCCGCGCCGCGTACGACCAGGACCAGCCCTGCGTCGCGATCATCAAGCACGCCAACCCCTGCGGCATCGCGGTCGGCGCGGACGTCGCCGAGGCGCACCGCAAGGCGCACGCCTGCGACCCGGTCTCGGCCTACGGCGGCGTCATCGCGGTGAACCGCGAGGTCACCGTGGAGCTGGCGGAGCAGATCGCGCCGATCTTCACCGAGGTCGTCTTCGCCCCCTCCTACGCGGACGGCGCGGTCGAGGTGCTGGCGCAGAAGAAGAACATCCGGGTGCTGCGCGGCACCCCGGCGGCCGCCCCGATCGAGACCCGCGCGGTCACCGGCGGGGTGCTGCTGCAGCAGGCCGACCGGATCGACGCGGCCGGTGACGACCCGTCGACCTGGACCCTGGCCACCGGTGACGCGCTCTCCCCGGAGGAGCTCGCCGAGTTGTCCTTCGCCTGGCGCGCCTGCCGGGCCGTCAAGTCCAACGCGATCCTGCTGGCCTCGGGCGGTGCCTCGGTCGGCGTCGGCATGGGCCAGGTCAACCGGGTGGACTCGGCCAGGCTCGCGGTCGAGCGGGCCGGCGAGCGGGCGGCCGGCTCCTACGCCGCGTCGGACGCCTTCTTCCCCTTCCCCGACGGCCTGGAGATCCTGCTCGCCGCGGGGGTCAAGGCGGTCGTCCAGCCGGGCGGCTCGATCCGTGACGACCAGGTGGTCGAGGCGGCCAAGGCCGCCGGGGTGACGATGTACCTGACCGGCACCCGGCACTTCTTCCACTGACGCCGGTGAACGCGCGAGGGCCCGCTGTCCCCACCAACGGGACAGCGGGCCCTCGCGTGCTGTCAGGGCTTGATGACCAGGGTGTTGGCGGCCCGGTCGTGCCAGCCGCGCAGCTTGCCGGTGTTGTCGAAGAACGGCGAGATGTAGACCAGCAGCGCGCCGATGCCGCAAGTGAACAGGCCGAGGCCGAGCGGGAAGCCCCAGCGGGCGAGAGCGCCGCCGAAGCTGGGCTTGACGCCGGTGCGCTCGTCCACGATCAGCAGGCCGAGGATCATCTTGCCGGGGGTGGCGCCCTTCCAGGAGACGAAGGCCACGTCCCAGGCGAGCAACAACGCGTAGAAGAAGAGCTCGACCAGGATGAGCGCGCCGAAGCCTGCGCCGCTGATGCCGCCGCCGTTGGAGGAGCTGATCACCGCGGCGATCACCGCGAAGTAGACCACCAGGTAGATCACGAAGACGAAGATGACGTCCAGCAGCCGGGCGCCGAAGCGGGCGCCGTAGGAGGCGATCTGGAAGGTCCCGGTGGGGATGGTCACGTAACCCGAGGCGCCCTGGGCCACGCCAGGCACCGGCTGCGGCTGGTAGCCGTAGGCGTTGGGGTCGTAGCCGGGCTGCTGGGGCGGGTAGCCGTACTCGGCGCCCTGCGGCGGGGCCGGGGGCTGCTGCGGGTAGCCGTACTGCGGCTGCTGCGGCGGCTGGCCCTGCGGGTAGCCGTAGCCGGGCTGCTGCGGAGGCTGCTGGCCGTAGCCGGGCTGCTGCGGCGGGACGCCCTGCGGAGCCTGCTGCGGGTAGCCGTAGCCGGGCTGCTGCGGTGGCTGTTGCGGCTGGCCATAGGGGTTGTTGGGGTCGGGAGGATAGGACACGGTTTGCCTCCGGGCAGGAAGGGTGAACGAGGTGCACGCTCCGGGACACCGCAGGCACGGGCCGTACGGGTGAGAACGCGGCGCGATTAGCGGATGGGCATGACGGTGCGGTCGGTGCTCTCCGAACAAGCCGGAGCTGTGGTTGCCTGGGCAGGGCCTCGCCGACTGGTGCGAGTCGCCCGGGTCCACTGACGGGACGTCACTGGCGACTGCTGATGACCGCGCACTGTCTCCCCCGAGTTCCGACCGCCTCCAGACGTCCCTGTCATTCGTGACGGGCCGTTGGGGCGTATCAAATTGCTGGTCCCATCGTTCCAATCTGGTGCGATCCTGTCCAGCTACTTCGCACGCCTGTGCGCACTTGCGGCGGAACTGCAACCCGTTGCCCGCACGCAGCCAGGTGGGGACCTGGAACCACCTCGGTAACGACCTGCTGTTGCGATCCGCGAGAATGGGTCCATGACCGCCCAGATTCTCGATGGCAAGGCCACCGCCGCCGCGATCAAGTCCGAGCTCGCCGTACGGATCGAAGCCCTGAAGGCCAAGGGCGTCCAGCCCGGCCTCGGCACCGTCCTGGTCGGCGACGACCCCGGAAGCCACTCCTACGTCCGCGGCAAGCACCGGGACTGCGCCGAGGTCGGCATCGCCAGCATCCAGCGCGAACTGCCCGCCGACGCCACCCAGAGCGACGTCGAGGAGGTCGTCCGCGAACTCAACGCCAACCCGGCCTGCACCGGCTACATCGTCCAGCTGCCGCTACCGAAGGGCCTGGACGAGAAGCGCGTGCTGGAGCTGATGGACCCGGCCAAGGACGCCGACGGCCTGCACCCGATGAGCCTGGGCCGGCTGGTCCTGGGCATCGAGGCGCCGCTGCCGTGCACCCCCAACGGCATCGTCGAGCTGCTGCGCCGGCACAAGGTGGAGACCAACGGCGCCCACGTCGTGGTGGTCGGCCGCGGGGTCACCGTGGGCCGCTCGATCGGGCTGCTGCTCACCCGCCGCAGCGAGAACGCGACGGTCACGCTCACCCACACCGGCACCCGCGACCTGTCCGCGCACCTGCGCAGCGCCGACATCATCGTCGCGGCCGCCGGTGTGACGCACCTGGTCAAGCCCGAGGACGTGCGCCCCGGCGCGGCCGTGCTGGACGTCGGCGTCAGCCGCGACGAGAACGGCAAGCTGCTCGGCGACGTGCACCCCGGCGTGGCCGAGGTGGCCGGCTGGCTGTCGCCCAACCCGGGCGGTGTCGGACCGATGACCCGGGCGATGCTGCTGAGCAATGTGGTCGAGGCGGCCGAGCGTGCCGCGGGCTGAGTCCGGGCCGGGCCGGCCGTCGCGGCCACAGCACTCCTCGGGCAGGCGTCGCTCCGACGCCACCACCGGCACCTTCCCGCCGGAGGGGTCTGCGGCCGCGGCCGATCGGAGCCATCCGGTCCCGGTCCGGCAGTGGCCGATAGTGGTGGTGCTTACCCTGGTCGCGGTGGGGCTGGCGGTGACCTCGTTCAACGCCTTCCGGCCCGGCGTGATCACCATCGGCGCGGCGCTGCTGCTCGGCTGCGCCCTGCGGATCGCGCTCCCCGAGGTGGGGATGCTGGCGGTGCGCAGCCGGTTCACCGATGTGCTGGTCATGGGGGTGCTCGGGATCGCGATCGTGGTGCTGGCGCTGGCCTCGGAACCCAATCCGGTGATCACACTGCCGTTCGTCAATGACATCGCCCGCTTCTTCGGCCGGGCGCAGGGCTGATTCCGTCGGCGAAGTCGCCCGGTCCGTCAGTTCCGTGCCCGGTCCCAGCGGGTCAGGCTGGCCCGTACTGACGCGAGTCGCTCCGCGTGGGCCGGGCAACCCACGAGTTGCCCGGCGAGCCGGCCGAGCCGGGTCCGTGCCTCATCCACGTCACCGGACTCGGCGAGGAGCACCGCCGCCAGCTCCTGGTAGTACAGGGTGTCAGGGTCGGTGGGCCCCAGGGCCTCAGCCGCATCGGCGGCCACGGCGCACATCTCGTGGACGGCCAGGTCCAGGCGCCGCGCGGCCCGGTTGCGGTCGTCGAAGTCGGCCGCCCGGTGGGCTGCTGTCCGGGCGTTCATCGCGAATGTGTGACGCCGGCGCAGTCCCGTGCGGCTGCGAGCGGTGCCGTGGGCGGGGTTCACCGCGAGGGCCAAGTCGGCGCTGTCGTCGACGGCCCGTTGGGTGGGTTCCGGGCGCGGCGGGTCGGCAGCGGGCATGGCGACGGCGAGTTGCCGGTAGAGGGTGCCGAGATCGAGATGAGGCCCCGCGTCCGGCACGCCCTCGCGCAGAAGGTGCGTCAGGGCACCGGTGAACGCGGTCGGCAGGTCCGGGCGGCCGGTCAGGAAGCCCGCTTGGTAGCCCTCTCCGGCTGCGGTCAGCAGATGGATGCGGGCGGCTTCCGGGGCGTGCAGGGCCAGTCCGGAAAAGCAGCAGTCGAGTATCGCGACGGGCCGTCGTGCGCCGGTCCTGGCCATCACGGCGAAGACCTCGCCGATGGGCAGTGACGGTCCGTCGCCGCGACGGGTGGAGACTGTCGCGGGGAGGGCCAGGCGCAGTTGCCGCTCGTCGTCGACAGCGAAACCGTGTCCGGCGAAGTAGAAGAGCAGTACATCGGGTGGACGGTCCGCAGGCGCGTCGGTTCGGGTGCGGGTGAGGGCATCCAGGACTGTGTTCGCGTCGGGTGGGTCGATGATCGTACGTATCCCGGCGGGGTGGTCGAAGCAGCCGTGGGGCTCGGTGAGCGCATCCCCCAGGGCGAGCACGCTCTGTGCGGCTTGTGGAACGGCCGGAAGCTCGTCGGGACGCACCTGGCTGGCCGTGCCGACGAGCACGGCCAGCGCGTTGCCCGGCTCGGACGGAGCGACCGGGTGAGGTGTCATGGTGCAGTGGCACCGGGGCTGCCGGTCTGAGCGGCGCTCTCCTGCCGGGCGAACCGTTCGAGTTCGGCGAGGACGAGGTCCCGGTCACGGCGGTCGACGGTGAAGCTTCGCGAACTGCCGTCCGCGCGGGTGACGGTGAAGCTGATCGGGCTGCCGGTCATGCGCTGGCCGAGCCAGTAGCCGATTGCGCCGACGGCGGCGCTGAGCACGGGAGCGCTCGCGGTGACCAGTTCGACCGCGGCGGCAAGACCGCCGAGTGCGCCGGGCGGCGGTGGCTCCTCGACCAGTCGGATGGCACGCCCCAGCCGTCCGTCCATGCCCAGCCAGGCGGCGAGGGACCGGTGCAGTTCGCCGGCTTCTTCCTTCGGTCCGTCGAAGGTGAGAGTGACGTGGGTCATGGGGTCCTTCCGTCGGTGAATCCCGGGGGCGGCTGTGGCAGTCCGTATTCGGAGGCGATACCGGGCGGCACGGTGGCGGGTGCCGTAGTGGCTCCGGCGGGCGCGCTGACGGTGAACAGCGGCAGGTGCCCACTGGTCCCAGTGGGCAGCCGGAAGACGGCCGAGGCTTCGGGCACGCCGACCCGGTCCGCCAGCATCCGCTCGAACTCACCGAAAGCGTAGGGGAATTCCTGCTGGCGGGTTCGGGGCAGCCACTCGTCGTGCAGATGGGTGAACGCATACCAGGCGGCCCGGCGTTCCTCCAGGTCCTGAACGGGCCGCACGACCGCACGCGACCCCTCCTGGCCGGGTCCGCCGAACGCCGCGGCCAGCAGGTACGCGGCCTGGGCAGCGGACTGATCGGTGGCCTGGTCCGCACAGGCCAGGGTGGCGCGGAGGCGGTACGCGCATTCGGTCGACGCCACATGTCGGAGCCGGGAGTAGCGGGCGACGGCCTGCTGGGCGAACGGCAGGGCCGCCTCCTGTCGGCCGATGGCGGGGTTGAACCGGCCGGGCCGCTCCAGCGCCGAGTACTCGGTGATCAGCCGGTCCAGCATCGCCGCGTCCTGATGGCGCCAAGGCATCGGTTCGAGGCGGATCCCGAGAGTGAACATCCCGTTGATCCGGGTGAGTTCGGTCCACAACGGCTCCCAGGAGATGGGCTCGGCGGCCAGCGCATCCACGTACAGGCCGTACGGGAAGGCCGCATCCGCGCGGGCGAGCCTGCTCCAGTGCACCCGGGGACGGATCTCGGTCGGCCGGGCCGACTCGGCCGGCTCGAAGGGCCGCAGGCAGGAGGTGAGCCGGGGCGTGTCGAGCGGGATGGCGCGGACCGATGAAGGCAGGCGGTCGAGGTGCTCGCGCAACCGGTACGCCGCGGTGCGGGCGGCCTCCGGCGTGGGTCCGTGGGCGCGGGCCAGCAGAGCGCAGTCAAGGCGGCCGTCGTGCCGCCCACTGGGACGGTAGCGCAGTTCCCAGCAGCGGCCGTCCGGGGCCCACGCGTCGGTGAGCCAGGCGCGCTCTCGCGCGACGGCTCGACGGCGGCGCTCCTCCTCCGGCAGACCGAGGGCCGAGGCGTTGCGGGCGATGGTGGGGTCCGGCTCCAGCCGGACCCCGGTGACGCACCACGCCGCCCCCGCCCACGACAGATCGACGAATCCGTCCTGGGCGGTGATCAACGCAGCCCGCCCTGCCCGTCCTGAGCTCCGTACGGTGGTGTCGGCGGCGTGACGGGGATCGGCGGGGCCCCCACCGAGCCGTACGGCCCGTACGCCTCGTACGGTGCCGGGGTGGGTCCCGGAATCCCACCGCCGTACGAGGGCTGCGGCTCCACCTGCGGATCGGGCCAGCCTCCGTCGCTGTCGGAGAGTGCCACGGCCAGTCCCTCCCTGCAGGCGATGTGCGCGGCCTCCCGCAGGGCACGGACGCGCTCGCTCCGCAGGATCTGCAACTCGATCGTGTTACGGCCCTGCAGACCCTGCACCATGTCGCGGATGTACTGGCCGATGAGCTGGTAGCCCCGACGCGATCGCCACATCATCCAGCCGAGGTACAGGCTGCTGCCGTAGGTGAAGACCGAGATGTAGACGACGTAGCTGCTCTCCCTGAGGATCAGCCGGCCGTCCTTCTCCTCGACCCCCACCGGAAAACCGCGTGTGCTCAGCACCTGGCGGATGCCGAGGTACGCCTGGTCGCGGCGGCCGTACCGCTCGGCCAGCAGCACTCGCCACTCGGCGATGTCCTCGGGCAAGCGGGAGAAGAGCAGGACAACCCAGAAGACGACCGTCGAGACGAGGCCGCAGAAGACCAGCCAGCCGAAGCCGACGGCCGAGCCCCCGATGAGGAGCAGTACCACTCCGAACAGGAAACCCGCCAGGTACAGGAGGAATGACACCAGGAAGCTCCGGAGCAGCAGAAGCTTCAGGAACTTGCTACTGACACTCTCGTTGAGGTGCATCTCGATCGGCTGGAACCGCAGGGTCTTGTCGAGATAGGCGGCGTTTCCGTCGCCGCCGCGCCAGCCTGGTAACGCATTGCTCTCAGCGATGAACATAAGGCGCCCCCCTCAATACTTCACCATCAATCAGGACAATAAGCTTGGCACAACATCGCACCGGATTCAGCGGAAATGTCGGAAGTCAACCCCGATCCCTCGGTGTCTGGTAAGGGGAGAGCGGCTCGGCCGGGCGCCTGGTTCGGCGAGGGCGGGATCGTCCTGGTCGTGCAGGGACCAGTGCAATCCGGCCATGACACGCCCGGCGGAGTCCGCGAACTGTGCGCGGCCCACGGCCTTGCTTGGATCTGACCTCGACCAGCTGACTTCGCCAATGGAATCAGGGTTGCGAAACCCAGTCTGAAATGCTGGCTTGAACTGGACTTATGCCGATCCGGCATAAGCGTGTGGCAAACGTGACGAAGGACGCCCCGGGAGGTCCGCCGGGGCGTCACCAGGAACCCCCCTCCTGGGATAGCCTGTCAGCGGTCTCTTGAAGTCAAGAGACCGATCAGGTGCTCCGACGTTCGAAAGAAGCTCCTGACCACCCAAAGGCACCAGCAGGAGACGTCAACCATGACCAGCACTCCCGTCAACGTCACCGTCACCGGCGCAGCCGGACAGATCGGCTACGCGCTGCTGTTCCGCATCGCCTCCGGCCACCTCCTCGGCCCCGACGTGCCGGTGAAGCTGCGTCTGCTGGAGATCCCGCAGGGCGTCAAGGCCGCCGAGGGCACCGCGATGGAGCTCGACGACTGCGCCTTCCCGCTGCTGGCCGGCATCGACATCTTCGACGACCCGAACAAGGGCTTCGAGGGCGCCAACGTCGGTCTGCTGGTGGGCGCCCGCCCGCGCACCGCCGGCATGGAGCGCGGTGACCTGCTCTCCGCCAACGGCGGCATCTTCGGCCCGCAGGGCAAGGCCATCAACGACAACGCCGCGGACGACATCCGGGTCCTGGTCGTCGGCAACCCGGCCAACACCAACGCGCTGATCGCCCAGCGCAACGCCCCGGACGTACCGGCGGACCGCTTCACCGCGATGACCCGCCTGGACCACAACCGCGCGGTGGCCCAGCTCTCCAAGAAGCTCGGCGTCTCGGTCTCCGAGATCAAGAAGCTGACGATCTGGGGCAACCACTCCGCCACCCAGTACCCCGACGTCTTCCACGCCGAGGTCAACGGCGAGAACGCGGCCAAGGCCATCTCGGACGACGCCTGGCTGTCGGACTTCTTCATCCCGACCGTGGCCAAGCGCGGCGCCGCCATCATCGACGCCCGCGGCGCCTCCTCGGCCGCCTCGGCCGCCAACGCCGCCATCGACCACGTCTTCACCTGGACCAACGGCACCGCCGAGGGCGACTGGACCTCGGCCGGTGTGGTCTCCGACGGCTCCTACGGCGTGCCCGAGGGCATCATCTCCTCCTTCCCGGTCACCGCGAAGGACGGCAGGTTCGAGATCGTCCAGGGCCTGGACATCAACGACTTCTCGCGGGCCCGGATCGACGCGTCGGTCGCCGAGCTCATCGAGGAGCGGGACGCGGTCGCGGGCCTCGGCCTGATCTAGTCACATCCCCTTCGCAACCGACAGCCCCCACCCGTTAGGGTGGGGGCTGTCGCGACTGGCGCACGTGGAAGCAACCACGAGGGAGCGACGGAGCACCGCCGCCGGAGTGCCGTACGCCTGGGCACCCGGGTCACCATTCGATGGACGACCCGGAGGACGCCGCATGAGCGCGTTGCAGAGCACGGACCCCGAGATCGCCGCCCTGGTCGCCGCCGAGGAGCGGCTGCAGGCCGACACGCTGCGACTGATCCCCAGTGAGAACTACGTCTCCGCCGCGGTGCTGGAAGCCTCCGGCACGGTGCTGCAGAACAAGTACTCCGAGGGCTACCCCGGCAAGCGCTACTACGAGGGCCAGCAGAACATCGACCAGGTCGAGACGCTGGCGATCGAGCGGGCCAAGGCGCTGTTCGGCGTGGAGCACGCCAATGTCCAGCCCTACTCCGGCTCGCCCGCCAACCTCGCCGTCTACCTGGCCTTCCTCAAGCCCGGCGACACCGTGCTGGGCATGGCGCTGCCGATGGGCGGCCACCTCACCCACGGCTGGGGCGTCTCCGCCACCGGCTCCTGGTTCCGCGGCGTGCAGTACGGGGTCCGCCGGGACGGCGACTCTGAGACGCGCGGGCGGACCGACCTGGACCAGGTGCGGGAGCTGGCGCTCAAGGAGCGGCCCAAGGTGATCTTCTGCGGGGGCACGGCGGTGCCGCGCACCATCGACTTCCCCGCGTTCGCGGAGATCGCCCGCGAGGTCGGCGCGGTGCTGGTCGCGGACATCGCGCACATCGCCGGGCTGGTCGCGGGCGGTGCCCACCCGTCGCCGGTCGGGTACGCGGACGTCATCTCCACCACCACCCACAAGACGCTGCGCGGGCCCCGGGGCGCGATGCTGATGTCCACCGAGGAGCACGCCCGGGCGCTGGACCGGGCGGTCTTCCCCGGGCTGCAGGGCGGGCCGCACAACCAGACCACCGCGGCCATCGCGGTCGCCCTGCGGGAGGCCTCCGGCGAGGAGTTCCGCGGGTACGCCCGACAGGTCGTCAGCAATGCGCGTGCGCTGGGGGAGGAGCTCGCCGCGAGGGGGTTCGACCTGGTCTCCGGCGGGACCGACAACCATCTGCTGCTGATCGACCTGAGCAGCAAGGGGGTGCCCGGCAAGGTGGCGGCCAAGGCGCTGGACCGGGCCGGGATCGTGGTCAACTACAACAGCGTGCCCTATGACACCAGGAAGCCGTTCGACCCGTCCGGCATCCGCATCGGGACTCCGTCGCTGACCTCGCGGGGGATCGGGGCGGACGCGATGCCGCAGGTGGCGGAGTGGATCGATCGGGTGGTGACGGGGGACGGGGAGGTCGTCACCAAGGTGCGGGCCGAGGTCGCTGAGCTGATGCGGGCGTATCCGGCCCCGGGGCTGTCGGCCCTCCGTCCGTAGCGGGTCGCTGTTCGCGCAGTTCCCCGCGCCCCTGTCGGGGCGCGGGCCTTCCGCTCCGCCGCCTAAACTGCACCGCGTGAGCGCAACGCTGCAGGATGCCGGGCTGGTCCTGGTCTTCATCGTCATCGGCGGAATCTTCAATGTCGCCGAGATCTCGCTGATCTCGCTCCGGGAGGGGCAGATCCAGGCCCTGGCCGAGCAGGGCACCAAGCGCGGGGCGCGGGCCGCGCATCTGGCCGGGGACCCGAACCGGTTCCTGGCCGCGGTGCAGGTCGGGGTGACCTGCATGGGGTTCCTCTCGGCGGCCTTCGGCGCGGACACCCTCGCCGTCAAGGTGGCGCCGATCTTCACCGGGATGGGGCTCAGCGACGGGGTCGCTGACGCCGTCTCGCTGGTCGGGCTGACCCTGCTGATCTCCTACGTCTCGCTGGTGCTGGGCGAGTTGACGCCCAAGCGGATCGGGCTGCAGCGGGCCGAGTCCATCGCCCTGCTCGCGGCGCCGCTGGTGGACTTCATCTCGGTGGTGCTGCGCCCGGTGATCTGGCTGCTGTCGCGCTCCACCAATCTGATGGTGCGGCTGCTCGGCGGCGACCCCGGCGCCGGACGCAACGCGATGAGCTCGGAGGAGCTCCGCGGCCTGGTCGCCTCCAACACCGAGCTCAGCAGCGACGAGCGGCGGCTGATCGGCGAGGTCTTCGCGGCGGGGGAGCGGCAGCTGCGCGAGGTCATGGTGCCGCGCACCGAGGTGACCTTCCTGGACGCCTCCCGCCGGCTGGAGGAGGTGCGGCAGGAGATCAACCGCTATCCGCACTCCCGCTACCCGGTGGTGGACGGCTCCTACGACGCGGTGGTGGGGTTCGTCCACGTCCGCGACCTCTACCAGGAGGCCAACGGCGCGCAGACGGTGCGTGACCTGGCCCGTCCGGTGAAGCTGCTGCCCGCGACCAAGAGCGTGCTGCCGTCGATGTCGGAGATGCGGCACGAGGGCCACCACCTGGCGATCGTGGTGGACGAGTACGGCGGCACCGCGGGGATCGTCTCGCTGGAGGACCTGGTGGAGGAGGTCATCGGCGAGATCAGGGACGAGTACGACTCGCAGGAGCTCAGCACCACCCGCAGGCTGGCCGGCGGCAGCATCGAGGTGGACGGGCTGCTCAACCTCGCCGACTTCACCGAGGAGACCGGGGTCGAGCTGCCGGAGGGGCCCTACGAGACGGTGGCCGGCTTCGTGGTGTCCCAACTGGGGCACCTTCCGGAGCCCGGCGAGCAGGTGGAGGTGGGCGCGGGCTACCGGCTCGCCGTGGCCGCGCTGGACGGCCGCAGGGTGGACCGGGTGCGGGTCACCCGGGTCGTTACCGCCCAGGCTGCCCAGGCCGCAGGATCCCCAGCCGCTTCCCCAGACAGCGCAGGCGCCACCGCGCCGCCTTCCGCAGACTGACCGGGGCCAGTCCGATCAGCAGCTCGCCGTCCGGGCCGGCCTCGGTGGACACCTGGTAGGGCCGTCCGCCGCGCCAGATCCGCAGCGGCGGTGGCAGCTCGGCCCCGTCGCCGGGGCGGGCCGGAACGGGCAGGCAGACCTGGCTCCCGGCGTGGTCGGTCTCCAGCCGGAGCGACCATGTGGCCGCCGGTACGGCCGGTCGGCGGGGTCCTGGCACTCCTGGCACCAGCCCGCGCAGCGGAACGGTCAGCAGCGGCCCGGCGCCCGCCGGGACGGTCAGTTCCGGATCGCCTCCGGACGGCACCAGGCGGGCCGTGAGCGGTCCGGTGAGGCGATCGAGGGCCGGCGGTCGCCGGGTGGCGATGGTGAGTGCGCGACCGTCGGGTGACCAGCCCAGCCCGGAGAACTCGACCGCCTCGGGCAGCCGGCCGGTCTCCTGCTCGTGCCTGACGACCGCGACCAGTTCGTCCAGCAGCCCGTGGCTGACGCAGTGCAGCTTCAGGCGCTCCTCCGGAGTGCAGCGGGCCAGCGCCCCCTCGGTCCGGTGGGTGCGCAGCAGGCGGGCGGCGATGTCGAGGATCCGCTGCTGCTCCGGACGGTCCAGGAGCTCGAACCCGGACCGGAACAGTCCGACGACGTCGCAGCGCAGGTGTCTCGCGTTCACCAGGTCCCGCTCGGGGCCGGCGTCGGAGAGGCGCGCCGTGAGGTCGAGGGCGGCCTCGATGGAGGGCAGCCGGTCGCCCGGGGCGGCCTGCGAGGTGATGTTCCCCCGGTCGGGGCGCAGCGACTGGAAGTAGTAGTCGTAGTCGCCCAGCACCGAGACCCGCCCGGCCCGGTAGTAGGCCTCCAGCACGAAGGGCCCGTCGCTGTAGACAGGGAGGTCCTCGCGGAACCACATCCGGGGCTCCCGGACCAGGTCGTGCCGGAACAGCTTGGAGGGGGTCAGCGACCAGGCGAGGTCGCTGCCGGGGAACCGTACGTCGGGGTCGCTGCGGTACCAGATGAAGTCGGGTACCCAGCGGCCGTCCACCCCGACCACGCGGCCGACGACGATCCCGCTGCCCCGGGCGTCGGCCACCGCCACTATCCGGGCGAGTGCCTCGTCGCCCAGCCAGTCGTCCGAGTCCAGGAAGAACAGGTACCGGCCCACCGCGTGCTCCATCCCGCGGTTGCGGGCCCGGCCGGGGCCGCCGCGGTCCGGCAGCCGCAGCACCGTCGTCCGCAGGCCGGGGTGGGCGGCGGCGAGTCGCTCGACCGCGTCGGCGCAGTCGTCGTCGGAGCCGTCGTCCACCACGATCAACTGCAGCCGCTCGGTGCCCAGCGACTGCCGTACCAGCGAGTCGAACCACCGTTCGAGGTACGGGCGGGTGTTGTGGATCGGAACGATCACGCTGACGTCCGGCGGAACATCGTCGGGCAGTGACACCGCAGCGGCTCCCATCGTCGGCCTCGAACCGATCAACGGTCCTCGGCACGGAGTGGGTACGGCTTCCTGAGAGAATGGCCGCATGGTCACTGATCGCCCCCGCGTCCTCTCCGGCATCCAGCCCACCTCCGGGTCGTTCCACCTGGGCAACTACCTGGGCGCGGTGCGCCAGTGGGTGGCCCTGCAGGATTCGCACGACGCCTACTACATGGTCGTGGACCTGCACGCGATCACCGTCGAGCAGGACCCGGCCACCCTCAGGGCGAACACCAGGGCGTCCGTCGCGCAGCTGCTCGGGATGGGGCTCGACCCGGAGCGCTGCACCCTCTTCGTGCAGTCGCACGTGCCCGAGCACGCCCAGCTCGGCTGGGTGATGAACTGCATGGCCGGCTTCGGCGAGGCCGCCCGGATGACCCAGTTCAAGGACAAGTCGGCCAAGCAGGGCAGCGACCGCACCACGGTCGGCCTGTTCACCTATCCGATCCTGCAGGTCGCCGACATCCTGCTGTACCAGGCCGACCAGGTGCCGGTGGGCGAGGACCAGCGGCAGCATGTCGAGCTCACCCGGGACCTGGCCGAGCGCTTCAACCACCGCTACGGCCCGCAGCCGACCTTCACCGTCCCCAGCCCGTACATCCTCAAGGAGACCGCCAAGGTCTTCGACCTGCAGGACCCGACCGCGAAGATGAGCAAGTCGGCCTCCTCGGCCAAGGGCCTGGTCAACCTGCTGGACGAGCCCAGGGTCAGCGCCAAGAAGTTCCGCAGCGCGGTGACCGACACCGGCACCGTGGTCTCCTTCGACGAGAAGGAGAAGCCGGGCGTCTCCAACCTGCTCGGCATCTACTCGGCGATCAGCGGCCGTTCGGTGGCCGAGCTGGTGGAGCACTTCGAGGGCAAGATGTACGGGGCGCTGAAGACCGAGCTCGCCGACGCGTTCAGCGAGTGGGTCGCCCCGATCCAGGAGCGCACCCAGGCCTACCTGGACGATCCGGCCGCCCTGGACGAGGTGCTGGCCCGCGGCGCCG
This sequence comes from Streptacidiphilus jeojiensis, assembly GCF_042510965.1. Taxonomy (NCBI): domain Bacteria; kingdom Bacillati; phylum Actinomycetota; class Actinomycetes; order Kitasatosporales; family Streptomycetaceae; genus Streptacidiphilus; species Streptacidiphilus jeojiensis. Next base: position 563,747 of record NZ_JBEUKS010000002.1, read on the forward strand.
AGAAGGCCCGCTCGGTGGCCTCGGAGACGCTGGCCACGGTGTACGACCGGATCGGCTTCCTCGCGGCGAAGCGCTGAGATGCCCGGCAGTGCGATACCGGCAGCGGGGCCGGGGCGGACCGTGATCGGCGTGTCGATCGCGGTCCCCGAGCCCTGGGCCACCGAGATCCAGGACGCCCGCGCCGACTACGGCGATCCGCTGGCGCGGGCGATACCCACGCACATCACCCTGCTCCCGCCGACCGAGGTCGACACCGGGGCGCTGGGGCGGATCGAGGAGCACCTGTCCGCCGCCGCGGCCGGACACCGGCCGTTCCGGGTGCTGCTGCGCGGCAGCGGCAGCTTCCGGCCGGTGTCCCCGGTGGTGTTCGTCCGGGTCGAGGCCGGGGTGCGCGAGTGCCGGGAGCTGGAGGCCTCGGTCCGCCGCGGTCTGCTGGCCAGGGAGCTGAGCTTCCCTTACCACCCGCATGTGACGGTGGCGCACGGCGTCGATCCCGCGGCCCTGGACAAGGCCTTCGCCGACCTCCGGGGCTACCGCGCCGACTTCGAGGTCCCCGGTTTCAGCCTGTACCGGTTCGGTGCCGACGAGGTGTGGCGACCGCTACGCTGCTTCACCTTCGGCCCCGGCCCCGGGTGAACGCAGTCTGACCGGGAACGTGACGGGATGTGAAGTTTGGATACACGAAAGTTAAGAGACTGAGCAAACTTAAATAGACGTGAAGAACACCGATCGATTAACGTCAGGTGTGGAATCAAGGGGCGGTAGGGGCTCGCGGCGCTGCGACGTGCACTTACCCAGGACTTGAATCCCGGTTCCATGCCCACTGATCTGATGGATGATCATGCCCCGCTTCAGCATCGTAGTACCCCACACCGAGGACGCCACGTACCTGCGTGACGTCCTCGACTCCGTACTGACCCAGGTCTTCACCGACCTGGAGCTGATTCTGGCGGGCAGCGCACCCGGCAGCGACGCGGCGGCACTCATTGACGAGTACGCGCAGAAGGATTCCCGGCTGGTCAGGATCGAGGTCCCCGGGAATACACCGGCCGAGGGCGATCTTTCGGTGCAGCGGGACCACGGCGCGGCCCGGGCCGTGGGCGACTACCTGCTGCTGTTCGACAGCGATGTGCTGCTGGTGCCCGGTGCGCTGGAGGCCCTGGACGACCGGCTGACCGAACTGGGCAGCCCCGACCTGCTGCTGTTCGACCACGAGCGCCGGGACTGGCTGGCCCGGGTCACCCCCAGCCTCGACGGCGAACTGCTGGCCGAACTCGAAGCCGTCGGGGACGGCAGCTTCACCGCCGCCGCGGTCCCCTCGGCGGTCCGGGTCGCCCCGCTGCTCTGGAACCGGGTCGTGCGCCGGGACTTCCACACCCGGCACTTCCACCCCGGGCAGGCCGACGCCGCCACGGCGCTGCCGAACCTGGTGCTCGCCGAGCGGGCCCTGCTGGCCGCCCGGAGCGTCGGCGCCCTCGACGCGATCTGCACCCAGCGGCTGCGCCGCCGCACCGTCGGCCGCTGGATGGAGATCGTGCTCAACGAGGGGCTGCTCACGGTGCGGGGCTACCGGCAGCTGCTGGAGTCGTTCGCCACCCCGCAGGGCCGCCCGGCCGGCACCGAGGACGAGCTCCGGGCGCTGGTCTCGGCGCTGTACGACGAGATGTTCCTGTCCGCGCTGGCGACCCTGCAGCGCTCGTTGGAGGCCCCCGACTCCTCGCGGCGCCGCTTCCTGGTCGCCGCCGCCGAATCCCTGCGCGCGGCCCGCCCGGAGGGCTGGACCCGCCCGGCCGAGGCCGACGGACTCCGCGCCGCCGCCCTGGAGCAGGGGTCCTACCTGCGCTTCCGCACCGTCGAGCGGGCCGGCACCACGCTGGTGAAGGGGCGCAAGCAGCTGCGGTTGCGCCGGCACAACACCGCCCGCAGGGCGATCAAGGCGATCTACCGGGCCAATCTCCGCCGCCCGGTCGAGAAGGGACTGGTCGCCTACCAGGCGTACTGGAACCGCCAGATCGCCTGCAACCCCGAGGCGATCTACCGCAAGGCCAAGGAACTGGCCCCGGGCATGCGCGGGGTCTGGGTGCTGAACAAGGAGGCCGCCGCGCTCGCCCCCAAGGGCGTCCGGACCGTGGTGGCCGGCTCCCGCGCCTACTGGGAGCTGATGGCCAGGGCCGAGTTCCTGGTCACCAACGCCAGTTGGACCGGAGACATCGTCAAGCGCCCGGAGCAGACGTACATCCAGACCCACCACGGCACCCCGCTGAAGAAGATGGGCCTGGACCAGCGCGACTACCCCGCGGCCACGATGAACTTCGGCCGGATGCTGGACAGCATCGACCAGTGGGACGTCAGCCTCAGCTCCAACCGGCACTCCACCCAGGTCTGGGAGCGGGTCTACCCGAGCGGCTACACCACCCTGGAGAGCGGCTACCCGCGCAACGACGTCTACCAGCACGCCACCGCCGAGGACGTCGCCCGGATCCGCGCCGAGCTGGGCATCGAGCCCGGCCAGAAGGCGATCCTCTACGCGCCCACGCACCGCGACTACCGCAAGGACTTCGTCCCCCCGCTGGACCTGGAGGCCTTCTGCGCCGGTCTGGGCGACGAGTACGTGGTGCTGGTGCGCGCGCACTACTTCTACGGCGCCAACAAGCGGCTCCAGTTGCAGAGCCGCCGCGGCGTGCTGCGGGACGTCTCCGCGCACCCCTCGGTCGAGGAGCTGGCGCTGGCCTCGGACGTGCTGCTCGCCGACTACTCCTCGGTGATGTTCGACTACGCCAACCTGGACCGGCCGATCGTGGTGCACGCCCCCGACTGGGACGTCTACAAGGAGTCCCGCGGGGTCTACCTCGACCTGGTCTCCGGCGATCCCGGCGACACCCCCGGGGTGGTCGCCACGGACGTCGAGGGCCTGGTCGAGGCGTTCCGCTCGGGGGCCTGGGACAGCGAGCGGTCCACGAAGCTGCGGGCCGCCTTCCGGGAGCGGTTCTGCCAGTTCGACGACGGCAGGGCGGCCGAGCGGGTGGTCCGCCGGGTGTTCCTGGGCGAGAAGGCCGACATCCCGTTCATCCCGCTGGACGAGCGCACTCCCGCGCCGCGGCCCTCGGCCGCCCGGTCGGACCTGGACGAGAGCGCCAAGGCGCACGCCTGACGGCGGCTCAGCACGCCGGCAGAGGCCGGTGGCCGGAACCCCAAAGGGTTCCGGCCACCGGCCTCTTGATGTTTCGTTCCTAGCCCTGGTCCTCCAGGAGGGCGTCGATGACGCGGGTGGCGGCTTTGCCGTCGTCCCAGGGGCCGTAGGCCTGTTGGTAGGCGGTGTAGGCCTCTTGGTGGGGTTGGGTGGCCGAGTGGATGTCCTGGAGGGCGTGGATCAGTTCGGCGGAGGTGCGCAGGATCGGGCCGGGGGCCTGGTTCTGGTAGTCGAAGCTGAAGCCGCGCAGGTTGTCGCGGTAGTGCTCCAGGTCGTAGTCGAACAGCAGGACGGGTTTGCCGGTGCCGACCCAGTCGGGCAGCAGCGCGCTGTAGTCGGTGACCAGGATGTCGGCGGCCAGCAGCAGGTCCTGGGCGTCGGGGTAGTCGGCGACGTCCCACAGGTAGCCGTCGCCGGCGCCGGGGGCGATCTGGCCCACGCGCGGGTGCGGGCGCACCAGCAACACCTGGTCCTGGGACAGCGCCGCCTTGGCGGCGGCCAGGTCCAGTTGCAGGTTCAGGCGCAGGATGTTGTCGAACCCGAGCTGGTCCTCGCGCCAGGTCGGCGCGTACAGCACCACGGTCTTGCCCGGCGGCAGGCCCAGCTGCTCACGCACGGCCTGGGTGCGTTCGTCGCGGTCGGGGGCGTGGAGCTGGTCGGTGCGCGGCAGTCCGGTCTCCAGCACGGTGCCGCTGTAGCGCAGGGCGCGGCGCAGCACCGGGGTGCTGGGCGGGTTGGGGGAGAGCAGCAGGTTCCACTGGGCTGCGCCGTGTTCGAGGTCGTGGAGTTGGTCGGGGTCGGCGTACCAGTCGTTGTCGAAGTCGAAGCCGATGCGTTTGACGGGGGTGCCGTGCCAGGTCTGCAGGATGGTCTGGCCGGGGCGGCGGTGGATCCAGGGGGGTAGTTCGGTGTTGGTGATGATGTAGCGGGAGGTGGCGAGGGCTTGGTACCACTGGGGGCTGTGCAGGCGGATGGGGGTGGCGGTGGGGGGGATGTCGGCTTGGAGGTCGTCGACGACCCACAGGTGCTGCAGGGGGGTGTCGCGGGTGAGGAGTTCTTGGTGCAGGGCGCGGGGGGAGTCGGCGTAGGGGCCGCCGTTGTAGCTGGTGTACAGGACGGTGGGGCGCAGGGGCTGGGTGCGGGCGGCGGGGTAGGTCTCCTCGCGTAGCCGGCGTTGGTGGTAGGAGCCTGCTTCGTCGCCGGTCAGGGAGTCGGCTGCGGTCAGCAGCAGGCAGTCGTACCAGCGGCGGGCCAGGGTGACGGTCTTGCCGCGGGCGGTGACCTGGAGCGGGACGGTGGTGTGGGCGCGGGGGGCCAGGTGCAGTTTGATCTCGCCGGCGTCGGGTCCGTCGGTGGCTTCGGTGTCGAGGCGGGCGAGGAGTTCCCATTCGCCGGCGCGCAGGGGTAGTTCGCCGCTGTGGACGTCGTTGGGGTAGGCGGGCAGCAGGGCGGTGAAGGTGCCGTCGACGCTCTGGGCGGGGTGGGTCTGCGGGCGGCGGGTGTGCCGCTTGTGGCGCAGGACCAGGTCGAAGGTGTGGGTGCCGGTGACCGGGTAGCTGCCCTGGAGCTGGAACGAGGACTGGTCGGGCAGCACGGTGACCGATTCGACCACCGGCTGCACCCGCTGGTCGCAGATCTGCAGATAACCCCGCGGCGAGGAGCGGACCAGCAGCGCCCGGTCCCCGGGCTTCACCTCCGCGCCCGCCTTCACCAGCGGGAACTGCACCGATGACGGACTGTCAGGCCCCTGGTCCACCACCAGGGCGATGGTGCTCTCGTCGGCGAGGAGCAGTTCGGCGGCCCAGTGGTCGACCTGCCGGGTCCGGGCGCTGGCGCGGGTCTCCGCCTCCTCCAGCCGGCCCTGCTCCAGTTCCGCGGGGTCGATCCGGGTGGTGAAGGGGATCCGGCCGTCGGCCTCGGTGCCCAGCTCGACCGGGTAGAGCAGGGTCCTGCTGCTGCCGTCCTCGGTGTGCCGGATCTGGATCCGGAGGCCGTCCAGGCCCTTGCGCGGACGCAGCGAGCCGCTGAGCTCGATCAGGTCGCCGACGGCCCTGGCCGAGGAGACCCGGGCCTTGACGGTCTCGACCCGCAGGCCCAGATGCTGGTCGGAGATGGAGGGGATCAGCCGTACGTCCTCGCTCACCCAGAACGGGGTGGGCACCTGGCCGGAACCGGTCTGCCCCTCCTTGATCCGGGTCCGGCGCGGACGGCCTGCGCCGAACTGCGCCAGGGTCACCCCCCAGCTGCCGTCCTTCCACTCGCCGCGCTTCTTCAGGCGGTCCGGGTTGACCGTCACCGACCAGCCGGACCAGTCGGCGTGGTGGAACGGCAGATTGCGCTCCCGGGCGGTCACGTCGGGCCGCCGCACGGTGCGGGTGGGCAGCACCACGGTGCGCTTGCTGCCGCCCCCCTGACGCAGCATCAGTGCGCGGACCGAGTCGTACCGGTGCTCGGCGCCGAGGTTCTTCTGGAAGGCGTGCCCCTCCAGCTTCAGCCGGCCGTTCTCCCAGGTGATCGCGTCCACGGTGGCGTGCAGGCCGACCGCGGCGACCAGGGTGGCCACCGCCTCGTCCAGCGGCGGGCTGTCCTTGAGGAAGGGGTAGTCCGCCTTGGGACGCAGCGTGCCGCGGGTCGGGATGGCCCGCGGGTACTCCTTCTCGAACTCCAGGATCGCCAGGATGTCGGACATCCGGCGCTTGGCGGTCAGCCAGAACTTGATCCGCAGGCCCTCGGCCAGCTTGTTGAGGACCGACGGCTCGATGTCCTCCAGGATCGGCCCGACATGGTCGAGGAAGAGCTCGCGGTAGTTGTCGTCGGCGAGCGGCAGCACCCGGAAGAAGATCTGCATCTCCTCGACCAGCACATTGTGGTCGTAGGCGCGCAGGTGGATGCGGTACTCGGAGTCGGCCTCAGCCCGGGTCTTGAGGAACTCGCGGACCATGCTGATCGAGGTCATCCGGTCGATCAGACCCTTGGGGTTGGTCCGGTTCTGGGTGATCGACCGGGAGCCGACCTCGCGCATCCGCCACAGGTAGACCGGCTCGGCCAGCACGTCCACGGACTTGGCCAGGTAGTGCAGCGGCACGCTGACCGGGGCGTCCTCGTAGAGGATGCCGGGGTACTGCATGGCGTGCTGGTCCCAGAAGCTGCGCCGGTAGACCTTGTTCCACGCGGTGCGGTCGGTGATCAGCGCCGGGAACCTGCTGATGTGGGTCTTCAGCCGGGTCGAGGCGAACGGCGCGACGTGCACCCAGGAGGGGTTGGTGCCCACAGCCCGGAAGCGGTGCACATTGCCGGCCACGAAGTCCGAGCCGGTCTGCTCCAGCGTCTCGATCATCAGCCGGTACGAGTCCGGCGGGACGATGTCGTCGCTGTCCACGAAGGTCAGGAACTCGGCGTCGGGGTCCACGGCCGCACTGCCGGTGTTGCGGGCCGGCCCCAGGCCCTTGTTCTGCTGCTGGACCAGGCGGAAGCGGGGGTCGCGCTGTGCGAAGGCCTCGGCGATCTCGGCGCTGGAGTCCGTGGAGCCGTCGTCCACCATGACGACCTCGAAGTCGTCGAAGGTCTGGGCGGCCAGGGACGCCAGGCACTCCTCCAGGTAGAGCTCGACGTTGTAGATCGGGACGACCACGGAGAGGCGGGGGGCCATGAGGTGCGGCGGGCCTTTCTGCGACTGGGGGCGCGGTGGATGTGTTTGACAGCTGATCGTATCCACCTATGGCCCTTCACCCTATCTGTCCGGATGGTGAACGGCACCCGCCGTCGGGGTGGACGGGCCCAAGAAAACGGTAAGCCGTCACCCGGTCGCGAGGGGCCCGACAAGCCGGTCCACGGCTGATCAGAGACGGTTCCGGGGGGCGAACGCTACTGTGGTCCACCATGCCCCGGTTCAGCATCATCGTGCCCGCGTACCAGGTCCAGTCCTACCTCGGCGCCTGCCTGGACTCCGTCCTCGAACAGTCCTACCGGGACTTCGAGCTGATCGGTGTCGACGACCGCTCGCCGGACGGCTGCGGCGAGATCCTCGACGGCTACGCGGCCCGGGACGAGCGGGTCCGGGTGCTGCACCTGCCCGAGAACGTGGGCCTGGGCCGGGCCAGGAACGCCGGGATCGAGGCGGCCGGCGGCGAGTACCTGATCTTCCTCGACGGCGACGACACCCTCACCGAGGGGTCGCTCCGGGCGATTGCCGACCGGCTCGACGCCACCGGCGAGCCCGAGGTACTGGTGTACGACTACGCCCGCACCTACTGGGACGGCCGCGCGGTGCGCAGCCGCGACGGTGCGGCCGGAGCGTTCCGGACCGGTCAGGACCGGGCCGACGTCTTCACCGCCGCGGAGCGCGAGGACGTCCTCAACCTGCTGATGGTGGTCTGGAACAAGGCCTACCGCAGGGACTTCGTCGAGCGGAACGGCTTCCGCTTCCCGGCCGGGTACTACGAGGACACCCCCTGGACCTATCCGGTGATGCTGACGGCGGCCACCATCGCCACGCTCGACCGGGTGGTGGTCCACTACCGACAGCGCCGGCAGGGCGGCAACATCCTGGCCACGGTCAGCCGCAGGCACTTCGACATCTTCGCCCAGTACGACCTGGTGTTCGACTACGTCCAGGAGCGTCCCGAGCTGCACCGCTGGCTGCCGCTGCTGCACGCCCGGATGGTCGACCACCTGCGCACCGTCGGCAACCACCCGGACCGGGTGCCGGCCGAGGCGCGCAGGGAGTTCCACGAGCGCGCCGCCGAGGCCGAGCGCCGGCACCGGCCGGAGGGCGCCCCGGCCCTGACCGTGGCCGGCGACTGGAGGCACGGTCCGCTGGGCCGGCTGGCCAGGACCGCGGGCCGGACCGTGAACGAGGTCGGCCCGAAGGCCGGTCGGGCAGTGGCCCAGGGCCTGCTGACGACCTATCAGGCCGCCCAGCGGAGGCTGCCGCTGGATCGGCAGCTGGCCCTGTTCTCCTCCTACGGGTACCGGCCGCCGGCCTGCAACCCGGCGGCGATCCAGGCCAAGCTGCGGGAGCTGGCCCCGGGGATCAAGGCGGTCTGGGTGGTCGACCCGGAGTACCGCGAGGACGTCCCCGAGGGGCTGACCGTGGTGTCGCCCGGCTCCCGCGAGTACCGGGAGGCGGCCTCCCGCGCCACCTGGTCGGTCAGTAACGTGCCCTTCGACGACAGCGCGCCCAAGCGCCAGGGCATGGTCTACCTGCAGACCCACTGCGGCACCCCGGTCAAGCGGATGGGCACCGACCTGCGCGACTACCCGGCCGCCGGCTCCTCGCTGCGCTTCAACGAGATGCTGCGGCGGGTCGACGACTGGGACTACAGCCTCAGCGCCAACCACTACTCCTCGCAGGTGTGGGAGCGGGTCTACCCCTCGGACTACCGGACCCTGGAGTACGGCTACCCGCGCAACGACGTCTACGCCACGGCCGGCGCCGCCGAGGTGCTGGCCGCCCGCGAGGAGCTCGGTGTCAAGCCCGGTCAGACGGTGCTGCTGTACGCGCCGACCACGCGCGAGTACCGCGCCAGCTACCGGCCCGGACTCGACCCGGCCGGGCTGGTCCGTGCGCTGGGACCGGACCATGTGCTGCTGTACCGGGCACACTTCTTGTCGGAGCACGAGCCGGTCGAGGCGCCCGGGGTGATCGACGTGACCGCGCACCCCTCGGTGGAGCGGCTGGCCCTCGCCGCCGACGCGCTGATCACCGACTACTCGTCGCTGATGGTCGACTACGCCAACCTGGACCGGCCGATCGTCCTCTTCGCCGACGACCGCGAGGTCTACCGGCAGACCAGGGGCACCTATCTGGACCTCTTCTCGGGCCGCCCCGGACAGACCCCCGGCGCCACCGCGGGCACCGAGCAGGAGCTGACCGAGCTGCTCCGCTCCGGGGAGTGGCGCTCCGGCGCCAACGACGAGCTGCGTGGCGCCTTCCGTGAGCGCTTCTGCGCCTTCGACGACGGCCGGGCGGCGGAGCGGGTGGTCCGGACCGTCTTCCTGGGCGAGGCCACCCCGCTGCCGGTGGTCCCACTGGCGGAGCGGACCACCGCACCGAGGCCCGAGGAGCTGTAGACCGGCCAGTACATGGACTTCACATGTACGGCACATGTACTGGGTAAGAATCTCTGATACTTTCCCGGGATGCTTCCCGTTGGAGACGATCACCGCCGCGGGCCTGTCCTGGACAGCGCCCGCCGCATCCCGGCCCAGGCGCGAGCGCTGCCCCGACGTGTGGCGCGTCGTCTCCTGAGGGCCGGTCTGCCGCCCCTCAACGCCCAGTTGCTGGCTGCGGACTGGCAGGACGGGAAGCTGCGGCTGCGCGGCTACGCCTATCTCCGCGACCTGCCGGCCGGATCCCGCGGCGGTGAGGTCAGGGGCGCCTGGCTGCGCAGCGGCCGCACCCGGCTGCTGAAGGTAAGACTGCGGACGGTGCCGGAGCCGGAGGCGACCATCCGCTCCAAGCAGCGGCGGCACAGCTACGACCGGTCCGGCTTCGAGGCCGTGGTCGATCCGCGGCAGCTGTTCGGCGACGCCGCGCGGACCAGCTGGCGGCTGTCGCTGGCGATCGCCGTCCCCGGGCTGCTGCGGCACGGCGGGGTCGGCACCGCCGAGGCGCCCGCAGCCCCGGCGCCCTACCGGCTGGACGACGGGACCCGGGTGGTGCCGGTCTTCGAGCGGGGCTCGCTGGTGCTGCACGCGGAGCGTCCGGGGGTGGTCCTGGACGGGCTGCAGGAATCAGAAGAAACGATTCTGCTCCGGGGTACGGTGCTGGACCCCGCGCTGAAGGGTCCGCTGGAACTGCGGGTCAACCGGCCCCGGGGCGCCGCCGACCTCAGCTTCCCGGTGGAGTCCGACGGGACCGCCTTCACCGTCGAGCTCCCGTTGAGCGCGTTCCAGGCGCCGGCCGAGGCGGAGCGGACCGCCCAGGAGCAGTACGGCGTCCGGCTGGTCGGCGCCAACGGTTCCGACCTGCCGATCGACGCCACCGGGGTGGCGCCCCACAGCCGCCACCCGGTCCCCGGGACCGGGGGCCGCCGCGAGCTGTGCGTCACCACCGGCCCCTTCGGCGACCTGCTGCTGTGCGACCAGGAGCCGCGGGTCTCCGTCGACTCGGCGCGCTGGAGCGAGGACGGCGAGGTGCTGCTGGACGGACGCTTCGGCTCGCTCCTGGACCAGCCGTTGGAGCTGATCGCCCAGCACAGCGGAAGCCGGGAGGAGGTCGCCTTCCCGGTGGTCCGCGACGGCGACCGGGTCCACGGCCGGCTGCGGCCCGACGACATCGCGAGCGCGGGCGGCTCCTTCCCGCTCGGCGAGGGCAACTGGTACTTCTTCCTCCGCGAGAAGGACGGGGACGGGACCGCCCCGCTGCACGCCCTGCGCCTCGCCCCGGCGCAGCACCCCTCGGTCCCCGCGGCCCGTACCGCCGCCGACGGCCGGGTGTTCACCCTGCAGCGCCGCTTCCACGACCAGTTGCTGCTGGTCTCGGGATCCGTGCTGGCCCAGGACGAGCGCGGCGGCTACAACGCCGAACAGCTCCAGGCCCGCTACCGGGCCGACCGCACCCGGCCGCTGCTGCCCGCCGTGCTCTACAGCAGCTTCGACGGCCGGCAGTACTCCGACTCGCCCCGGGCGGTCCACGAGGAACTGCGTGACCGGGGCGCCGCCCTGGAGCACGTCTGGGCGGTCAGGGACGGCCAGGCCAAGGTCCCCGAGACCGTCGGCACCGTGCCGCACGGCAGCGCCGCCTGGCACGAGGCGCTGGCCCGGTCCAGCCACATCGTCACCAACACCCAGCTGCCGGAGTGGTTCGAGCGCCGGGAGGGCCAGTTCGTGGTGCAGACCTGGCACGGCACCCCGCTGAAGCGCATCGGCATGGACCTGGCCGGCACCGCTGAGGCCAACGCCGAGTACATAGCCTCCATCCCGGCGCGCTCCCGGCAGTGGAGCGTGCTGCTCACCCCCAACCGCTTCAGCACCCCGCACCTCAAGCGCTCCTTCGGCTACCGGGGCGAGGTGCTGGAGAGCGGCTACCCGCGCAGCGACCGCTTCCACGGCGCCGACCGGTCCAAGATCGCCGCCCAGGTCAAGGCGGAGCTGGGGATCCCCGAGGGGAAGCGGGTCGTGCTGTACGCGCCCACCTGGCGCGACGACCGGCGCCGCGGCGGCGGACGCTACGAGCTCGACATGCAGTTCGACCTCGCCGAGGCCGGGAAGGCCCTCGGGGACAGCACCGTGGTCCTGCTGCGCCGCCACTACCTGGTCACCGACCGGCTGCCGGGCGGGCACGACGGCTTCGTGCTGGACGTCTCCCGCTACCAGGACGTCGCCGAGCTGATGCTCGTCAGCGACGTCCTGGTGACCGACTACTCCTCACTGATGTTCGACTTCGCCCAGACCGGCCGTCCGATCCTGTTCCACGTCCACGACCTGGAGCACTACCGGGACACCCTGCGCGGGTTCTGCTTCGACTTCGAGGCCACCGCCCCGGGGCCGCTGCTCCGCGACACGGCCGCGCTGGTGCAGGCGCTGCGCGACCCCGAGGCGGCCACCGCCGACCACGCCGAGGCGTACCGGGCGTTCCGCGAGTGCTTCTGCGATCTGGACGACGGCCGGGCCGCCGCGCGGGTGGTCGACCGGATGCTGGAGCACGGCTGAGAGCCGTGCTCCGTGGGTCCGTGATCCGGGACGTCCGGTCCGTCAGCCGCTGCGCCGGCGGCGCCGGACCACGGCCCGGGTGACCACCGGCGGGAGCCAGTCCGCGGCCAGCCGCTTCAGCCGGGCCGAGGACTGCGGTGCCCGGGCGGCGTCGCCCCGCTGCTCCCCGGTCCGCGCGGCCGCCTGCGCCTCGCCGTGGAACCGGGACAGCGGGAAGGCCGGCGGCTCGCCCTTCCCCCACATCTGGATGAAGTCCTCACCGGCGAGGCTGTGGTCGGCCGATCCGCGGTCCGGCCACTGCGCCAGCGCGCTCCGCAGTGCCGTCCTGGCCGGCTCGGGGTCGCCCCAGGTGCCGTAGAACTTCTGCGGGGAGACGCAGATCGGATGCAGCCCGTGGTCCAGCACGGCCTGCCAGACGGCGGCGGCCACCCCGGGGGTGTGCTCGGTGCGGTAGTCGTCGAGGACGACCACGCCGTCCGGCAGCAGGACCTCCCTGGCCACCTGGATGTCGCCGACCACATGCTCGTACAGGTGCGAGGCATCCACGTGCACGAACCGGCAACTGCCGGCCGGGACCCGGCCGTCGGCCAGTGCCGAGGTCGGGGCCTGGATGATCTCCGGCAGCGTGTCGTGGAACGCCAGGTAGTTCTGCTCGAAGCGGACCCTGCTGAGCGTGGACTGGTAGAAGTCGGCCACTTCGGCGCCGTTGGCCTCGTCGTCCGCGACCTCCGAGTCGAAGAGGTCACAGACCGTCAACTTCTCGTCGGGGTGCAGGTAGTGGCCCAGCAGGACGGCGCTCTTCCCCAGGTAGACGCCGAGTTCGAGCAGGTCGCCGTGGACCTCCCGCTGGAAGTCGCCGAGGAACCAGTCGAAGAGGACGCGGTCGTTGGCGAAGAACCAGCCGGGTATGTCGTCCAGCCGTTCCGGGCGGGGCGCCTTGGGCTGCGCGGTCTGGGAGGGCACAGCGGGGGAGGGTGCGGTGGCAGAGGACACTCTGGAGACTCCGAGAGGTGGGGGTGGCTGCTCGGGTGGTACGGGTTCCCTGCCGCGCGACCCTACCCCCGATCCACTGCATATGGACAGGTTCTTCACGGCATGCTCACTGATGGGCCCTGGTGTCCGTCCTGGCGTCCATGGCGGCGGCGCCGGAGCGGTCGCCCTGCCGGCCGATCACCGCGGCCTCCTCGGCGACCAGCCGCTGCGCCTCCCGGGGGGAGGGGGCGTGCGCCCGGCCCGCGAGCGGGAGCACCGGGGGGACCTCCTGCCCGCCCAGGAACAGGGTGCGGACCACCCGCTCCGCGGCCAGGCCGTCGTCGTGGGTGCAGAAGCGCTCGCGGAACGCCGCGCGCAGGCCGGCCGAGTGCCCGCTGTCCCAGGCGCCGGAGCGGAAGGCGTGCGCCAGGGTGTCCTCGTCCGCGGTGACCAGGCCCGGGGTCTCCCCGGGGCGGCCGGACAGCAGGTCGAAGTAGACCCCGCGGGTCTCCCGGTACACCTCCCAGTCAGGGGCGTGCACGACGATCGGCCGGTCCAGGTCGGCGTAGTCGAAGAGGATCGACGAGTAGTCGGTGACCAGGGCGTCGGCGGCCAGCATCAGCTCCTCCACGCAGGGGTGCAGCGACACGTCGCGCACCAGTCCGCGCCGCTGCAGGTCGCTCAGCACGGCGTCCTCGCCGTAGAAGTAGTGCGCCCGGACCAGCAGGGTGAAGCCCTCGCCCAGGGCCCGGCAGAGCCTGGCGAGGTCCAGCTGCAGCCGGAACTCCCGCTGGTGGTCCCGGTGCGTGGGCGCGTAGAGGATCGCCGTGGTGCCGGCCGGGATGCCCAGCTCCGCCCTGATCCGCAGCACCTCGGCGGCGCCGGCGGTGGCCAGCACGTCGTTGCGCGGATAGCCGGCCTCCAGGCTCTCGAAGGTGCCGGGGAAGACCCGGTCCCACACCTCGGTGGAGTGCCGGTTGGAGGACAGGCTGAAGTCCCACTGGCCGACCATGCCCATCAGCCGGTTCCAGTTGACCTTGGCGGAGCAGGCCGGGTGGTCCAGCTGGTCCAGGCCCATCTTCTTCAGCGGCGTCCCGTGATGGGTCATCAGGAAGCGCTGCCCGGGGCGCTTGGGGTGGACCAGGCCCAGGCCCGAGTTGGTCACCAGCCAGCCGGCCCTGGTGACGTACCACCAGAACTTCGGGGACCGCAGCAGGACGTGGTCGGTGCCCGGGGGCACCGTCTCGGCGCCCTTCTGGGTCAGCACCCACACGCCCCGCACGCCGGGGGCGAGCTGCCTGGCCCGGGCGTGGATCGCGCCCGGGTTGCTGCCGGTGGAGGCGCCCCAGTAGGAGCAGTACAGGGCCAGGTCGCGACGGATCGGCAGCATCCCGCCGACCCGCCGGGCGACCTTGACCGCCTGGGCGGTGGCCCGTCGGCCGATCCGCTCGCGGCTCTCCAGCAGGCGCTTCCGGGCGCGGTCGAGCGCCTGGCCGGCCAGGAACGCCGGGCGTGAACCGGTCAGCACGCCGCGGGCCCGCAGGCCGCCGAGGCCCGGCAGCCCGCCGGCGGTGAAGCGGCGCCAGCGGGCGCAGCTGTCGGCGGCGGCCCGGAAGAAGGCGGCGGTCTCGGAGCGGGACGCGGAGCCGGGGCGGGCCAGCTCGTCCAGCACGGTGCGCACCATCCGCTCCAGGACCAGCCGGGCCAGCGCCGGGTCGCCCTGGACCCGGGTGAGCAGTTCCTCGAAGCCCTTCAGCGACGCCGGGTCGCAGCGGCGCTCGGTGGCCGGGACCCGCGGGTCCCGCTGCACCCGGCGCACCAGGCACAGTTCGGGGGTGGTGGCGACGGTCTCGGCGTCCAGCAGCGAGCGGTAGGCGAAGACCGGTTCCGGGTCGGCGCCGGGGAACGGGCCGGGTCCGTCGGGGGCGCAGAAGTCCCGGCGCAGCACCCGGTTGGCGCGCAGCGGCGGCAGCCGCAGCAGGGCCGGCCGGGCGGCCGGTCCCGCGGTGCCGCCGTCGTCCGACCGGCTCGGCGGCACCACGCCCCTGAGCTGCTGCGGCCGCCCCTGCCAGTCGTCCGTCCGGTGCGCGAACACCAGCACCTGCGGGTCCTTCGCGGCGGTGAGGGCGCGGTCCAGCACCTCCAGGGCGTGCGGGGTGAGCACGTCGTCGGCGGACAGCAGCAGCAGGTACTCGCCCGAGGCCCGGTCCGCGCCCAGGCGCAGCGCGGCGTCCTCGTCACCGGTCCGACGGGACGTCAGCAGCAGGACCCGGGGGTCCAGCCGGGTGAACTCGGTGGCGATGGCCGCGGTGTGGTCGGTCGAACCGGCGTCCACCACGATCAGCTGCACTTCGCCGAAGGACTGCGAGAGCACGGACTCCAGACAGGTCCTGAGGTGCCGTTGGGCGTTGCGGGCCGGGACGATGATGCTGAAGCGGGGCATGGGATTCCGTCGTGTCGAGGGCCAGGCGGGGCACGGCTGGGCCGGTGGGTGGCGTCACGGCCTGCATCGACAGCGGAACGTAGTGATCTGGTAACAGTCTGTCAAGTCCGCTGCGCCGTCCATGCGGTGGGCCCGGATTCACCTGAACGGGCGAGGGCGGGTGACCTTCTTCCGGGCGCCCGGGTTGGAGGTCCAACCGGGGATTCCCCGGGTTCCCGCCCCGCCCGGAACAGGTTGCCGCCATGTCACCCCAACTCAGCGTCATCGTGCCCGTCTTCAATGTGCGGGACTACCTCGCGGACTGCCTGGACTCGATCGCCGCCCAGACCATGGCCGACCTCGAGGTGGTGCTGGTGGACGACGGCTCCACCGACGGCAGCACCGCGATCGCCGAGCGGTACGCGGCCGCCGACCCGCGGTTCCGGCTGGTGCGCAAGGAGAACGGCGGCCTCGGCAGCGCCCGCAACCTGGGTGTCCGCTCGGTCCATCCGGACAGCAGGTACCTGGGCTTCGTCGACAGCGACGACGTCCTGCCCAGGGGCGCCTACCAGTACCTGTACGAGGCGCTGGAGCAGAGCGGCTCCGACCTGGCGACCGGCAACGTGTACCGGCTGCAGGCGGACCGGCGGGTGCAGAACCACCAGCACGCGCATCTGCGGAAGACGGTGCTGGGCACCCACGTCAGCCGGGAGCCGTGGCTGCTCACCGACCGGATCGCCTGCAACAAGCTGTTCCGCCGGGAGTTCTGGGACCGGCACCGGCTGGCCTTCCCGGAGG
Source organism: Streptacidiphilus jeojiensis (assembly GCF_042510965.1). NCBI lineage: Bacteria > Bacillati > Actinomycetota > Actinomycetes > Kitasatosporales > Streptomycetaceae > Streptacidiphilus > Streptacidiphilus jeojiensis. Next base: position 579,784 of record NZ_JBEUKS010000002.1, read on the forward strand.
GCGTCCTCTACGAGGACATCTCGCTGACCGTGCCCGCGCACTTCCTGGCGGAGGCGGTGGACGTGGTGCACCGGCACGTCTACTACTGGCGGATCAGGAGCGGCTCCATCACCCAGCGCTCGGCCGAGGCGCAGGGCGCCAGGGACCGCATCGAGGCGGTCAACCGCACCAGCCGCTTCCTCGCCGAGCGCTCCCCGGACCACCAGCGGGCCTTCGAGCAGCAGACCCTCTCCTACGACTTCCGCTTCCTGATGGACGCCTTCCCGCAGGCCGGCGAGGAGTACCGGGACGCGGTGGTGGAGGGCGCCGCGGCCTTCGCCGAACGGCTGGATCCGGAGGCCTTCGACGGGCTGCCGGTCGACCTGCGGGCCAAGTGGGAGCTGATCCGCGGCCGCAGGACGGCGGAACTGCTCGACCTGATGCTGCTGGAGCAGCGCAGCCGCAACGGCTTCGAGGTCGCCGGGACGGTCCGGCGCAGGGCGGTCTACCGCACCGGTTCGGGCGAGCCGATCGCGCTCCCGGCCCGGGCCGCGGCCCTGCGCGCCGACGAACTTCCGCTGCAGGCCAGGCTGGAGGAGGTGCGCTGGTCTCCCGAGGGCCGGCTGGAACTGCACGGCTGCGCCTACGTCGACAACCTTCCGGCCGGCTCCGCGCTCGGCTCGCTCCGCACCGCCGTGCTGACCGGGCCGGACCGGCGCCGGACGCTGCTCCCGCTGCGCGGTCGGCTGTCGGTGGCCGCCGGACGGGGCTCCGGGCAGGAGCTCCACGACCACGGCGGCGCCGGCTTCCTGCTCTCCGTCGACCCGGAGCGGCTCAAGCGCGGCGGCCGGTGGCGGGCCGGGACCTGGACGCTGCGGATCGTGCTGGGCCGTCCCGGGCTGCTGCGGCACTCGCCGCTGCGGGCGGCCGGCGGCAACACCGACTTCACCCGGATCCGGCGGCTGGACCCGGACACCCTGCTGCGGATCGGCTTCGACAAGGGCGCGCTGACGCTCAGGGTCGAGGAGGTCCAGGCCAGGATCGACGGCCACCGGCTGGTGGACGGCCGCCTGGAGATCACCGGCCGGGTCCGTGGGCAGCACCGGCCGGTCAGCCTGACCGTCCATCAGAAGGACTCCTCGGAGCAGGTGGAGGCACCGGTCGTAAGCGGGGAGGCGGAGGCCGGGTGGCGTCCGTTCACGGCGGTCCTGCCACTGGACGCGATCGCCGCGGTCCCTCCGGCGACCGAGGACGGCCCGCGCGAGCTGGCACCGAGGTCGGTCGACGGATGGTGGTCCCGGCTGGTCACCGAGGACGGGGCGCAGCTGGTCGTCACGGCCCTGCCGGAGCTGCCGTCCGGCAGCTACCCGCTGCCGCCGGGGCCGGCCGGACCGGACCCGCGACTCGGCGACGAACTGCGGCTCCTCGCGGGCACCGAGGGCCAGTTGGTGCTGGAGCGGACCCGGCGCCCCACCGCCGACCGGATCGTCTGGACGCCCGAGGGGCGGCTGGAGATCGCCGGAACGCTGCCCGGGGACGCCGGGCCGATGGAGCTGGTGCTGCGTCACAGCGGGCTGCACCAGGAGGTCTCCGCCCCGCTGGAGCACACGGACGGGCGCTTCACCGCCTCCCTGGACCCGGCCGCCCACCCCGGGCTCGGCGGTGCGCACCCGCTGCGCGAGGGCCACTGGTACGGCTTCCTGCGCCGGCCCGGAGCCGACAGCAGGGACGGCGAGCTGTCGCTGCGGCTGGCGACCGCCATCCAGACCGCCCTCCCGCTGGACCGGCCCGGCGCCGGGCGGCCGTTCGCGGTGATCGCCTGCTACCGGGACATGTTCGTGCTGAACTCCGGTGCCGCGCCCGGCTTCGAGGGGCAGAGCCCGTACCGGACCCGGCAGCTGGCCCGGCAGGCCTACCCCGCCGCGCGCCGGCTGCCGCTGCGCGAGGCGGTGCTCTACAGCAGCTTCGACGGGCGGCAGTACGGGGACGCGCCGCGCGCCGTCCACGAGGAACTGCTGGGCCGGGGCCGCGAACTGCGGCACCTGTGGACGGTGGACGACGAACAGGTGGTGCTGCCGCCGTCGGCGCAGGCCGTCGCGCTGGGCGGGCCGCAGTGGCACGAGGCGCTGGCCACCTGCCGCTACCTGGTCACCAACACCCAGCTCCCGCCCTGGTTCCGGCGCCGGGAGGGCCAGACCGTGGTCCAGTGCGGCACCGGGGTCCCGGTCAAGCGCACCGGTCTGCAGCTGCGGGGTTCGGTCTACGCCGACCACAGCCGGCTGGCGGACCTCCCCGAGCAGGTGGCCCAGTGGAGCCTGCTGCTGGCGCCGAACCGGTCCGGCGCGGCCGCCCTGGGCCGGGCCTGGGACTACCGGGGCGAGATCCTGAGCGACTGCTCCCCGCGCACCGACCTGCTGCACGCCGAGGACCGGGAGAAGCTCGCCGAGGCGCTGCGGCACCGGCTTGACCTGCCCGAGGACCGGCGGACGGTGCTGTTCGCGCCCACCTTCCGGGACCACCGGGCGGTCTCCGGACGGCCGCCGCGCTACGACTTCGCCCCGGGCCTGGACCTCACCGGGTTCGCCGAGTCCCTCGGCGACGGCCACCGGGTGCTGGTGCGCCGTCACCCCGACACCGTCGCCTCGTTCCCGATCGGCGGAGCGGTCACCGACGTCAGCGGGTACCCGGACGCGCTGGAACTGCTGCTGGTCGCCGACGTCCTGGTCACCGACTACTCGTCGCTGGCGGTCGACTTCTGCCGGACCGGGAGGCCGGTGCTGTTCTTCACCCCGGACCTGGACCAGTACCGGGACTCGGTCCGCGGCCTGGAGATCGACCTGCCCCGGCACGCCCCGGGCCCGCTGCTGGAGACCCAGGACGCGCTGGTGCAGGCCGTGTTGGACCTGGACGCGGTGGCCGCCGCCCACGCCGAGCGCTACGCCGGCTTCCGCGAGGCCCACTGCGGCGCCCTCGACGCCGAGGGCGCCCGCCGCGCGGTCGACCGGATGCTGACCCTCGGCTGAACCGTCTTGTCGTTCACCGGAGTTGAGCGGTGTGCTCCGGTTCCGGCGTCGGCGCACCCGCCCCAGCGTCCGGCCTGGGCTGCGGCAGCACCGCGCTCCGGGCCTGCCACACCTGCCAGGCCCCGTAGCCGATCCCCAGCCCGAGCACGGCCCAGGTGAGCAGTCCGAGGAACAGCTCGCCGTCGCTCCACCGGGTGACATGGACCCGGTACCAGGGGAAGCCCCCGCTCCAGCGGGTGTAGATCAGCACCAGCAGCGAACCGCCGAGGACGTTGTACCAGAGCCCCGGCCACAGGCCGACCACCAGCATCGCGGGTGCGGCCCAGGCCAGGTACTGCACGCCGCTGGCCGTCGACAGGAACAGCAGCGCGGAGACGGTGAGCCCGGTGATCGCCGGCAGCTCCCCGGGGCGCTTCCAGGCCAGCCCCGCGCCGAACGCCATGACCAGCGCGACCACCGGCAGATGGCCGCTGCCGTAGAGGAAGTCCAGCACCGGCTTCGGTACCCCGAGCCAGTGCCCGGCCTGCAGCAGGCCCCACTGCCGGTCGCCGCCGCCCTGGTACTCCAGCACATTGCGCAGCAGCCCGTGCGGTGCCAGCACCAGCGCCGGCCCCCACAGCACGGCCAGGGTGGCCAGCAGGCCGGCCAGGAAGCGCCGCGCGGTGCCCGGACCGATCCTGAAAGCCCCCACCAGCAGCAGCGGCAGGGCGACCACCGGCGGAAGCTTGATGCTGACCGCCAGCGCCGCGGCGACCCCGGCCCAGACCGGCGATCCGAGGTCGGCCAGCAGCAGCACCGAGGCCAGCGCGAACATGACGCACAGTGAGTCGGTGTTGCCGTGGTAGGCGGACACGGTGACCAGCACCGGGCTGGCGGAGACCGCCACCGAGCAGCCCAGCGCGGTCAGCAGCCGCTGCCGCCGCCGCACCAGCTCGAAGACCACGACGGCGGAGCAGAGGTCGCCGACGCAGGGCGGGATCCGGATCAGCGTGGTGAAGGCGATGCCGTGCCGGGTCAGATGTCCCAGCAGCAGCAGGACCCAGCCGGTCAACGGAGGGTGGTTGTAGACGGGGAGGCCGTGCGGAAGTCGTGTGCCGTAGACCCGGTAGGGGCCCACTCGGACGATCGCCTTGCTGAATCCGTGGAAGAACTGCGCGTCGGCGGAGCCGACGGTGTGCGCCGCGATGTCCAGTTTCAGCAGGAAGGCGGTCAGCGCGACGGCGACAGCCGCGACCCGGGCCAGCCGCAGCGGGTGCGACCTCAGAAAGTTCATGTCCAGGACCAACGACCCGGTCGGCCCTCCGGCACCGTTCCCGGCGGACGGACCATCAGTTCGGGTGACGGGTCATCAGCCCGCCCCGACCTCCGCCGGGGTGGGCGACGGTACGGGGACCAGGATCTCCGGTCCCGCCGAGGCGTCGTCGGCGCGGGTGCGCCGCCGCTCCGCGTAGCCGCTCGCGACCAGCACCAGGGCGACGGTCCCGGAGAGCGCGGGCCAGTACAGGTAGCGGAAGTTGGACTCGGGCGCCGTGGGCAGGTAGGCGAGGATGTACACCAGCGAGCTGGCCCCGACCAGCCGCAGCTCCCTGCGGTAGCGGCCGGGCCAACTGCGGCGCAGCACCAGCACCAGCGAGACGGCCAGCCAGAACCAGCCCTGGAACAGCATCGGCAGGTCGCGGACCGAACCGGTCACGTAGTTCTGCAGGGCGGCCCGCAGCGTCTGGTTGGGCGGTGTCCGCTCCGCGATCGCCGGCAGCAGGCTGTTGCGCGGGGTGCCGTTCCAGAAGGTCTGGTTGCTCTGGAAGAGCAGCTTGCTGAAGACCTGGACCCGGTAGGCGAGGTACCCCCGCCAGTGCTTCGGCATCTGCTGGGCCTCCATCCGGACCAGCACGCCGGCGTTCCGGCTCAGCTCCATCAGGTCGAAGGGACCCTTGCGCGGATAGCACTCCAGGTACGCGTCGGAGGTGATGTGGCGCCTCCGGCAGTCGATGTCGGCGGCGACCATCCGGTCGCGGAAGTCCGCGCTCCCGCCGGCCTGTTCGGCGGCGGCGCGCACCTGGGCCGGGGTGAGCACATGGACCAGGTCGTCCACCGGGATCACCGCGTACACCTTGGTGGCCAGCGGATGGGTGGCCGCGGACACCCCGAGGCTGCCGGCGACGGTGACCGCGAGGAGGACCCCGGTGGCGACCAGCCAGCGGCGGCGGCCCGGGGCCGGCCACGCCGCCAGCACCAGCAGCGCGAAGACCGGGAGCACGGCGGGGAACCCGTTCTTCCGGACCAGGCCGGCGTAGACGATGAACAGCACGCCGAGCACCACCAGGGCCCAGCGGGTCCGGGTCCGGCCCTCCGGCAGCTCGCGCACGGTGAGCGCGATGGCGAGGGCCGCCAGGAGCGCGTACGCCAGGTGCACGTCCTTCCACACCACGCCGGTGAAGTTCATGATCTGCGGCGCCAGGCCGACGGCGAGCACCGCCAGCGAGAGGCCGCGACTGCCGGTCCCCTTCCAGACCAGGCGGGCCAGCACCCACAGCGATCCCCAGAGCACGGCGGTCTGCAGGTCGGCCATGGCCGCGAGGGACCCCGTGGTGCGGATCAGGATCCGCCACAGCAGGGCCAGCACCGGCGGGTGCCAGTCGCTCACCGGCTGGTTCCCGAGCGCCTGCGACAGCTGGTAGGCGCTGTCCGCGCTGAGGTATCCGGGGTGGAAGACGACGGCCACGGCGCAGCCGCAGCAGGTCGCGACCGCGGCCAGGCACCACGGCCAGAGCGCACCGCGCCGCCAGGCGGCGCGCACCGCGGCGGTCAGTCGGCAGATGGTTCTGGGCATGGGGGCGGAGACCTTTCGGCGACGGGGCGGGGACCACCTCGATCCGGTGAACTGCCCGGTACCGCACGGGGTTGCGCGCTCCGCCGCGACGCCACCCGAATGTGCGGACCCGCCGTCAGTCGTTGGGGTGACGCTGTGGAACGGGCCGAAGGGCGAAGGCGCAGGCAGGGCGGATAAGTATGACGTTCCCCGGCGATCAGGCGGAGTCGCCGTCGCGGCGGCGTCGATACGCTGTGCGGATTCCCCAATTCCTGACCCCTGTTTCCTGACCCTTGTTCCCTGACTCCTGTTCAATTCGCCGTCCGCAGCTGGAGAATCCCATGCCGCAGCCCACTCGCCCAACCGCTCCGAGAATCGGCGTCCTGGTCGTCGCCTACAATGCGGAGAACACCCTGGCGAAGACGCTCCAACGCATCCCGGCGGAGTTTCGGGCCCGTATCGCCGAGATCCTGGTGATGGACGACGCCAGCCACGACGCCACCTTCCTGGCCGGCTGGCGCTGGTCCCAGCAGGAGGACGCGCCGCCCACCGTGGTCATGCGGCACACCAAGAACCTGGGCTACGGCGGCAACCAGAAGGCCGGCTACGCGCTGGCGATGGAACGCGGCCTGGACATCGTGGTGATACTGCACGGCGACGGGCAGTACGCCCCCGAACTGATCGCCGAGATGGTGGCGCCGATCGAGCGCGGTGAGGCCGACGCGGTGTTCGGCTCCCGGATGATGGACTCGGGCGGGGCCAGGCGCGGTGGGATGCCCGCGTACAAGTGGCTCGGCAACCGGGTGCTGACGAAGATCGAGAACTCCCTACTGGGCACCTCGCTGACGGAGTTCCACTCCGGCTACCGCGCCTATCGGGTCGACGCGCTGCGGGACCTGCTGATCGACCGCAACACGGACGCCTTCGACTTCGACACCCAGATCATCGTGCAGCTGATCGATGCCGGGAAGCGCATCGTGGAGGTGCCGATCCCCACCTACTACGGGGACGAGATCTGCTACGTCAACGGCCTCAAGTACGCCAAGGACGTGGTCAAGGACGTGCTGGAGTACCGGCTCGCGATGAAGGGCTTCGGCAGCTGCCCCTGGGTGCCCAAGGCCGAGGAGTACGCCTTCAAGGCCGGGGACGGCTCCTCGCACGCGGAGATCCTGGCGATGCTGTCCGGGCTGGCGCCGATGAACGTGCTGGACCTCGGCTGCTCCGGCGGGCTCTTCGCAGAGCAGGTGCGCAAGCAGGGCCACACGGTGACCGGCGTCGACTACATCGAGGTGCCGGGCGTCCGCGAGCGGACCGACCGGTTCCTGCTGGCCGACCTCAACCAGGGGCTGCCGCCCGGCCTCACCGGTCCGTTCGACCTGGTGGTCGCCGGGGACGTGGTCGAGCACCTGGTCAACCCCGAGCAACTGCTGCGCCAGGTCCAGCAGGTACTGCGTCCGGGCGGCGAACTGGTGCTCTCGGTCCCCAACTTCGGGCACTGGTACTCACGGCTCCGGGTCGCCCTCGGTGTGTTCGACTACGACCGCCGCGGCATCCTCGACGAGACGCACCTGCGCTTCTTCTCCCGGGCCAGCCTGCGCCGGATGGTCCGCAACGCCGGCTACGACCTCCTCGAACTGCGCTCCACCGGGTCCCCGTTCGTGCAGCTCGCCGGCTCGGGAGCGGCGGCCGGGGCGGCCTCGGCGCTGTCCCGGGGGCTGGTCAGGCTGCGGCCCACGATGTTCGGCTACCAGTACGTTGCCAGACTGACCCCGCACGCCCAGGAGGTCATCACGGCGGGTCAGAGCGCCGGCGTCGACGAGCTGCTGGCCGCGCAGGCGCGCCGCGGGGACGAGGTCGCCGCCGGACAGCGGAGCTGATCGGCGCGGCAGCGGACGCGGTCCCCGCCGCCCGGCAGCGGGGACCGTCGTAGCGGAGCCAGCGGAGCCAGCGGAGCCGGCCGAGCCGCAAGGGCCGTCAGCGGGTCGCCCGCGCCCAGCGTCGACCGAGGGCCGCCGCGCCTGCGCCGAGTCCGGCCCCGGCCAGCACGTCTGACGGATAGTGCACCCCGACGGCGAGCCGCGCCGCACACACCGCCGAGGCCAGCAGCGCGGTCGGCGCCGTGGGCAGCAGCCCCTGGAAGGCGATCACCGCGGCCGCCGACGAGGTGGCGTGCGAGCTGGGGAAGCTGTGCTGCCCGGCGGTGGCCGCCAGCGGCTCCAGGCCGTCCGGCAGCTCCGGGCGCGGGCGGCGGACCAGCCGCTTCACCCCCATGCTGGCCAGGTGCGCCCCGGCGACCACGGCCGTGGACCGCAGCCAGACGCCGCGCCGTTCGCGGTCCAGCGCCGCCCCGGTCAGCCCGGCGACCAGCCAGACCGCGCCGTGCTCGCCGGACCAGGAGAGCGCCCGGCCCGCGGCGGCGACGGCGGGCCGTTCGGCGAGTCGCCGGGCGGCCAGCACGGTGCGCAGGTCGGGGCCGCCGGAGGGCGGGTTGTCCCAGAGGGCCATGGTGGTTCTCTTCCGGTCGGTCTGCTTCTGCCTCCCCGCTAACCACCCGATGCGGTGAGAAGTCACGAATGTGGTCGGTATCAACCGAAAGGGGCGGTACGTTCTTGCCCATGCAAGGACCTGACGCACCGCCGTCCGACGCACAGTTGCCAGCGGCACCGCCGTCCGAGGTACTGGTCGCCCTGTCCGGCTGGGGCCGTACCGCGCCCACCGGCGCCCGGGTGACCTCCCCGGCCACCACCGAGGCGGTCGTCGCCGCGCTGCGGTCGGCGGGAGAGCGCGGGGTGGTCGCACGCGGGCTCGGGCGCTCCTACGGGGACGCCGCGCAGAACGCCGGCGGCTCGGTCCTGGACATGACCGCGCTCAGCGCGATCCGCTCCATCGACGCGCGGCGCGGGATCGTCGACTGCGAGTCGGGCGTCAGCCTGGACCGGCTGATGCGGCTGCTGCTGCCGCTGGGCTGGTTCGTCCCGGTCACCCCCGGAACCCGGCAGGTCACCGTGGGCGGCGCGATCGGCGCCGACGTCCACGGCAAGAACCACCATGTCAGCGGCGGCTTCAGCCGCCACGTCCGGTCCCTGGAGCTGCTCACCGCGGACGGCCGGGTGCGCACGCTCACCCCGGCCGACGACCCCGAGCTGTTCTGGGCCACCGCCGGCGGCATGGGGCTGACCGGGGTGGTGCTCTCGGCGCAGATCCAACTGCTGGCCGTGCAGACCTCGTTGATCAGCGTGGACACCGAACGGGCGGTCGACCTCGACGATCTGATGGCCCGTCTGGACGCCACCGACCACCGCTACCGCTACTCGGTCGCCTGGATCGACCTGCTGGCCCGGGGCGCCTCGCTGGGCCGCGCGGTGCTCACCCGCGGCGACCACGCCCCGCTGGACCAGCTCGGCCCGCGGCAGCTGCGCTCGCCGCTCGGGTTCCGCACCGCCGGCCTCCCGGCGGTGCCGCGCGGCATCCCCGGCGGGCTGCTGAGCGCGGCCACCGTCGGTGCCTTCAACGAGTTCTGGTACCGCCGGGCGCCGCGCGAACGGCGTGGACAGCTGCAGTCCATCCCCACCTTCTTCCACCCCCTCGACGGGCTGCCCGAGTGGAACCGGATCTACGGCCCGGGCGGCTTCCTGCAGTACCAGTTCGTGGTCCCCTACGGCGAGGAGGCCGCGCTGCGGCGGATCGTCGAGACCATCGCCCGGCACCGCTGCCCCGCCTTCCTCGCCGTGCTCAAGCGCTTCGGCGAGGGCGACCCCGGCTGGCTGTCCTTCCCGTTCCCCGGTTGGACCCTGGCCCTGGACATCCCCGCCGGGCTGCCCGGCCTCGGCCGGCTGCTGGACGGTCTGGACCAGGAGGTGCTGGCCGCCCGCGGCCGGGTCTACCTCGCTAAGGACTCCCGGCTGCGGCCGGACGCGCTGGCGCCGATGTACCCCAGGCTGGACGACTTCCGCGCCCTGCGGGCCCGGATCGACCCCGGGAACCGCTTCACCTCCGACCTCGCCCGCCGCCTCAGTCTGTAGGACTGCAGAACCAGAAGGTGACCCGACCATGAAGAACGCCCTGGGCCAGCCCCAGTCCCTGCTGCTGCTCGGCGGCTCCTCCGAGATCGGCCTGGCCACCGCCCGCCGGCTGGTCCAGGGCCGCACCCGGCGGGTCCACCTCGCCGGGCGTCCCTCGCCGGCGCTCACCGCCGCCGCCGCCGAGCTCACCGAGATGGGCGCCGAGGTCAGCGTCCACGACTTCGACGCCGCCGCCCTGGACACCCATGAGACGGTGCTGGGAAAGGTCTTCGCCGAGGGCGACATCGACGCCGTACTGCTCGCCTTCGGCGTCCTCGGCGACCAGCTGAAGGACGAACAGGACCCGATGGCCGCCGCCACCGTCGGCCAGGTCAACTACCTGGGCGCGGTCACCTCCGCACTGGTCAGCGCGCAGGCGCTGCGCCGCCAGGGCCACGGCTCGCTGATCGTGCTGTCCTCGGTGGCGGGGGAGCGGGCCCGCCGGGCCAACTTCATCTACGGCTCCACCAAGGCCGGTCTTGACGCCTTCGCCCAGGGCCTCGGCGACTCGCTGCAGGGCACCGGGGTGCACGTGATGGTGGTCCGCCCCGGCTTCGTCAGGGGCCGGATGACCGAGGGCCGGCCGGAGGCGCCGATGGCCACCACCCCGGAGGCGGTCGCCGAGGCGATCCTGGTCGGACTGCAGCGCGGCAGCGAGACGGTGTGGGCGCCCGCGGCGCTCCGGGTGGTGATGTCCGGGGTGCGGCACCTGCCGCGTCCGGTGTACCGCCGGCTCGCCGTCTGACCGGCCGTCAGGACCGCTGACGCCATGGACTGGCTGACCCGGCTGCCGGTGCTCGGACCGCTCGCCGCGCGGGTGCTGCGGAGCCGTCCCTACCTGGTCTTCGAGCACTTCAACGAGGTCGGCTCGAACCGGCTCGCCGGCGCGGTCACCTTCTTCGGCTTCCTGGCCCTGTTCCCGCTGCTCACCGTGGCCATGGCGATCGCGGCGGCCACCCTCAGCAGCGGCCGGGTGCAGAGCATCCAGGACGCCATCACCCGGCAGCTGCCCTCACTGGCGGACTCGCTGGACCTGGACTCGCTGGTCCGCAACGCCGGGACGGTGGGGGTGATCGGCGGGGCGCTGCTGCTGGTGTCCGGCCTGGGCTGGGTCGACACCACCCGGGTGTCCATCCGCACGGTGTGGCGGCTGCCGATCGAGCCGGGCAACGCAGTGCTGCGCAAGGCCCTGGACGTCGGGGTGCTGATCGGCCTGGGCGCGGTGGCCGCGGTGTCCATCGCCGCCTCCGCGGCGACCTCGGCGCTCACCGGACGGCTGGCCGGCTGGCTCGGCGTCGACCACCAGTCCTGGGGCCGGTGGCTGCTGTCGGCGGCGAGCTTCGTGATCGCGGTGGGCGCCGACACCCTGATGTTCGCCTACCTGCTGGTCGGCCTGCCGCGCATCGGCGACCAGCGCCGACGTACCGTCGTCGAGGGCGCGCTGCTCGGCGCGGTCGGCTTCGAACTGCTGAAGCAGCTGCTCACGGCCTACCTCAGCAATGTCGCCGCCAAGAGCATGTACGGCGCCTTCGGCACCCCGGTGGCGCTGCTGCTGTGGATCAACTTCATCTTCCGCTGGCTCTTCTTCTGCGTCGCCTGGACCGCCACCGACGACCCGGACGCCGCTCGGGCCCGAGCCCGCGCCCGAGCCGCAGAAGCCTGGACCGAAGCGGGCGGCACCGGGACGCCCGGCGACCCGGGCGGCGACCTGCTCGGCGAACCTTCCGCGCCGGCCGAGACGTCGGCAGCGCCGCCGCGCTCCCGTCCGGCGGCCCTGGCCACTGCCTTCGGCCTGGGAGCGGCGAGCGGTTCGGCCCTGCGTCGGCTGCGGCGCCGGTTCCAGGTCCGCCGCAGCCGCTGACCGCCCGGTCTGGCAGGGTTGCTTCCCGCGAGCACGAGCGGGGAGGCGGTGGTCCGTGGTGGTGGAGCTGCGGCACGGCAGGGTACTGGTGGTGGACGACGACGCCGCGATCAGGCGGTCGCTGGAGCGGGGGCTGCGGCTGAACGGCTTCGCGGTGGCCCTGGCCGAGGGCGGTCGCGCCGCGCTGCAGGCGCTGGCGCAGGCACCGCCGGACGTGCTGGTGCTGGACGTCTCCATGCCCGACCTGCCGGGTACCGAGGTCTGCCGCAGGCTGCGCGGACGGGGCGACGAGACGCCGGTGCTGATGCTCTCGGCGCTGGACCAGCTGGAGGACCGGCTGGCCGGGCTGCAGGCCGGGGCCGACGACTACCTGGTGAAGCCCTTCGCGCTGCAGGAACTGGTGCTGCGGCTGCACGCGCTGCTGCGCCGTCGGCCGCCGCGCGGCACCGACCGGCTGACGGTGGGCGGGCTCACGGTGGATCCCTCCACCCGGGAGGCGCGCTACCTCGGCGACCCGGTGGAGCTGACCCGCCGTGAGTTCGACCTGCTGGAGGTGCTGGCGCGGAACGCCGGCCTGGTGCTGACCCGGGATCAGCTGCTGGAGCGGGTCTGGGGTTACGACTTCGAGGTCCGCACCGATGTGGTCGATACCTTCGTCAGCTATCTGCGCCGCAAACTGGAGGCCGGCGGCCGCCCCCGGCTGGTGCGGACCGTCCGCGGCGTCGGCTTCGTGCTGCGGCCGGAGGATCCCTCATGAGGCTCGCCACCAGGATCGCGCTGGTCACCGCGGTGATCGTGCCGGTGCTGGTGCTGCTCGCAGGGCTGCTGCTGCTCGGTCTGGTGGGCCGGGACCTGCGGGCCGGGCAGGACGGGCAGCTGCGGGACCGGGCCGCGGCCGCACTCCCGTACGCACGCACCGAACTGCGGGCCGCGGCCGCCGGACGGCTGCGGCAGGAGGTCAACCAGCAGGGCCGGCTCGGCGCGGCCGCACTGGACGTCGGGGTACGGCTGACGGCCGCCGACGGCACCGTGCTGGACAGCCAGGGCGCCCAGCCCGACCAGGCGGTACCGCTCCCGGCCGGCACCGGCGGCCCGCAGACCGTCACCGGCGCCGACGGCACAGCCTGGCGCGCGCTGGCGCAGCCGATCCCCACCGGTGCCGCCCAGCCCGGCGGCACCCTGTGGCTCTTCGCCCGGGCCTCCGCCGTGCAGCACGAGGTCCGGACCGTACGCGGCCGGATCGTCCTGGTCGCGCTGGTCGCCGCGCCGCTCGGCGGACTGCTCGCCTTTCTGGTCGCCGAGCGCGCCGCCCGCCCGCTGCGGCTGCTGCGGCGCCGGACCGGCGGGCTCGACCCGGACGACCCGGCGACCCGGCCGCGCCTCAGCGACCGGCCCACCGGCGTGGTCGAGGTGGACGAGCTGGCCGGCACCCTGCAGTCGGTGCTGGCGCGCTACGACGAGCAGGCGGCCCGCACCGCGGAGGCGCTGGCGACGGCGCGGGCCTTCGCCGCCTCCGCCTCGCACGAGCTGCGCACCCCGCTGATGAGCATGCGCACCAATCTGGACGTGCTCACCGAGCACCCCGGGCTGGCCGCCGAGGACCGCGCTGAGATCCTGGCCGACCTGCAGTCCGAGCACGCCCGGCTGCTGGGCACGCTCACCGCCTTGCGCGCGCTGGCCCAGGGCGACCTGGTCGAGCAGGACGCCTTCGGACCGGTGGACCTGCTGGACCTGGTGGAGTCGGCGGCGGCCGAGGCACGCCGGCGCGACCAGCGGGCCCGGATCACCGTCCGCTCCTCGTCCGGGTCGCTGCGGCTGCACGGCTGGGAGCCCGGGTTGCGGATGGCGGTGGACAACCTGCTGGCCAACGCCCTGGTGCACGGAAGGTCGGCGGACGGCACGGCCGTGATCGAGCTGGCGCTGGGCCGGAACGGCGCCGACGCGGTGCTGACCGTCGCCGACCACGGTCCGGGCATCCCGAGGGACCGCCGCGACTCGGTGTTCGAACGGTTCCGGCGCGACCCGGGCAGCCCCGGCTCCGGACTCGGACTGACCCTGGTCGCCCAGCAGATCACCCTGCACCGCGGCACGGTCCGTTTCACCGACCCGCCGTCAGGGACCGGCGCGCTGGCCGAGGTCGTCCTTCCGCTGGCCGCCTCCGCGCCCACGCTCCAGCTGCGCAGGGACTGGCTCAGCGCCGACAGCTGACAGCTGACAGCGGCTCAGTCGGACCACAACGTTTCCACAAGGATGCTTCCTACGCTCCCCGCAGACGGGCGTCACCCGCGGCCCCGACGTTGTGGAGGAGACCTGCCATGCCCACCCGCCGTGCGACCCTCACCTCGGCCTTCGCCGGGATCGCCCTCACCGGAGCGCTGATCGGCGCGGGCACCCCGGCCTCGGCGGCCGCCGCTCCGAGCGCCGGCGCCCCGTCCGCCGCGACCACGAAGACCCCCGCCCAGCGCGAGGCGAAGGCCGTCTGCGCCCGCGCCCCCAAGGTCGACGCCCGGATCACCCGCGCGCTGGCCCGGCTGCACGGACCCGCCACCGAGCGGGGCTCCATCGCGCGGCTGCAGAAGCGGGTGGACATCGCCAAGGCGGCCGGGAACACCGCCGTCGAGACCTACCTCAACGACCGGCTGACCGCCCGTCAGTCCATGGTCGGCACGCTCACCACCCGGCAGAGCGACCTGAAGGGCGTGGAGACCTGGTGCTCCGCCAACGGCCTCGGCGGTGCGGAATGACGCGCCGTCACCTGGTCTGGCCGGCAGCGGTGGTCGCGGTGCTCGCGCTGGGGGCGTGCTCGCACACGCCGGCGGCGGGCGGTACCGCTGCGCCGTCGGTCACGCCCTCGGGGATCTCCAGCAGTACTGTCCAGCAGATGCAGCAGCAGGTCGACGCCGCCCAGAGCGCGGCGGTCGCCGCCGACTCCGACGCCGCGAACGACCCCAACTGACGCCCCGCGCCGCTGTCGAGAATCCACCGGAACCTGCACCCGCGGCAATGCCTACACCCGCGGCAGCGCCCTACGCCGCCGCTTGGCGGCGTAGCGCCGCCGCCGCATCAGCAGTGCGCCGCCCGCCGCGACGGCGACCGCCACCAGCCCGGCTCCGGACGCCCCCGCCCACCCCATCCCGCCGAACCCGGCGGAACTCGCGGCGGCGACCGGCGCCGTCGCGGCCTTGGACGGCGCTGTCACGGAGTCACCGCCGGACCCGGTCTTCGCAGCCGCCGAGGGCTTCGGGGCCGCCGCGTCCAGGCTGCCGACCGGGGTGACCTTGCCGTCCGCGGCGAAGCCCCAGTCGAGCAGTTCGGCGGCCTCGGTGTAGACCGCGTTCAGGGCGTGGTCCTGAGGGTTCATCAGCGTCGCCATGATGGTGCGGCCGCCCCGCCTGGCCGCCACCACCAGGGTGTTGCCGGCATTGGTGGTGTAGCCGTTCTTGACGCCGATCAGGCCGTCGTAGCGGGGGACGCCGTCGATGCCCATTAGCATCCGGTCGGTGTTGTCGATCTCGAACGGCTTGCCCTTGGTGTTCGGCCCGCCCGGGAACTCCGCCTTCCAGGTCCCGGCGTACCGGGCGAAGTCGGCGTTCTTCATCCCGTCCCGCGCGAACAGGCTGAGGTCGTACGCCGAGGAGACCTGCCCCGGCATGTCGTACCCGTCGGGGGAGACCACATGGGTGTCGCCGGCGCCCAGCTTCACCGCCTGGGCCTGCATCTGGGCCACCGTCGCGGCCACCCCGCCGTTCATCGAGGCGAGCACGTGCACCGCGTCGTTGCCGGAGCGCAGGAAGACGCCGAGCCACAGGTCGGACACCTTGTAGGTCTGGCCGGGCAGCACGCCGACCAGGCTGCTGCCCTCACCCATCCCGGCCAGGTCCGCGTCGGTCACCTTGTGGGTGGCCCTGGTCGGGATCTTCGGCAGCACGGTGTCCGCGAACAGCGTCTTCAGGGTGCTCGCCGGCGGCAGTGCCCAGTGCGCGTTCTTCGCCGCCAGCACCAGGCCGGTCGTGGTGTCGGAGACGATCCACGACAGCGCGCTCAGCTTGGCCGGCAGCGCCGGCGCGCCCGCCCGGAGCTGCACCTGCACCCCGGACAGTCCCAGCCGCTCGCCGCCGACCGTGGACATCCTGGCCGGCGGTCTCGGCGTGACGGTGCCGCTCGCGGTGGGCGAGGGCGCCGCCGAGGCGGGGGCGAGGGAAACCAGTCCGGCAGTGAGCGCGACGGTACACAGCACGGCCGCGGTACGGAGATCGTTGTGCACCGGTCGACCGTACCCAATCGATGGCAACGACCGAACCACCCCCTGGTAAAAGCACACTAATGGCAGCCCGGGATACTTACCCCATGAGACTGAGCCGCCGCGCCTCCTGGTTCCTGACCGCCTTCGGCGTCTGGTCCCTCTGGATCTGGATCACCTTCTTCAAGAACCTGTGGGCCGACGGTGAGGGCCTCGCCTTCACCAACGGCGACCACTCCCGCCCCACCGCATACTTCTGGATCCACGCCACCCTGGCCCTGGCCTCACTCGTGCTGGGCCTGGTGGTCGGCTCCCTCGGCGTCAGATCCCTGCGCCGCAAGGCGCACTAAAGGGGCGCGGGGAACTGCGCGACCAGCCATGCACGTGCGTGCACGTCCGGCCGGACAGTTCCCCGCGCCCCCGAGAAATCCCTAGAAGCGACGGGTGACCAGCGCCCGCTTCACTTCCTGGATCGCCTTGGTGACCTCGATACCCCGAGGGCAGGCGTCGGTGCAGTTGAAGGTGGTGCGGCAGCGCCACACCCCCTCGCGGTCGTTGAGGATCTCCAGCCGCTGCTCCGCACCCTCGTCGCGCGAGTCGAAGATGAAGCGGTGCGCGTTGACGATCGCCGCCGGGCCGAAGTACTGCCCGTCGTTCCAGAACACCGGGCAGGACGTGGTGCACGCGGCGCAGAGGATGCACTTGGTGGTGTCCTCGAAGCGCTGCACGTCCTCCTCGGACTGGATCCGCTCCCGGGTCGGCTCGTTGCCGGTGGTGATCAGGAACGGCATCACGTCGCGGTAGGCCTGGAAGAACGGGTCCATGTCCACGACCAGGTCCTTCAGGACCGTGAGGCCCTTGATGGGCTCGATCGTGATCGGCTTCTCCGGGTTGACGTCCTTGATGAGCGTCTTGCAGGCGAGCCGGTTCTTGCCGTTGATCCGCATGGCGTCGGACCCGCAGACGCCGTGGGCGCAGGAGCGACGGTACGTCAGCGTGCCGTCCTGCTCCCACTTGATGGTGTTGATCGCGTCCAGGACGCGGATCTTCGGGTCCACGGTGAGCTGGTAGTCCACCCACACCGCGTCCGGGTGCTCCTCCGGGTTGAACCGGCGGATCCGGACCGTGATGGTGACCAGCTCGACCTTGCCGGACTCGGCGGCGTCCAGCCCGGCCGAGTGCGGGTTCCCGCCCTGGGGCGCGGCGTCTTCGATCGTGGGGGTGCTCATCAGTACTTACGCTCCATCGGCTGGTAGCGGGTCACCACGACCGGCTTGTAGTCCAGGCGGATGCTGGTGTTCCCATCGGCGTCCACCTCGCGGTACGCCATGGTGTGCTGCATGAAGTTGACGTCGTCACGGGTCGGGTAGTCCTCGCGGAAGTGACCGCCGCGGGACTCCTTGCGGGCCAGCCCGGACACCGCGGTGACCTCGGCCAGGTCGAGCAGGTTGCCCAGCTCCACGGCCTCCAGCAGGTCGGTGTTGAACCGCTTGCCCTTGTCCATCACCGAGATGTGCTTGTAGCGCTCCTTCAGCGCGGCGATGTCCTCCACCGCCTGCTTCAGGGTCGCCTCGGTGCGGTACACCATCGAGTTGGTGTCCATGGACTGCTGCAGCTCGCTGCGGATGTCCGAGACACGCTCGCTGCCGTTGCCGTTGCGGATCCGCTCCAGCTGCTCGACGACCTGCTCGGCCGGGTTCTCCGGCAGCTCGACGTAGTCGGCGGTGGCGGCGTACTCGGCGGCGGCGATGCCCGCCCGGCGGCCGAAGACGTTGATGTCCAGCAGCGAGTTGGTGCCCAGCCGGTTGGCGCCGTGCACCGACACGCAGGCCACCTCGCCCGCGGCGTAGAGGCCGGGGACGACGGTGTCGTTGTCCAGCAGCACCTCGCCCTGGACGTTGGTGGGGATGCCGCCCATGGCGTAGTGCGCGGTCGGCTGGATCGGGATCGGGTCCGTGTAGGGCTCGATGCCGAGGTAGGTGCGCGCGAACTCGGTGATGTCCGGGAGCTTGGCGTCCAGCTGCTCCGGCGGAAGGTGCGTCAGGTCCAGGTAGACGTGGTCGCCGTCCAGGCCGCAGCCGCGGCCCTCGCGGATCTCGGTGTAGATCGCCCGGGAGACGACGTCACGCGAGGCCAGGTCCTTCATGACCGGCGCGTACTTCTCCATGAAGCGCTCGCCGTCCTTGTTGCGGAGGATGCCGCCCTCACCGCGGGCGCCCTCCGTCAGCAGGATGCCCATGCGCCAGATGCCCGTCGGGTGGAACTGGAAGAACTCCATGTCCTCCAGCGGCAGCCCGCGCCGGAACGCGGCGGCCTGGCCGTCGCCGGTCAGGGTGTGCGCGTTGGAGGTGACCTTGAAGAACTTGCCGTTGCCGCCGGAGGCGAAGATCACGGCCTTGGCCTGGAAGACGTGGATCTCGCCGGTGGCCAGCTCGTAGGCGACCACGCCGGCGGTCCGCTTGACCCCGTCGACCTCGGCCAGCAGCAGGTCCAGGACGTAGAACTCGTTGAAGAACTCCACGCCCTCCTTGACGCAGTTCTGGTAGAGCGTCTGAAGGATCATGTGACCGGTGCGGTCGGCCGCGTAGCAGGAGCGGCGCACCGCCGCCTTGCCGTGGTCGCGGGTGTGCCCGCCGAAGCGGCGCTGGTCGATCCTGCCCTCGGGGGTCCGGTTGAACGGGAGGCCCATCTTCTCCAGGTCGAGGACCGCGTCGATGGCCTCCTTCGCCAGGATCTCGGCGGCGTCCTGGTCGACCAGGTAGTCACCGCCCTTGACGGTGTCGAAGGTGTGCCACTCCCAGTTGTCCTCCTCGACGTTGGCCAGTGCGGCGGCCATGCCGCCCTGGGCCGCGCCGGTGTGGGACCGGGTGGGGTAGAGCTTGGTCAGCACGGCGGTGCGGCTGCGCTTGGTCGACTCGATGGCCGCGCGCATTCCGGCGCCGCCGGCGCCGACGATGACGGTGTCGTACTTGTGTACCTGCATGTCAGTCTGCTGCCTCGTCCGTCCGCGCTCAGCTGATGTTCGGGTCGAAGGTGAAGATCACCAGGGTGCCCAGCAGCACGGTGAAGACCGTGGCGGTCACCAGCAGGACCTTCAACCAGAAACGGGTGGTGTCGCGCTCCGCGTAGTCGTTGATGACCGTGCGCATGCCGTTCGCGCCGTGGAGCATCGCCAGCCACAGCATCAGCAGGTCCCAGCCCTGCCAGAACGGGGACGCCCAGCGGCCCGCGACGAAGGCGAAGCTGATCTTGGTGACGCCGCCGTCCAGGATCAGCTGGATGATCAGGTGACCCAGCACCAGGAACACCAGCACCACGCCGGACAGGCGCATGAACAGCCAGGCCAGCATCTCGAAGTTGGTCCGCGACTTGCGGCCGGTCCTCTTGGTGCGGGTGCGCGGGGGCTCGATCAGAAAGGCCGAGGGGTCCGTCGGCCGATCGTTGGTGAGCTCGACGCCGGAGATGGAGCCAGTGGTTTCAATAGCCATTTCTCGCCTCACCCGAACCAGTTGCGGAGGGTTTCCTGCAGGATCGGGTAGAAGGCACCAGCCATCAGCACGACCCACACGGTCACTACGGTCCAGAGCATCTGGCGCTGGTACTTCGGGCCCTTGGCCCAGAAGTCCACCGCGATGACCCGCAGGCCGTTCAGCGCGTGGAACAGGATGGCGGCCGTCAGGCCGTACTCCATCAGGTTGACGGGCCAGGTCTTGTACGTCGCGATCGTGCTGTTGTAGGCCTGCGGTGAGACCCGGACAAGAGCGGTGTCGAGGACGTGGGCGAACAGGAAGAAGAAGATGAGGACGCCGGTGACTCGATGAGCCACCCACGACCACATGCCTTCCCGGCCGCGGTACAGCGTTCCAGCCGGCACGGAACAACCCTCCGGAAGCGGGGCGGGGGCTCGGCCGGCATCAGTGTCGGTCGTCAGCCCGGCCGGGTATGGTCCACCGGCCCCGGCCATCGTAGCCACGGGAACCGGCGGTCAGCCCGCCGGGGGTCGACCGGATGATCAAACAGCCCTGCCCGGCGTAACGGCCGCCCGGGTCGGCGGCCCGCTCCGGCCGTCGCCCCGCGCCGGATCCGCGCCTCGGCCTGCGGCGCACCCGCGCCGGCGGGCTCCGGTCCAGGTCAGCCGGGACACGCCGCGGCCCGCCGGGGTGTGGGGGAGATCACCCCCGTTGTCTCACGATGCCGCCGAGGCGTGAGACGCCACCAGGTGCTCCAGCCGGTGCAGGGCGATCCGGCGCAGTTCCTCGGCCGCCGTACTGCGCTCCTCGTCGGGGTCGTTGCCGAGCCGGGCGCGCAGGCTGACCAGGACCTGGTCCAGCATCTCCTCGGCCGGGCAGTCGTCCAGGCTGACCACGAAGACATGGCCGAAGCGCGCCTCGTAGGCGGCGTGGGCCGCCTGCAGCGCGGTGTGCGCGGCCTGGCTGCCGGGCGCCCGCATCCCCAGCAGCGGCTGGGGCATGCTGCTCTCGTCCGCCAGAGCCTCCGTCAGATCGGTGTGGGACAGGTCGTAGGAGGCCTCGCTGGCGGCGGCCAGCAGCGAGGACACGGTCGGGTAGGGACGGTGCACGGCCAGCCGCAGGGCCCAGCGGCGGCTGCCGCAGCAGGCCAGCAGCGCCTCCTCGGCCGCGCCGAAGTCCGCGTCGTTGAAGCGCCGCAGCCCCGACGGCAGCCCGGACACCGCCACCACCGGACCGGCGACCTGACCGGGGGTCGGCTCGACGGCGGGTGCTGCGGCGGGGGGCATGCTGTCGGCGGGCTTGTTGTCCGGTTTCGGCTGCGCCGGGATGTCGCCGGTCAGCGGGTCCTCCTCGGTCGAACGGGGTGAGGGCGCTTGGAGACTGGTGCGGTTCGCCATGCCCCTCTTCTAAGGGCACCGACGGTGGAGCGACAGGACCGGTTGCGTGGCGCGGATGGGGCTGCGGGGCCGCCTGAGCACCCGGAGGCCTTGCGGGGCAAGGCTCTCCGAGTCTGAGGCACCGTTTTCCCAGAGATAAGGATTCACTCGAATCGGCTATCAAGTCGAGACCCTTACCGCCGAATGATGGGACGGCTTCGTACGGGTGAACGAGGCTCGTCGGCCGTCGCGGACGGCTAGGGCTTGCGGGCGACCTTGTGCGCGGCCGCCTGCGCGAGCGGACGGACCACCAGCAGGTCCACATTGACGTGCGCGGGACGGGTGACCGTCCAGGCGATGGTGTCGGCGACGTCCTCGGCGGTGAGCGGCTCGGCCACGCCGGCGTAGACCGAGGCGGCCTTGTCGGCGTCGCCGCCGAAGCGGGTGAGGGCGAACTCGTCGGTCCGCACCATGCCGGGGGCGATCTCGATCACCCGGACCGGTTCGCCGACCAGTTCGAGCCGCAGCGTGCCGGCGATGGCGTGCGCGCCGGCCTTGGCCGCGACGTAGCCGCCGCCGCCCTCGTAGGGGACGAAGGCCGCGGTGGAGGAGAGCACCAGCACCGTCCCCGCCCCCGTCTCGGCCCCGCCGGACCGCAGCGCGGGCAGCAGCGCCTGGGTCATGTGCAGCACGCCGAGCACGTTGACCTCGTACATCCGGCGCCAGTCGGCCGGGTCGCCGTCGGCGACGGACTCCGCGCCGAAGGCGCCGCCGGCATTGTTGACCAGCACGTCGACCCGGTCCAGGGAGGCCGCGAAGGCGTCCACGGCGGCACGGTCGGTGACGTCGAGGACATGGGCGGAGGCCGCCGCGCCGATCTCCTTCGCCAGTGCCTCGATCCGCTCGGCCCGGCGGGCCACCAGCACCACCCGGAACCCCTCCGCCGCGAGCCGCCGCGCGGTGGCGGCGCCGATGCCGCTGCTGGCGCCGGTCACCACGGCGACCTGTTCGATGTGCTGACCTGCCATGTCCTGACTCCTCCGGTCTCGTGCCCGTGCCCGGATCATCGTAGGCGGCGGGTCCGACAGCGGGGCTGACAGCGGTCCGACAGCGGGGGGAACCCCTTCGGCCGACGCCGCGTCAGTGCGGCCTCCTTCCCCGCGCGGTGACCGCTGCGTGATCCAGATCACCGGCGAGCGGGCGTGTCCTGGCGGGCGGACGATCGTTTGGCCGACTGTCCGGGTCAAGCAGGCGGGGAGCGAACCATATGTCATACCCAGCGACGGCCGGTCCAAGCGCCGGGCGGGCGGGTTCCTCCCCGTTCGGCGGTAACGATTCCGGAGATCTCCTGCCCCAGCGGCCCCAGGGTCGTAGGCTCGTTGAGGTGAGCCAGTCAGTTGACGGTGCGTCCGCCTCCCCGCAGAAGTCCCTTCCCACCTCTCCCTTTCGCGCGCGCGTGCGAGCCCTGCTGCCGGAGCTGATCGAGGTCCGCCGGGACCTGCACCGGCACCCGGAGCTCGGCCGGCAGGAGGTCCGCACCACCGCCCTGCTGAAGGAGCGGCTGGAGCAGGCCGGGCTCCAGCCCTGGGTGCTCCCCGGCGGCACCGGACTGATCTGCGACCTGGTCCCGGAGGGGGCCGCGGCCGACGCCCCGTTCCTGGCCTTCAGGGCCGACATCGACGCGCTGCCGATCGAGGACGCCAAGCCGGACACCGTCCCCTACCGCTCCACGGTCCCGGGCCGTACCCACGCCTGCGGTCATGACCTGCACACCTCGATCGTGCTGGGCCTCGGCCTGCTGCTCGCCGAGGAGCGCAGCGCCGGCCGGCTGGCCCGTCCGGTGCGGCTGATCTTCCAGCCCGCCGAGGAGGTCATGCCCGGCGGCGCGCTGGACGTGATCGCGGCCGGCGGGATGGAGCGGGTCGAGCGGATCTTCGCGGTGCACTGCGACCCCAAGGTCGACGTCGGCCGGATCGGGCTCAAGGTCGGCGCGATCACCTCCGCCTGCGACCGGCTGGAGATCACCCTGGACGGCCCCGGCGGCCACACCGCCCGCCCGCACCTGACCACCGACCTGGTCGGCGCGGTGGCCGGCACCGCGGTCGAGCTGCCGGGACTGCTCGGACGCCGGATGGACCCGCGCTGGGGCGTCAGCCTGGTCTGGGGGCGGATCGCCTCCGGCTCGGCGGCCAATGTCATCCCCCAGCGCGCCGAACTGGAGGGCACGGTCCGCTGCCTGGAGCTGGACGGCTGGCGCGAGGCGCCGGGCGCGATCGAGGAGCTGGTCGGCCAGATCGCCGAGACGTACCGGGCCAAGTGGGTGCTCGACTACCACCGGGGCGTCCCCCCGGTGGTGAACGAGGCGGTCTCGGTGGGGATGCTCAGCGAGGCCATGGACCGCTGCTTCGGCCCCGGGCAGGTCGAGGGCACCGAGCAGAGCCTCGGCGGCGAGGACTTCTCCTGGTACCTGGAGCAGGCCCCCGGCGCGCTGGCCCGACTGGGCGTCCGCGGGCTCGACGAGTCGGGCTCCCGGGACCTGCACCAGGGAACCTTCGACGCCGACGAGGGCGCCATCGGCGTGGCTCTGGAGCTGTTCACCGCGCTTGTGCTGGGATGATGCACAACCGGCGAACAAGAGGGGCCGGGTAGCCCGCAAACGCACTCTGCAAGGGTGGATTGCGACGATCTGATAACGCCCAGGCGTACGTAACACAATCGTGTTCTACGCGCGTTAACGTCGCATTCAATCCGCGCCGGACCGGTGCGCGGGCTCTTGTCGGGAGGAACTGTGATGAGGAAGCCCCTCGCGCTGGTGGCGGTAGCGGCAGCGGTCGCGCTGACGGCGACGGCCTGTGGATCGAAGCCCGTTTCGACGTCGGGTTCGGGCTCCAGCTCGTCCGCCGCAACTGGTTCCAGCACCGCCGCCGGCGCCGCCTTCAAGGCCTGCATGGTCACCGACACCGGCGGTCTGGACGACCACTCCTTCAACGCCGAGTCCTGGGCCGGCATGCAGGACGCGGCCAAGGCCGACCCCAACATCACCGTGCAGAACGCCACCTCCGCCACGGAGAACGACTACGCCAGCAACATCGCCGGCTTCGTCTCGGCCGGCTGCAAGATGATCGTCACCGTCGGCTTCGCGATGAACGACGCGACCGTCGCCTCGGCCAAGAAGAACACCAGCCAGAACTACGCCATCGTCGACAACTCGTCGACCGGCTCGCAGATCAAGGGCCTGGAGTTCAACACCGCCCAGGGCGCCTTCCTCGGCGGCTACTTCGCCGCGGCGGAGACCAAGACCGGCAAGGTCGCGACCTTCGGCGGCGCCAACTACCCGACCGTGACCGTCTACATGGACGGCTTCTGGGAGGGCGTGCAGTACTACAACCAGAAGCACGGCACCAAGGTCCAGGTCCTCGGCTGGGACGAGAACAAGCCGAAGAGCGGCACCTTCGACCCGACCCAGAGCTTCACCGACCAGGCCGGCGGCAAGCAGATCGCGGCCACCTTCCAGGCCCAGGGCGCGGACATCATCTTCCCGGTCGCCGGCGGCACCGGCATCGGCGCGCTCGCCCAGGCCAAGGCCAGCGGCGGCAAGCTGAACGCCATCTGGGTCGACGACGACGGCGCGATCTCCAACTCCGCCTACGCCTCGGTCATCATGACCTCGGTGACCAAGGGCATCGCCAGCGCGGTCACCTCGGTCGTCACCGACTCCGCCAAGGGCACCTTCTCCTCGACCCCGTACATCGGCACCCTGGCCAACGACGGCACCGGCCTGGCCCCGTACCACGACTTCCAGTCGAAGGTCCCGGCCACGCTGACCACCGAGCTGGCCCAGGTCAAGCAGGACATCATCAGCGGCACCATCAAGATCACCTCGAAGAACCAGCCCACCGCCGGCTGATCGAGGAGTTCCCCGGAGCGGGCGCGCCACAGAGCGCGCCCGCCCCGTTCTTGTATCCCGCCTCCCTTAATCCCGTCCTCCCTGTCACCGTGGTCCGAGCGGCCCCGGGCAGCTTCCGCCGATCGGCAATGATGCGCGGCGTGAGGGGTGCTGCGCCCCAAAAAATTTGGAGTTGAAGTGCGTCTTGAATTGCGCGGCATCACCAAGCGATTCGGTTCGCTGGTCGCCAACGACCACATCGACCTGACCGTCGAACCAGGTGAGATCCACTGCCTGCTGGGGGAGAACGGGGCCGGCAAGTCGACGCTGATGAACGTCCTCTACGGGCTCTACCAGCCGGAGGAGGGCCAGATCCTGGTCGACGGCGAGGTGAAGACCGTCAGCAGCCCCCGCGACGCGATCGCCAACGGCATCGGCATGGTGCACCAGCACTTCATGCTGGTCCCGGTGTTCACCGTCGCGGAGAACATCATCCTCGGCGACGAGGCGGAGCTGGGCGCCCACCCGGGACCGCTCGGCCTGCTGGACCGGCGCCGGGCCCGCAAGCACGTCCGCGAGGTCTCGGAGCGCTACGGCCTCCCGGTCGACCCGGACGCGCTGGTCGGCGACCTGCCGGTCGGCGTCCAGCAGCGGGTGGAGATCGTCAAGGCGCTGGTGCGCGACGCCCAGACGCTGATCCTGGACGAGCCCACGGCGGTGCTGACCCCGCAGGAGATCGAGGACCTCTTCGTGGTCATGAACTCGCTGCGCGAGGCCGGGAAGTCCATCGTCTTCATCACCCACAAGCTCAAGGAGGTCAAGGCGATCGCCGACCGGATCACCGTGATCCGCCGCGGCGCGGTCGTCGGCGAGGCCTCGCCCTCCTCCAGCGAGCAGGAGCTGGCCTCGATGATGGTCGGCCGCTCGGTCCGCCTGGTGGTGGACAAGCAGCCGAACACCCCCGGCGCCGACTCCTTCAAGGTCGAGCACCTGACCATCCGCGACCAGCACGGCAACGCCGCGGTCGACGACGTCTCCTTCACCGTGCGGGACGGGGAGATCCTCGGCATCGCCGGGGTGCAGGGCAACGGCCAGTCGGAGATCGCCGAGGCGATCCTCGGCCTGGTCCCGGTCGAGTCCGGATCGATCAGCCTGGACGGCAGGGAGCTGGTCGGGCTGAGCCCGCGTCAGGCCCTGGACGCCGGGATCGGCTTCGTCCCCGAGGACCGCGGGCACGACGGGGTGGTCGGCGAGTTCAGCATCGCCGAGAACCTGGTGCTCGACCTCTACAAGTCGGCGCCGTTCGGCAAGGGACTGTCGATCGACCTGGCCGAGATCGAGAAGAACGCGAAGAACCGGATCGAGGAGTTCGACATCCGGCCGACCACCCCCGGGCACCCGGCGGGCAAGCTCTCCGGCGGCAACCAGCAGAAGGTCGTGGTGGCCCGCGAGCTCTCCCGGCCGCTGCGGCTGCTGGTGGCCTCCCAGCCCACCCGTGGTGTGGACGTCGGCGCGATGGAGTTCATCCACAAGCGCATCGTCGCCGAGCGGGACGCGGGCCGGCCGGTCGTGGTGGTCTCCACCGAACTGGACGAGGTGCTCGCGCTGGCCGACCAGGTCGCCGTGATGTACCGCGGCAAGATCGTCGCCACCGTCTCCCCGGAGACCACCCGCGAGGAGATCGGCCTGCTGATGGCCGGCATCACCGGCGACGGCACAGCCACCGCGAAGGGCGGGAGGCCGGCGGCTGCGGCTGACCCCGCCGAGGCCGAAGCGCCCGCGGCCGACGCCGCTCAAGCCGAGGCCACTGCGGTCGGCGCCGCTGCTTCTGACGCCGCCGCGCCTGCAACTGACACCGCTGCACCTGACGCCGCCGCACCTGACGCCGCCGCCCCCGAAGCCGCCACTCCTGACGCCACCACGACCCCCACGGAGGAGGCGACCTCATGACCACGCCCACCCCGGATCAGAGCGCAGCCAAGGACACACCCCCCGCGGAGGCCACCGCCCCCGCGCCCGGGACCCCCGCGCCGCCGGCACCCGCGGCGGACCGCAGCTACGCCACCGTCATCCGCAACGTCTTCACCGCCGAGAACAGCGCCATGGTCACCTTCCTGGCCATCGTGCTCTCGCTGCTCGTCGGCGCGGTGCTGATCGTGGTGTCGAACACCGCGACGATGGACAAGGCCGCCTACTTCTTCGCCAGCCCGGGCGACTTCCTCTCCTCGGCCTGGGACAACATCTCCAGCGCCTACTCCGCGCTGTTCAAGGGCGCGATCTTCGACCCGGCGACGGTGTCCGGCACCCCGTCCCAGTTCTTCGGGCCGATCACCAACACCCTGGAGTACGCCACCCCGCTGATCTTCGGCGGTCTGGGCATCTCCGTGGCCTTCCGGGCCGGGATGTTCAACATCGGCGGCCAGGGCCAGACCATCATCGGCGCCATCTTCACCTCCTACGTGGCCTTCGAGTGGACCTCGCTGCCCGGCGCGCTGCACCTGATCGTCGCGGTGCTGGCGGGCCTGGTCGGCGGCATGCTCTTCGGCGGTGTGGTCGGCTGGCTCAAGGCCAAGCGGGGCGCGCACGAGGTGATCGTCACGATCATGCTCAACTACGTGGCTTCGATGTTCCTGGTCGGCTGGGTACTGAAGAGCTCGCTGTTCCAGGACCCGAGCCACGCCGGCCAGTCGATCTCCAAGCCCGCCGAGGCGGACGCGGTGCTGCCGCACCTCTTCGGCTCCGGTCTCAACACCGACATCGGCCTGCTGCTCGCGCTGGCCGCGACCTTCGTGGTGGCCTGGTTCTTCAAGCGCTCCAAGCTCGGCTTCGAGGTGCGGGCCGTGGGCCTCACCCCGAGCGCCGCGCGGACCGCCGGAATCAAGGTCGGCCGGGTGCAGATCGCCTCGATGCTGATCTCCGGCGCGCTGATGGGCATGATCGGGGTGACCCAGACCCTCGGCCTGGCCAACCCCAACAACAACGCCATCGCCGGCAGCATCGACGCCGGCCTCGGCTTCACCGCGATCACCGTCGCGCTGCTCGGACGCACCCGGCCGTGGGGCGTGGTGCTGGCCGCGCTGCTCTTCGGCGCGCTGCAGGCCGGCGGCTCGGCGATGCAGACCAACGCCCAGGTCTCGATCGAGATCATCACGGTGGTCCAGGCGCTGATCGTCATCTTCGTCGCCGCCCCCCGGCTGGTGAAGGAGATCTTCCGGCTCCGCGCCACCAAGATCGAGACCACGGCCGGTCCCCAGGCCACCCCGCCCAGCCCCGATCCCTTCCACACCACCACCGTCGGAGGCCAGGCATGACCACCGCTTCGACCCTGACCGGGTCCGACAAGACGGACGCCCCGCTGGTCAAGAACGACCGCTCCAAGCTGGTCGGCGGAATCGCCCAGGCGGTCGTCGGCGTCTACGCGCTGTGGCAGTTCGGCCTCGCCGCGCGCACCGGCCACGGCGCGCACACCCTGTTCACGCTCAAGCTCGACCCCACCTCCAGCGGTCCGGGCCCGATCTCGGCCCCCGCCGAGCCGGTGGCCATCGCGCTCGCGGTGATCGCCATCGCCTGCGGCCTGGTCCGGGCCTTCGCCCCGATCAGCGCCAAGGTCCAGCGCTGGCTGGCGGTGGGCTACTTCACCTCCTTCGTGCTGGCCTTCCTGGTCTGGGCCGCGGCCGGTTCCAGCATCGGGCTGAACGTTCCCTCGATCATCCAGCAGACCTCGATCGCGGCCGTCCCGCTGATCCTGGGCTCGCTCAGCGCGCTGCTCTGCGAGCGCTCCGGCGTGGTCAACATCGCCGTCGAGGGCCAGTTCCTCTTCGGCGCCTTCGCGGCGGTGCTCACCTCGTCGATGACCCACTCGGTCTGGGCCGGTCTGGTCGCGGGCTGCCTCGGCGGAGCGCTGATGTGCGCGCTGCTCGCGGTCTTCGCCAACCGGTACCTGATCGAGCAGGTCGTCCTCGGCGTGGTGCTCAACCTGCTGGCGTCCGGCATCACCGGCTTCCTCTACGACCGGCTGATGTCGACCGACGGGGCCACCTACAACACCCCGCCCAGCTTCTCCGCCATCGCCATCCCCGGCCTGTCGAAGATCCCGGTGATCGGCGAGGCGCTGTTCGACCAGAACATACTGTTCTACGCGGCGTACCTGCTGGTGCCGGTGGTCTGGTTCCTGCTCTTCCGCACCCGCTGGGGCCTGCGCACCCGTGCGGTCGGCGAGCACCCGGCCGCGGCCGACACCGTGGGCATCAAGGTGGTCGGACTGCGCTACCGCAACGTCATCACCGCCGGTCTGCTCTCCGGCCTCGGCGGCGTCTGGCTGACCCTCGGCCTGTCCACCGCGTTCGTCAAGGACATGAGCAACGGACAGGGCTACATCGCCATCGCGGCACTGATCGTCGGCCGCTGGTCGCCGATCGGCTCGCTGGGCGCGGCCGTGCTGTTCGGCTTCGCCACCGAGCTGAACCTGGCGCTCTCCTCGCTGGGCACCCCGATCCCCAGCGCCTTCCTGCAGATGGCTCCGTACCTGGTCACCATCTTCGTGGTGGCGGCGCTCGGCGGCCTGGCCCGGCCGCCGGCGGCGTCCGGCAAGCCCTACATCAAGGGCTGACGGACAATGAGGAACAGATGTCGCGGAGAGGCGAGGCAATGACGGCGGAGCAGCCCACGGTCCACAGCATCGACCCCATCAGCATCGACAGCGTCGACTGGGACGCGCTGCGGGTCGCGGCCAAGGAGGCCATGGGCCGCGCCTACGCCCCGTACTCCAAGTACCCGGTCGGCGCGGCGGCACTGGTCGAGGACGGACGGATCGTCAGCGGCTGCAACGTCGAGAACGCCTCGTACGGGCTCGGGCTCTGCGCCGAGTGCGGGTTGGTCTCGGCGCTGCACGCCACCGGCGGCGGCCGGCTGACTGCCTTCACCTGCTGCGACGGCGACGGCAAGGCGCTGATGCCGTGCGGGCGGTGCCGTCAGCTGCTCTGGGAGCACGGCGGCCCGACCCTGCTGGTGGAGTCCGTCTCCGGGATCCGCCCGCTGGCGGAGCTGCTCCCGGACGCCTTCGGACCCGAGCGGCTCTGACCTCCCGCACCCGCGCGCAACGCGCGTAGAGTGGCGCGGTACGGGCTCCCCGTACCGCGCCACTGCTCTTCCGCACCCCTGCACCCCTGCACTTCCGCACCACTGCACCTGAACCCTCCCTCCTTTGGAGATCCCATGGACGCCATCTCCGTCATCCGCGCCAAGCGCGACCGTGCCGAGCTCAGCGACGCCCAGATCGACTGGGTGATCGACGCCTACACCCGCGGCGAGGTCGCCGACGAGCAGATGTCCGCACTGGCGATGGCGATCCTGCTGAACGGCATGAACCTGCGCGAGATCAGCCGCTGGACCGACGCGATGATCCGCTCCGGCGTCCGGATGGACTTCTCCTCGCTGCCGATGCCGACCTCGGACAAGCACTCCACCGGTGGCGTCGGCGACAAGATCACGCTGCCGCTGGCCCCGCTGGTCGCCGCCTGCGGCGCGTCCGTGCCGCAGCTCTCCGGGCGCGGCCTCGGCCACACCGGCGGCACCCTGGACAAGCTGGAGTCCATCCCCGGCTGGCGCGCGCTGCTCTCCAACGACGAGATGATGCACGTCCTGCGCGAGGCCGGCGCGGTCATCTGCGCGGCGGGCGACGGACTGGCCCCCGCCGACAAGAAGCTCTACGCCCTGCGGGACGTGACCGGCACGGTCGAGGCGATCCCGCTGATCGCGTCCTCGATCATGTCCAAGAAGATCGCCGAGGGCACCGGCGCCCTGGTGCTGGACGTCAAGGTCGGCACCGGCGCCTTCATGAAGAACCTGGAGGACGCCCGGGAGCTGGCCCGCACCATGGTCGGCCTGGGCAAGGCGGCGGGGGTCAACACCGTCGCGCTGCTGACCGGGATGTCCACGCCGCTGGGCCTGACGGCCGGCAACGCGCTGGAGGTCAGGGAGTCGGTCGAGGTCCTGGCGGGCGGCGGCCCGGCGGACGTGGTCGAGCTGACCCTGGCCCTGGCCCGGGAGATGCTGGCGGCGGCGGGCGTGGTCGGCGGCAAGGACCCTGAGACGGCCCTCAAGGACGGCTCCGCGATGGACCACTGGCGCCGCATGATCACCGCCCAGGGCGGCGACGTCGACGCCCCGCTCCCGGTCGCCCGCGAGCAGCACGTCCTCACCGCCCCGGCCACCGGCGTCCTCACCGAGCTCGACGCCTACGCCGTCGGCGTCGCCGCCTGGCGGCTCGGTGCCGGCCGCGCGCGCAAGGAGGACCCGGTGCAGGCCGGCGCGGGTGTGGAGCTCCACGCCAAGCCCGGCGCGGTGGTGACGGCGGGTCAGCCGCTGCTCACCCTGCACACCGACACCCCGGAACGCTTCGACTACGCACTGGAGGCCCTCAGCACCGGCATCACGGTCGCCGCCCCGGGCACGTCCTTCGACCCGGCCCCGATCGTCCTGGACCGGATCGGCTGAAGCACAACCCTCCGGCCCGGCGCTGATACCGACGCCATTGCCCGAACCCGAACCTGTCCTCATAACGGGGACAGGTTCGGGCCGAGCGTCACTTCCCGTACGTCAGCAGTCCACCCGTGTCGATGCGCCAGGGGCCGACGGCGACGGTGTCGCCGAAGACGAAGCTCTCCCGGCGGGAGTACCGGGGCTGCGAGTGAACGATCCCGGTGCCGTCGCGCGGGTCGACGATGAGGTAGAGCGGGATGCCCATGGCGGCGTAGTCCCTGACCTTGTCGTCGTAGTCGTTCTCCGGGTTGGACTTGGAGACGATCTCCACAGCGAGGAGCACGTCGGCCGGGTAGACGGCCGCGGAGTCCTCCTCCAGGATCGCCTCGGGGAACACCATGAGATCGGGGCGCCGGAGCCGCCCCAGGCCGACGTCCTCGAGGTCTGCGCCCGCATGGGCGACGAAACCTGGGTGCGTCGCCTCCAACTGCTCGTTCAGCTGCCTGCTGATACGCATGACAGCCAGTTCGTGCCGCCGGACCGGCGACATCATCATGACGATCTCGCCGTTGGCGATCTCCACCTGCCCTATCCCGGGGATCCTCGGCAACTGGTCGGCGATCTCGCGCAACCGCGCGTAGGTCGCGGCGTCGATGCTCATGGCCCGATTCTAACGATCGGACGGTCTAGCGGGCGGTGGAGAGAAGCCGTGCGGAGGCAGCCCGCGCGTGCACCGTTCCGTAGAGGGTGACGCCGGCTGCCAGGACCATGGCGGTGAGGGCGACCAGGACGGTGCCGGGCCAGCCGGCGCTGTGGTAGGCGTCGGCGCCCAGGGTGCCGCCCAGGCTGTTGCCGAGGTAGTAGGCGGCGAGGTAGAGCGCGGAGGCCTGGGCGCGGCCGTGGGTGGCGGTGCGGCCGACCGAGGCGGAGGCGACGCAGTGGCCGGTGAAGAAGCCGGCGGTGATCAGCACCAGGCCGAGCAGCGCCAGTGGCAGCGAGGCCGGGAGGGTCAGCAGCAGGCCCGCCGAGGTGGTGCCGATGGCCAGGTAGAGGGTGCCCCTGCGGCCGAGCCGGCCGGTGACCCTGGCCGAGACGGCTGAGGCGAAGGTGCCGACGACGTAGACCGCGAAGATGGAGCTGGCCAGGCCCTGGGAGAGCCCGAACGGGGCCGCGACCAGGCGGTACCCCATCACCGTGTAGACCGCGCCGAAGACCGTCATGAACAGCAGCCCGAGCGCGAACAGCCGTCCCAGCAGCGGGTTGCGCAGGTGCGAGGTGACGGTGCGGAGCAGCGCCGCCGGGTTGATCGGGCCGGGGCGGAAGTGCCGGGCGCGGGGGATCAGCACCCGGAAGGCCACCGCGCAGAGCAGCGAGAGGATCGCCACCGAGGCGAGGCCCCAGCGCCAGCCGAAGGAGCCCGCGACCATGCCGGAGACCAGCCGTCCGCTCATGCCGCCGATGCTGTTGCCCGCCACGTAGAGGCCCATGGCCGAGGCCAGCGCGGTGGGGTGCACCTCCTCCGCCAGGTAGGCCATCGCGGTGGCCGGGAGCCCGGCCAGGGCGATGCCCTGGAGGGCGCGCAGCGCGGTGAGGGTGGTGAGGTCGGGCGCGAAGGGCAGCACCAGGGCGATGGCGGCGGCGGCGAAGACCGAGGCCGTCATCACCGCGGTGCGGCCGTAGCGCTCGGACAGGGCGCTGACCGGGATCACCGCGAGGGCCAGGCCGATGGCGGCGGCGGAGACGGTGAGGCTGGCCTGACCCGGCGTCAGCCGCAGCGAGGCGGAGAGCGCCGGCAGCAGCGCCTGGGTGGAGTAGAGCAGCAGGAAGGTCGCCAGCCCGGCGCCGAACAGCGCCAGCTGGGTGCGGCGCAGGCCACGGCTGCCGGGGAGGTGGCGCAGGTCCGGCGCGGCGGTGTCAGCAGGGGCGGCGGCGACGGGGGACGGCGAGGTGAGGGCACCCGGCGACGGTTCGGCGGATGCCCCGCTAGTGGCAGGCGGCATGCCTGAAATCTAGGACGGGGGCACTGATGCGTCCAATGCATCGAAGCCGGATGATTGATGCTGTGGCGTATGAGCAGAGGTCAGCCGGGAGTGGGAAACACCTGCGTGACGCAGAAGACATCGCGGCCGGCGGCGCGGAGCTCGCGCCGGAGGCGCCCGCCGTGCTGCTCGCGCCGTTGCTGGCGCAGTTCGCCGCGGTCGCCCGGCTGGAGCATGTGACCCGGGCCGCGGCCGAGTTGGCGATGCCGCAGCCGACCCTGAGCCGCGCGGTGGCCAGGGTGGAGCAGGACCTGGGTGTCGCGCTGCTGGCCCGAGAGGGGCGTACGGTCCGGCTGACCAGGGCGGGGCGGATCTTCCTGGCGGCGGTGGAGCGGGCGCTCGCCGAGGTCGAGCGCGGGGCGGAGGCGGCCAGGGCCGAGGCCGACCCGGTCGGCGGCCGGGTGGCCTTCGGCTTCCTGCACACCATGGGGACCGAGGCGGTGCCGACCCTGCTGCGCGGCTTCCGGGTGGAGTACCCCAAGGTCCGCTTCCAGCTGGTGCAGGACTACACCGACTCGATGCTGCAGCGGTTGCGCGAGGGCGAGCTGGACCTGTGCGTGGTCTCGCCGCGCCCGGACGGCCCCGAGCTGACCTCGCGCCGGCTCGGCGAGCAGCGGCTGCGGCTGGTGGTACCGGTCGACCACCGGCTCGCCTCCCGGCAGCGGGTGCGGCTCGGCGAGGTGGCCGAGGACGCCTTCGTGACCCTGGAACCCGGGTACGGCCTGCGGCGGATCACCGACGCGCTGTGCGCTGAGGCGGGGTTCACGCCCCGGGTGTCGTTCGAGGGCGAGGAGTCCGAGACGCTGCGCGGGCTGGTCGCGGCCGGGCTGGGGGTCGCCGTACTGCCGCCGGCCACGGCGCCGCGCCCCGACGTGGCGGAGCTGCGGCTGTCGTCGCCGGGCGCGCGCCGCGAGATCGCGCTGGCGTGGGTGACCGGCCGAGCGCTCACCCCGCCGGCCGAGGCATTCCGGACCTATGTGCTGTCCGCGCGGGAGCGGCTGCCGTTCCACAGCTGAGCGGTCATCCATCGGAAACGCAGGAGAGACCGGAAATACACCTTCGTCTACGCGCGTAGGAGGTATCGTTGGGCGATGGAGAGCACCCTTACCCCCAGCGCCCTCAGCGTTCCCACCGCTGACCAGATCCGCCGCGTCCCCAAGGTCCTGCTGCACGACCACCTGGACGGCGGCCTGCGCCCCGAGACCATCGTCGAACTGGCCGCCGAGGTCGGCTACGACGGTCTGCCGACCACCGATCCGGCCGCCCTCGGGGTCTGGTTCCGCGAGGCCGCCGACTCCGGTTCGCTGGTCCGCTACCTGGAGACCTTCGCGCACACCTGCGCGGTCATGCAGACCCGCGAGGGCCTGGTCCGGGTCGCCGCCGACTGCGCCGAGGACCTCGCCGCCGACGGCGTCGTCTACGCCGAGGTGCGCTACGCCCCCGAGCAGCACCTGGAGCGCGGGCTGACCCTCGACCAGGTGGTCGAGGCCGTCAACGAGGGCTTCCGGCTCGGCGAGGCCCGCGCCGCCGCGGCCGGCAACCGGATCCGCATCGGCACCCTGCTCACCGCGATGCGCCACGCCGCCCGCTCGCTGGAGATCGCCGAGCTGGCCAACCGCTACCGCGACCTGGGCGTGGTCGGCTTCGACATCGCCGGCGCCGAGGCCGGCCACCCGCCGACCCGGCACCTGGACGCCTTCGACTACCTCAAGCGGGAGAACAACCACTTCACCATCCACGCCGGCGAGGCCTTCGGCCTGCCGTCCATCTGGGAGGCGCTGCAGTGCTGCGGCGCCGACCGGCTGGGCCACGGCGTGCGGATCATCGACGACATCTCGGTCGCCGAGGACGGCGGCGTCAAGCTCGGCCGCCTCGCCGAGTACGTGCGCGACCGCCGGGTGCCGCTGGAGATGTGCCCCACCTCCAACCTGCAGACCGGTGCCGCCCCCTCCTACGCCGAGCACCCGATCGGGCTGCTGCGGCGGCTGCACTTCCGGGTGACCGTCAACACCGACAACCGGCTGATGTCCGGCACCAGCCTGAGCCGGGAGTTCGAGCACCTGGTGCAGGCCTTCGGCTACACCCTGGACGATCTGCGCTGGTTCACCATCAACGCGATGAAGTCGGCGTTCATCCCGTTCGACGAGCGGTTGGCGCTGATCAACGAGGTGATCAAGCCGGGCTTCGAGCGGATCGCCGCCGAGTCCGCCGGGGTCGGCTCAGTCGGGGTCGCGGGCTGACGGCCGTTAGGCCGATCAGGGGACGGAGATTTGGGCGCTCCGTCACCTCGTGGATACGTTGGGCGGCCAGTCGGACACGCGGCGTAGTCATCGATCCGGTTCGCCGCCGTCCCCACCCGAGGACACGAGGAATCAGCTCATGAAGAAGGCAATGCTCCAGGCCGCCGGAACCGCAGTGCTCGGTGCCGCGCTGGCCGCTGCTGCCGTCACCCCGGCTGCTGCGGACGGACTCGGCGCGCTCGGAGGCCTGCCCTCCGGTGCCGGCAACGTACCGCTGCAGGGGCTGGCCGCCGGACCGGTCTCGGACGGGCAGCAGGTGCTCACCTCGCAGACCGGCAGCGTGCACGCGGTGACCGGGACGGCGCAGGGCCTGGTCAACAGTGCTGCCCCCTCGGTCCAGAACGCCACCCAGAACGCGACGCTCCCGAGCGTGCGCTCGGCCGCCCCGCAGACCCGCGACGGCCTTCCGGTCGCCACCCCGGACCTGCCGGTGGCCGGCAGCCTCACCAGCCTTCCCGGCGTCGGCCAGGCGACCGGCTCGGTGCAGTCGGGCCTGGGTCAGGCGACCTCGGCGCTGCCGGTGCACACCCCGCTGGGCTGATCCGCAGCCGCAAGGACGTACGGAAAGGGCCGGGTCCCGCCACCGTCGCGGTGGTCGGGCCCGGCCCTCGGTGCTGCTGCTGTCGGCTGACGGAGCATCATCTGACGCCGCCGTGCGCGGCGGTCAGGCGGACTGCGGGAGCAGCAGCCAGAGCGCCAGGTAGACCAGGAACTGCGGCCCGGGCAGCAGGCAGGACAGCAGGAACAGCACCCGCACGGTCCAGGGGGTGAGCCCGAAACGCTCGGCGATCCCGGCGCAGACACCGGCGATCAGGCGGTTGTGGCGGGGGCGGGAGAGGGTGGTGGCGGTGGCGCTCATGAGGTGTCTCCGTGGGCCGGTGCTCGGTGCCCCGCTCCGGGGCTCCGTCGTTCTCTGCTACCAGCCTCCCGCTCCGGGGAGCCGGAATCCTCAGCCGCTTCGACGATTCCGGCCCCGACCCCACCCCGCTCCGGGATGAGCCCGGTCTCGGGGTGCTCTCCGGGTCCGACCCCGAGCCGGGCCACCGGCAGGGCGGAACAATCGCAGGTCAGGGCGTCAGGTGGGCGATCTCGAAGCCGCTGGGGGTGGCCCTGGGGCCGTTGCCCCCGTCGTGGTGGCGCTCCCGGCGGCGCAGCGCGGCCCGTCCGGCCGGTACGAAGGCGAGATGGGTGACCGCGACCCCGACCGCTGCCAGCAGCACGTCGTCCACGTCCAGCAGATGGCTGGTCAGGGTGGACATCAGCAGTTCCAGCCCGGTCGCGATGAGGACCGTGGCGAAGACGGTGCGCAGGAACGACGACAGCGTGGACGCGTACAACCGACCGCCGGCGAGCGGCAGCAGGATGCCCAGCGGCGCCAGCAGCAGCAGACCGCGCAGCAGTTCCAGATAGGCGTGCTCGGTGCCGGCGCTCAACTCGGAGCGCACGGTCGCGAACGGCGTCAGATTGCTGTCGGCCATCCAGGCCGCCGACACCGGCTGGAACGCGGACCACAGCACCAGCCCGAGATGGACCGCGAGCAGCAGCAGGCCGAGACGCCGTGCGTTGCGGTGCACCGCCGACGGGTCACCGAGGGCGCCCTCCGTCATCGGGGACCGCTGGTCGATACCGGTTCGCACGCCGGTCTCTCCTTGCTGCACGCCCCGGAGGACGCGCGTCCGTGTGGTCCCGGTTCCATCGTTCCCACGAAAGGGTGAGGCCGGGGTCGGGTCAGCCCGAGGCGCTGGGGTGCAGGCAGGCCAGGGTGCCGTCGGAGGTGGTGGCCGTGGGTGCGGGGGGACTGGCGACGGCGGAGGGGGTCAGCGAGGGCGAGGCGGTCGCCTGCGCCGCTGCCGCGGCCTCGGCCGCGGACTTCGCCGCCGCTGCGGCGGCGCTTGCCTGCTCCTCCTTGGTCATCGGCGGCCAGAGCCTGGTCGGCGCGGAGGTGGGGATCAGGCTGGCGTCCCGCTCCAGCGCGGTCAGGCTGGCGCTGGGTCCGGGCGGGCAGGCGGTGCGTGACGCCGGATCACCCGCGTCGACGGGGACGGCGGTGTCGCGGATCCCGCAGCCGCTGAGCGCCACGGCCAGGACGGCGGCGAACGCGGCGACCGTGGTGACCGCGGCGAGCCGAGGGCTCCGCCGGGCCGGACCGGTCGGACGCGCGGGCCCGGGAGTCCCGGCGGGAGGGGTCGGCGGTACTCCGCGGACCAGGGTGTGGTGCTGCCTCATGTGCTCTCGCCCTTCCCCGCTCCCGGTTCGGCGCCTGGTCCCGGCTGCGGCGCCGTACCCGACTTCGGGCCGCCGTCCGCCGCCAGCGGGTGCCCCGCCTCGACCGCCGGTGTCATCGGCAGCCGCAGCGTGAAGACGGCGCCTCCGGGTCCGCCGTCGACGGACTCGCCGTTGGCCGCGGTGATCGTGCCCCCGTGGATCCGGGCGTTCTCCGCCGCGATGGACAGCCCCAGGCCACTGCCCTCCGAGCGGCGCCTGGCGGCGTCCGCCTTGAAGAACCGGTCGAAGACGTGCGGCAGCACGTCCTCGGGGATGCCGGGCCCGCCGTCGGCGACCCGTACCACCAGGTCCGGGCCCTCGGCCCGGACCTGCACCCGGACCGGGGAGCCGCCGTGCTTCAGCGCGTTGCCGATCAGGTTGGCCAGGATCACGTCCACCCGGCGCGGGTCCACCCGGGCCACGATGCCGCGCGGGGCGTCCACGTCCACCGCGTCCAGCCAGGCGCGGGTGTCGATGCAGGAGGTCAGCAGGTCGGAGATGTCGATCTCGTCCAGGACGACCTTGGCGGTGCCGGCGTCGAAGCGGGTGACCTCCATCAGGTTCTCCACCAGCTCGGTGAGCCTGCGGGTCTCGCTGACGACCAGCCGGACCGCCGGGGCGATCATCGGGTCGAGGGTGTCGGCCTCGTCCTCCAGGATGTCGGTCACCGCCGTCATCGCGGTCAGCGGGGTGCGCAGCTCGTGCGACATGTCGGCGACGAAGCGGCGGCTGGCGTGCTCGCGCGTGCTCAGCTCCTCGACCTGGGCCTGCAGCGACTCGGCGGTCTGGTTGAAGGTCTGCGACAGGTCGGCGAGCTCCGCCGCTCCGCGCACCTCCAGCCGGGTGTCCAGCCTTCCCGCGCCCAACTGCCGTGCCGCCTCGCCGAGTCGGGCCACCGGGCGGAGCACCGTCGAGGCCGCGGCCTGCGCCAGCAGCGCCGAGCCGACCAGCGCCAGCAGCGTGGCGATGCCCAGTGACCAGGCCAGCGAGTCCATGTCCTTGCGCTCGTCCTCCAGCGACTTGAACATGTACGCGGTCGGCCCGGTGGGCAGCACCTGGGTGCCGCCGATCAGGAACGGGGTGCCGTTCAGCGTCTGCCGCTGCCAGAACAGGTGGTACTGGTGCGGGGCGGCGGTGCAGTGCACGCAGGGCGTGGTCACCGAGTGCTGCAGCGCCGTGGGAACCAGCGAGGCGGGGAACGCCGGGTTGGAGGTCGCGACGCAGTCCGGCTGCACCAGGACCACGGCGTAGTTCAGCCCGGAGTGCGCGATCAGCGCCGCGACCTGGCGCAGCTGGTCGCAGCTGGGCTGCAGCGGCAGGTCGGTGATGTCCCGGCTGAGCTGGCTGCGGAAGTCGGCGAGCGCCGAGTCCTGGGTGCGCTTCAGCACCGCGTCGCGGTTCAGCCAGTACGCGATGCCGGAGGCGGAGACCGCGGCGGCCAGCGCCACCAGGGCGAACACGGCGATCAGCCGTATCCGCAGCGACGTCAGCCGCAGGCGCCGGGCCAGCGAGGGCAGCCGCAGCCGGCTGGCCGGCCAGGACACCGCCGGGGCTTTGGGGTGGTCGGTCACGTCGCCTTCGATGCCGGGTTGCTGGTGGGGTCCGATGGATCTCGGTCTCCGCGCAGCCTACTGCGGCGGATCCAGCCGGTAGCCCACCCCGCGCACCGTGCGGATCAGCGTCGGCTCGGACGGCACGTCCTCCACCTTCGCCCGCAGCCGCTGCACGCAGGCGTCCACCAGCCGCGAGTCGCCCAGGTAGTCGTGCTCCCAGACCAGCCGCAGCAGTTGCTGCCGGGACAGCGCCTGGCCCGGACGCTGGCTGAGCTCCAGCAGCAGCCGCAGCTCGGTGGGGGTCAGCTGCAGGTCGACGCCGGCCTTGGTGACGGTCATCGCACTGCGGTCGATCACCACGTCACCGTAGGTCGACGAGTCCGAGCTCTCCCGCTCGCCGCGGCGCAGCACCGCCCTGATCCGGGCGTCCAGCACCCGCGGCTGCACCGGCTTGACCACGTAGTCGTCGGCGCCCGACTCCAGGCCGACCACCACGTCGATGTCGTCGCTGCGCGCGGTCAGCAGGATGATCGGCAGCTGGTCGGTGCGCCGGATCCGGCGGCAGACCTCGAAGCCGTCGATCCCGGGGAGCATCACGTCCAGGACGATCAGGTCGGGGCGGCTCTCCTTGAAGAGCTTCAGGCCGTCCTCGCCCGAGGCAGCGGCCGATACCTGATGGCCCTGCCTGGTCAGCGCGAGTTCGAGACCGGTGCGGATGGCGGGGTCGTCCTCGATGAGCAGCAGATGAGACACGCGGGCCATTCTGGCCCATCAACGGCCGATCGATCGACCCCCGGAGGGTCCGTGACCAAGCCCCGGGGCTTGTGACAGCCCTGTGACAGTCGACGGACACGGCCATGACGACCCCCGGGCAAGCTATTCCATGTCAGGGAGTCGGGGGACCTCGACAGACCGCACCACCATCCACCAGGGAGCGCAGCATGAACGCAGTCACCGAAGTACGGAGCGCCGCGGCACTTCGCGCTGCGCGCCCGGTGCACCGGGCGTCGGTCCACAGCACCGCCCGCCAGGGGACGCACTCGCCGTCCTGTGACGCGGCCGCCTCGGGCTCGACGACCATGACGCTCACACTTCGCGGCGTGGTTCGGGGGACCACCGTCCGCGAGCTCCCGGGGGGTACGGGGGGTGCCGGGGGAGGCGGCCGGCAGACGAGCGGTTCGGGGGAGCCCGCCGTTCTGCCGGTCGCCGCACCGGCCACCGCGCCGGCCTTCGGGACCGAGGAGCACCGGCTCAGCAACGAGGAGGAGTTCTCGGCCTACGTCCGCGAGCGCCGCGCCTCGCTGTACGCCACCGCCTACCACCTCACCGGTGACCGCTACGCCGCCGAGGACCTGCTGCAGAGCGCGCTCTTCAGCACCTACCGGGCCTGGGACCGGATCACCGACAAGGCCGCGGTCGGCGGGTACATGCGCCGCACCATGACCAACCTGCACATCTCGGCCTGGCGCCGCCGCAAGGTCAACGAGTACCCGACCGAGGAGATGCCGGAGACGGTCGGCGACACCGACGCCATGGGCGGCACCGAACTGCGGGCCGTGCTGTGGCAGGCGCTGGCCAAGCTGCCGGAGAACCAGCGCACCATGCTGGTGCTCCGCTACTACGAGGGCCGCACCGACCCCGAGATCGCCGATGTGCTGAACATCAGCGTCGGAACGGTGAAGAGCAGCATCTGGCGCGCCCTGCGCCGGCTGCGTGAGGACGAGATCCTGGCGTCGCGCGACGGCGACCTGGGTGGAGCTTTCGGCGAACTCGTCGCCTGAACGAGGGCGGGTACGCCGGGGGATGTACGGCCGCGGGGGGTCCCGTGATCCGGGGGGATCACGAGACCAGCACGCCCGGGGCAGCCGTGGGGGAGGGGGAAAGGCCGCGGGTTGGGGGCCCGGCTCGGGGGAGC
The DNA here is from genome assembly GCF_042510965.1 of Streptacidiphilus jeojiensis. Lineage (NCBI taxonomy): Bacteria > Bacillati > Actinomycetota > Actinomycetes > Kitasatosporales > Streptomycetaceae > Streptacidiphilus > Streptacidiphilus jeojiensis. The sequence goes on from NZ_JBEUKS010000002.1 coordinate 621,041, forward strand.
CGGAGGGTCCGCGGTGCACAGAACGGAACGGGCACGGCCGGCCTCGGGGGAGGCGGACCGGGCCCGTTCCGCGCGTTCGCATTTCTGCGGGATCTCTTGGTGCGGACCGTAGGTGGCTTGTCGCGCAGTTCCCCGCGCCCCCAGCTGGTTGCAAGCGGGCCAGTTGCAGCCCCTTAGGGGCGCGGGGAACTGCGCGGCCAACCAGGCACAACCCGCACCCGAAACGCGACCTACCGGCCAGCCCCCTCAAGGACCGGCACCGCGCTGCCGAGCGCAGCGATCCGCGCCAGCGCCGCCGCCCCGCCGCAGGCGTCCGCGCCCTGGGCGACCTGTCGGGAGACGATCCCGCGCTCGGCCCGCATCAGCCGCCACCCCCGGTGCAACAGATACGGCACCGACTTCCGCCGCTCCCGCACATCCCGCCGGAACCTGCGCCACGCCGTGGTCACCGGCCGGTTCCGCAGGCAGATCGCATCGCCGAGCAGCCCCTCGGCCTCGCAGCGCCGCACGATCTCGGCGGCGAAGATCCCCTCCGCGATGAACGCCGCGGCACCGTCCAGGACCAGGGTGTGGGTGCCGATCCGGCCGTTGTCCGGGATCGAGTACACCGGGATCTCGGCCCGGCCGTCCCCGCACAGCGCCCGGATCGCGGCCATCGCGTCGTCCGCGTGCCATGAGCCCGGGTCGTCCCAGTCCGGCCCCTGACCGTCCGCGAGCGGCGGGATGCTCGGGTCGTCGCCGTCCTTGTAGAAGTCGTCGAGTTGGAGGACCGGCAGTCCGGCCCGCTCCGCGAGGGTCGACTTCCCCGACCCCGACGGCCCGCACAGCAGCACGACTCGGGACCGGATCGGGCTGTTCGCTTCTTCGCTGCTCACGAGGTACCAGTCTGACGCATGGGCTGCCTCGGGTGGAACCACGGGCATCGGGAAAGCGAACGGGCACGCACTCGGGGGGGAGGAGCGCGTGCCCGTTCTCAACGGACGACCGGCCCAGGGGGGGTGGGGCGGGCCGCCCGGTCTGCGGGGGAGTCGCTGACCCGGGGGTCAGATTCCCATCGGGTGCCAGACCGTCTTGGTCTCCAGGAAGGCCAGCAGACGATCGGTGCCCTGTGCGGCGGTCCAGTCGTCGTTGACGTCCGGGCGCCGTACACGTTTAAGGGTATCCGCTGCGAGCGTTTCCAGAGCGCGCGCCGAGCCGGGGCCGTCCGGCGAGTTCACACCGGTCAGGTCCAGTGCGTTGACGTCCTGGTGGGAGGCCAGGGTCGGGGCGATGTCCTCGGTGCGTCCGGAGATCAGGTTGACCACCCCGCCGGGGAGGTCCGAGGTGGCCAGCACCTCGCCCAGGGACAGGCCGGGCAGCGGCGCCTCCGGGGCCAGCGCGACGACCGCGGTGTTGCCGGTGGCGATCACCGGGGCGATCACCGAGACCAGGCCGAGCAGCGAGTAGCCGTTCCCCCGGGTCGGGGCGACCACGCCGACGACGCCGGTGGGCTCCGGGGTGCTGAGGTTGAAGTAGGGACCGGCGACCGGGTTGGCCGAGCCCGCGATCTGGGCGACCTTGTCGGTCCAGCCCGCGTACCAGACCCAGCGGTCGACGGCCGCCTCCACCAGGGCGGCCGCCTTCCGGGCGCTGATGCCCTCGCTCGCCGCGACCTCGGCGGCGAACTGCTCGCGGCGGCCCTGCAGCATCTCCGCGGCGCGGTAGAGGATCTGCCCGCGGTTGTAGGCGGTCGCGCCGGACCAGCCGCCGACGGCCTTGCGGGCGGCGCCGACCGCGTCACGGGTGTCCTTGCGGGTGCCCAGCGGGACGTTGGCGATCCAGTCGCCGGTCTTGAGGTCGGTCACCTCGTACACCCGTCCGCTCTCGGAGCGGGGGAAGGCGCCCCCGACGAAGAGCTTGTAGGTCTTGTGGACATCAAGGCGGGGGGTGGTGGTCTCAGACATCGAGGTAGGCCTCCAGGCCGTGGCGACCGCCCTCGCGGCCGTAGCCCGACTCCTTGTAGCCGCCGAAGGGCGAGGTCGGGTCGAACTTGTTGAAGGTGTTGGACCACACCACGCCGGCCCGGAGCTTGGACGCCATCCAGAGGATGCGCGAGCCCTTCTCGGTCCAGATGCCGGCCGAGAGCCCGTACGGGGTGTTGTTGGCCTTGGCGACGGCCTCCTCCGGAGTGCGGAAGGTCAGCACCGACAGCACCGGGCCGAAGATCTCCTCGCGGGCCACCCGGTGGGTGGCGCTGACGTTGGTGAACACCGTCGGGGCGAACCAGTAGCCCGAGGAGGGCAGTTCGCAGGCGGGGGACCAGCGCTCGGCGCCCTCGGCCTCGCCGGCGTCGGTCAGTTCGCGGATCCGGGCCAGCTGGGCGGCGGAGTTGATGGCGCCGATGTCGGTGTTCTTGTCCAGCGGGTCGCCGACCCGCAGCGTGGCCATCCGGCGCTTGAGCGCGTCCAGGACCTCGTCGTGCACCGACTCCTGCACCAGCAGCCGGGAGCCGGCGCAGCAGACGTGGCCCTGGTTGAAGAAGATGCCGTCGACGATGCCCTCGACGGCCTGGTCGACCGGGGCGTCGTCGAAGACGATGTTGGCGGCCTTGCCGCCCAGCTCCAGCGACAGCTTGGTGCGGGTGCCGGCCAGGGTGCGGGCGATGGCCCGGCCGACGCCGGTGGAGCCGGTGAAGGCGACCTTGTCGACGCCAGGGTGCGCGGTCAGCGCGGCGCCGGTGCGGCCGTCGCCGGTGACGATGTTGACGACGCCCTTCGGCAGACCGGCCTGGCGGCAGATCTCGGCGAAGCGCAGCGCGGTCAGCGGGGTGGTCTCGGCGGGCTTGAGCACCACGGTGTTGCCGGTGGCCAGCGCCGGGGCGATCTTCCACGCGAGCATCAGCAGCGGGAAGTTCCAGGGGATCACCTGCGCGGCCACGCCGAGCGGACGCGGGTTGGACCCGTAGCCGGCGAACTCCAGCTTGTCGGCCCAGCCGGCGTAGTAGAAGAAGTGCGCGGCGACCAGCGGCAGGTCGACGTCGCGGGTCTCCCGGATCGGCTTGCCGTTGTCGATCGACTCCAGCACGGCCAGCTCGCGGCTGCGCTCCTGGATGATCCGGGCGATCCGGAACAGGTACTTGCCGCGCTCGGCGCCGGGCAGCGCCGACCAGGGGCCGAAGGCGTCCCGGGCGGCCTTGACCGCGCGCTCGACGTCCTCCTCGGTGCCCTGCGCGAACTCGGCGAGGACCTGCTCGGTGGACGGGTCCACCGTCTTCAGCGCCTCCTTGCCGCTGCTCTCGACGAACTCGCCGCCGATGTAGTGGCCGTAGGAGCTGGCGATGTCGCCGGCGGCGGCCCGGGACTCGGGCGCGGGGGCGTACTCGAACAGCTTGCGGCCGGGCGCGGCGGACGGTGCCGCCGGTGCGGGCGTCGCGGTCGGTGTGGGCGTCGCGGTCGGGGTGTCGGGCTTCTTCTTGGCCACGGCTAGTCCACCGTCACATAGTCGGGACCGGAGTACCGGCCGGTGGTCAGCTTCTGACGCTGCATCAGCAGGTCGTTGAGCAGGCTGGAGGCGCCGAAGCGGAACCAGTCCGGGGACAGCCAGTCGTCGCCCAGCACCTCGTTCACGGTCACCAGGTACTTCATGGCGTCCTTGGTGGTGCGGATGCCCCCGGCGGGCTTCACGCCCACCTGGACGCCGGTCGCGGCGCGGAAGTCGCGGACCGCCTCCATCAGCACCAGGGTGTTGGCCGGGGTCGCGTTGACGGCGACCTTGCCGGTGGAGGTCTTGATGAAGTCGGCGCCGGCGATCATCGCCAGCCAGGAGGCGCGGCGGATGTTGTCGTAGGTCTGCAGCTCGCCGGTCTCAAAGATCACCTTGAGGTGCGCGGCGGTGCTGTCGGCGCGCAGGCAGGCTCCCTTGACCGCCCGGATGGTCTCGAAGACCTCCAGGTAGCGGCCGGAGAGGAAGGCGCCGCGGTCGATCACCATGTCGATCTCGTCGGCGCCGGCGGCCACGGCCTCGGCGGTGTCGGCGAGCTTCACCGCCAGCCCGGCACGGCCGGACGGGAACGCGGTGGCGACCGAGGCGACCTGCACCCCGCTGCCGGCGACGGCGGCGCGGGCGAAGGGCACCATGTCGGGGTAGACGCAGACGGCGGCGACCCGCGGCGTCGACGGGTCGCTCGGGTCGGGGCGCATCGCCTTGGCGCAGAGCGACCGCACCTTGCCGGGGGTGTCCGCACCCTCCAGCGTGGTCAGGTCGATCATGGAGATGGCCAGGTCGATGGCGTACGCCTTGGCAGTGGTCTTGATGGACCGGGTGCCGAGCGAGGCGGCTCGCGCCTGGAGGCCGACGGCGTCGATACCGGGCAGCCCGTGCAGGAAGCGGCGCAGGGTCGCCTCCGTGGAGGCGACCTCGGCGAGGCTTTCGCGGGCGCCGTCGGCAGCGGCGGCGCCCTCGACGGCTGCGGGGGGCGGGGAAGAGGTGGGCATGCTCACCAGAGGAGCATATCTACACGCGTAGCGTTTCGTCAGTACCGGGTCGGTGTGACATGGAGCCGATCCGGTGGGACGAACCCTGATGCCATATCGCAATTCGACCACGGGGGATCGCGGCGCCGGGCTGAGGCAGAATCGTTCACCATGAGCGACTCCCAGGGCCCTGACGTGCCTGGCCAGGAGACCCCCGGCCAGGATGCCAAGGCAGTACCGACCCCCTCCACCGGCCCCGCCTACGCCGACCGAAGCTACCGCTCCAGGTCGGGCGTGGCCGCCGGCGTGCTGCTGCTCGCACTGGCGCTGTGGCTGTGCATCGACGCCCTGGTCAAGGGGCACGGGAAGACCCCCTGGCTGGCGCTGGCCACGCTGGTCCTGGTGGTCCCGCTGGTGAGCGCCTTCACGCTGTGGCCCGTGGTCCGGGCCAACGAGGACCGGCTGGTGGTCCGCAACCCGTTCCGCACCGTGACGGCGCCCTGGCAGCAGGTCGAGTCGCTGCAGGCGGCACTGTCGGTGGAGCTCCGGGCGGCCGGGAGGAAGTACCAGGTCTGGGCGGTGCCGGTGTCGCTGCGGCAGCGCAAGCGGGCCAACCGCAGGTCGATGATCTCCAAGGGCGACGCGTCGGTGATCAGCTCCCGGCGCGGCCAGGACTCCCGTTTCCCGGTCGGGGGGCCGGGACTGCGCTCGGCCTTCTCCCGTTCCTCGGCGCCGGCCCCCTACGGCTCGTCGGACAGTGCGGGGCCGGCTGTCGCCTGGGCGGACCGGGTCGTCACGGAACTGCTTGAGCTGCGCTCCAGGGCGGTGGAGGAGAACCGGGCCGGTGCGGACGGCGCGGTCGCTGTCGCGTGGACATGGTGGATCGCCGCGCCGGCGGTGGCGGGTGCGGTCGCACTGATCGTGCTGCTCGCGGCGGGCTGAGGTTCTGCGCAGTTCCCCGCGCCCCTATAGGGGCGCGGGGAACTGCGCGAACGGTGGCCCTGTACCGGGGTGGTCACGCCTCCTGGACCAGCAGGTCCCGCAGTCGGGCGAGTTCCTCCCGCCGCAGCCCGTGATAGTGCAGGAACCCCGCCGTGGTCCCGTGCCGCGCATGCACCCTGCGCAGGAACATGGTGAGCAGCTCCGCGCGGACCGGCCGCGACGGCCGCTCGACCCCGTGCTCGTCGATGTAGTGGACCGGGCCGTTCAGCAGCCCCAGGCCCGCGTTGGAGAGGGCGAAGTCCGCGCTGATGTCGGCGTCGTCGACGCCCAGCGCGGAGAGGATGACGGCGATGGTCACCCCGGTGCGGTCCTTGCCGACCGCACAGTGGACCAGGGCCGGCAGCGCGCCGGGCGCCGTCAGCCGGCGGATGCAGGCGACGATCGGCGGGCCCGCCGTCTCGGCCATGTAGGAGTACATCCCGGCCAGCCCGTCGTCCTGCGGATCCCCCTGCTGCCGGTGCTGCTCGCTGACGTCCGCCGCCGTCTCCGGGTTGGCCGAGGAGCCCTCCAGCGGCGGCAGCGTCGGCAGCGAGACCAGCTCGAAGTCCAGCCCGTGGCGCTGGTTCGGCCAGTGCACCAACTCCTCCGCGCTGCGCAGGTCCACGACGGTGCGCAGGCCCAGGCCGGCCAGCCGGCCCGCCCCGTCCGGGCTCAGCTCGCAGAGCGAGGCGGAGCGGTAGAGCAGGCCGAGGCGTATCCGGCCGCCGTCGGCCGTGCCGAAGCCCCCGGCGTCGCGGAGGTTGCGCACGCCGGGAACCGTGATCAGACGGTCCGCGCCGGGGGGTGGGCTGCTGGCTGGCTGCTGGTGCTCCGTCGTCTCCATGCCGACCACCCTAAGGGGGGTCGCCGACAGCGCGTCAGATGCCCGCTGCCGCCGAGAGGTCACGCTTGAGCGCGGCCAGCAGCCCGGCGGCCGCGGTCCGGGCCCCGGCCAGCGCGTCCGCCGAGCCGACCGGGACGACGACCTCCAGGTAGCACTTGAGCTTGGGCTCCGTCCCGGAGGGACGGACCACGACCCGGGCCGAGTCCACCCCCGCGCCGCTGAGGCGGTAGCGCAGCCCGTCGGTCGGCGGCAGGTCGGCGCTGCCCTGCTCCAGGTCGTCGGCCGAGTCGACCCGCAGCCCGGCCAGGGCCGTCGGCGGCTGCTCGCGCAGCCTGGCCATGGCGTCGGCGATCAGGCGCAGGTCGGCCACCCGGACCGCGAGTTGGTCGGTGGCGTGCAGGCCGTGGCCGAGGGCCAGCTCGTCGAGCAGGTCGCCGAGGGTGCGGCCGGCCGCCTTCAGGCCGGCGGCGAGTTCGGCCAGCAGCAGCGCGGCGCTGATGCCGTCCTTGTCGCGGACCGCGTCCGGGTCGACGCAGTAGCCCAGCGCCTCCTCGTAGCCGTAACGCAGGCCGGGGGCCCGGGAGATCCACTTGAAGCCGGTGAGGGTCTCGGCGTAGCCGATGCCCGCCGCTGTGGCGATCCGGGACAGCAGTGAGGAGGACACGATGGTGGTGGCGAAGGTGCCCGCAGTGGCGGTGGCCCCGTCGGCAGCGGGCTTGTCGGCGGCGGGCTTGTCGGCGGCGGGCTTGTTGACGGCGGGCTTGTTGACAATGTGGGCGGCCAGCAGCGCCCCCACCTCGTCGCCGCGCAGCATCCGCCAGCCCGAGGCGGTGTCGGGGTCGGGGACGGCGACGGCCAGGCGGTCGGCGTCGGGGTCGTTGGCGATCACGATGTCGGGGCCGAGCGCCGCGGCCGCCTCGAAGGCGAGGTCCATCGCCCCCGGCTCCTCCGGGTTGGGGAAGCCCACGGTGGGGAAGTCCGGGTCCGGGTCGGCCTGCGCGGCGACGATGCCCGGGGCCGGGAAGCCGGCCCGTTCGAACGCGGCCAGGAAGGTGTCCCGGCCGACGCCGTGCATCGGGGTGTAGACGACGGACAGGTCGCGCGGGCTGCCCGGCCCGACCAGCCCGGCGGCGCGGGACAGGTACGGGTCCAGGACCGCGTCCGCGGTCAGCACCTCCCAGCCGTCGGCGGCCAGCGGGACGTCCGCCAGCGAGGCGACCGCGTCGATCTCGGCGGCGATGCCGGCGTCGTGCGGCGGCACGATCTGCGCGCCCTCCAGCTCCCCGCCGAGGTACACCTTGTAGCCGTTGTCCCGGGGCGGGTTGTGACTGGCCGTCACCATGACCCCGGCCGCCGCGTCCAGGTGGCGCACCGCGTAGGCCAGCACCGGGGTGGGCAGCGGGCCCGGCAGCAGCGCGGCGCGCAGGCCGGCGGCGGTGACTACGGCGGCGGTGTCCCGGGCGAAGTCGTGGGACTTGTGCCGGGCGTCGTAGCCGATCACCACCAGGCCGCCCGGGGTGCGCTTGCCGACGTAGGCGGCCAGTCCGGCGGCGGCACGGATCACCACGGCCCGGTTCATCCGCATTGGTCCCGCGCCCATCTCCCCGCGCAGGCCGGCGGTGCCGAACTGGAGCGTCCCGGCGAAGCGTTCGGCCAGCTCGGACCAGGCGGCGCACTGCTGCTCCTCGGCCGGCCCCTCGGCCGAGGCGAGGAGGTCGGCGAGCTCGGCGCGGGTGTCCGGGTCCGGGTCCTCGGCGAGCCAGGTACGGGCCCGCGCCAGCAGGTCGGCGGTGTCGGGGGTCAGCGTCATTGCCTGGTCACTCTCTTTCGGTGCGGCAGTGCGGCGATGCGGCGGAGCGGCGGAGCGGCGGAGCGGGCCTTGCAAAGAGCATGGCACCCATCGGGGTGGTGATGGATGCCATGCGGGCCCGGTGGAGCGGCAGATCAGAGCCGTTCGAGCAGCTTGGCGAGCAGCGCGCCCATCCGGGTGGCCGAGGCGCGGCCGGCCTCCAGCACCTCGGCGTGGTTCAGCGGCTCACCGGTGATCCCGGCCGCCAGGTTGGTGACCAGCGAGAGTCCGAGGACCTCGGCGCCGGCCTCGCGGGCGGCGATGGCCTCCAGCGTGGTGGACATGCCGACCAGGTCGCCGCCGATGGCGCGGACCATGTTGATCTCGGCAGGGGTCTCGTAGTGCGGGCCGGGGAACTGGACGTAGACGCCCTCCTCCAGGCTCGGGTCGACCTCCTGGCACAGGGCGCGCAGCCGCGCCGAGTACAGGTCGGTGAGGTCGATGAAGTTGGCGCCGACGATCGGGGAGGCCGCGGTCAGGTTGATGTGATCGCTGATCAGCACCGGCTGTCCGGCGGACATGCCCTCGCGCAGGCCGCCGCAGCCGTTGGTGAGGATCACCGTGCGGCAGCCGGCGGCGACGGCGGTGCGCACCCCGTGGGCGACTGCGGCGACGCCGTGACCCTCGTAGAAGTGGGTGCGGCCGAGGAACACCAGGGCGCGGATGCCGCCGATGCTGATCGAGCGCACCATCCCGGAGTGCCCGGCGACGGCGGGCGGCGCGAACCCGGGCAGTGCGGTGATCGGGAACTCGTGGTCGGGCGAGCCGAGCGCGTCGGCGGCGGGGACCCAGCCGGAGCCCATGACCAGCGCTACGTCGTGGTTCTCCACCCCGGTGAGGTCGCGCAGAACGGCGGCGGCCTCCTTGGCGGCGGCGTAGGGTGCGTACGGGTCGGTGGGGTGCTGGATGCCGTTGGCAGCAGCGGCGACAGGCTGAGTGGATGCGTTCACGGTCAAGAGGATATCTGTTCGCCCTACGCGCGTAGAAGAACGATCGGATGACATTTCAGGCATTGGCCGCGGGGTTCGCTGTAGAACCCGACAACAGCCTCCCTCGTACCGTCTGTCGTCGGTGCTACGAGGGAGGCTGTGCTCTGCCGGGGTGGGTGCGTCAGACCACGAAGGAGTTCACTCGGCCTGCGGCGATCTGCTGCTTCCCGGAGACGGCGGTGGCGACCGCGGCGACCGGGGTGGACGAGTTGACGCTCCAGCGGTAGCCGACGAAGAGGTCGGTGCTGGGGTCCGCGTAGAAGATCATGTGGCCGTAGCCCACGCCGCTGTACTCGGTGTAGCTGCTGTTGTCGTCGGCGATGACGGCACGGGTGTCCGGGTAGGCGCGGTAGTGGTCGATGCTGGTCTGGCTGGTGAGGCTGGGGCCGCCGTGCGGGCTGCTGGTGCAGTCCACGATCTGGAAGAGGTGCCCGACCACGCCGGTGATGCCCAACTGGCTGTCGACGGACGCGGCGAAGGTGCCCTCGTAGGAGCGGATCATCACGGTGTGGCCGGTGTACGGGGTGCTCTTGACGGCGGGGTCGTAGTCCCAGGCGACGATGTCACCGGCGCGGAGGTTGACCGGCTTGGTCACCGGGTCGATGTGCGGGACGTTGGACGCGTTCAGGAAGCCTGCCTGCAGGTCCTCCGCGTCCGGGTAGGAGCCGGAGGCGCGGGTGGAGCCGTCCTTGGGCGGGAAGTACTGGTTGAAGTAGGCCGCCGTGGCCCAGGCGTAGGCGGTGTCCTGGCCGTAGGCGCGCTCCAGGAGGGCGGTCATGAACGAGGCGCACTGGGAGAGGTTGGCGAACTCCTCCGGATGCCCGGGGCGGCCCCAGGTCACCGCGGTGCTGCCGAGGTTCTCGCCTGCGGCGTTGTACTGGTTGTAGCTCCACTGCGAGCTGCGCAGCCGCAGGTACTCCACCAGGGTCTCGGCCTCCAGCAGGTGCGGCGGCTTGACCGGGTACAGCTCGGCGGTCGCCGCCTCGGCAGCGGCGGCCGGGGTGGCGGCGATCAGCGAAGCACCGCCGGCGGCGGCCGCGAGGCCGGCTGCTCCGGCTATCAGGGTGCGCCGGGACAGCTGTGAGGAGGTGGTCAAGGGGGATCTCCAGAGCGGAAGTGAACAGGTGGATGCGGAGAGCATCATGCCGCTGTTCGGAGATCCGGGGTCAGCAGGGGCCGGGTCAGCAGGGGCGCTTGCGCAGGTCCATGACGTAGTCGTGGGGGGCGCCGGCGGATTCGGCGGCGTCGGCGATGATGCCGAGGTAGCGGGCCGAGGGGAGGCCGCCCTCGTAGTCGTTGAGGACGTAGGTCCAGGCGGTCAGGTCGCCCTCCAGGGTGTGCACCCGGACCTTGATCTTGCGGTAGAAGCCCTGCTGCAGGCCCTCCCAGCGGTCCAGGCCGGCCTCGTCGCCCGGGGCGATGTCGTAGAGGCCGACGAAGACCTGGTCCTTCCCGTCCTCGACCACCGTGGCGATCGAGCCCTCCCAGCCGAACTGCTCCCCGCCGAAGGTCAGCCGCCAGCCGTCCAGCCAGCCGGTGCCGCGGAGCGGCGAGTGCGGGGCCCGACGGCTCATCTGGCGTGCGTCGAGGTTGCTGGCGTACGCGGCGTAGAGCGACATGGGTCACAGCGTACGGGAGGTGGGGCAGGTGGGAGGGATGGGTCCGGCCCGTACGGGCCAGCCCGGTGTCTCGGAGTCGTCGCGGTGCGGGACAATGGCGTATGTGACTCGGATTGTGATCATCGGTGGCGGACCAGGCGGATACGAGGCGGCGCTGGTGGCCGCGGACCTCGGCGCGGAGGTGACCGTCGTCGACCGGGACGGCCTCGGCGGCGCGGCGGTCTTGACGGACTGTGTGCCGTCCAAGACCTTGATCGCGACGGCTGAGGTGATGACCAGCTTCGACAGCTCCTACGAGGAGCTGGGGATCAAGGTCGCCGCTGATGCTCCGACGTCGGGGGTGAGGGTTGTGGGGGTTGACCTGGGGAAGGTCAACCGACGGGTCAAGCGGCTGGCGGTCGCGCAGTCGCACGACATCACCCAGTCCGTCACCCGCGCGGGCGTCACCCTGCTGCGCGGCTTCGGCCGGCTGGCGCCGGGGGGACAGGCCGTGGACGGTTCGCGGGGGGTCGTGGTCGACCTCGCCGAGGGCGGCGTGGGCGCCGAGGGTGGCGAGGGCGGCGGGACGCGGGAGCTGCGGGCCGATGTGGTGCTGATAGCGACCGGTACCCGGCCGCGGGAGCTGCCGGACGCGGTTCCGGACGGCGAGCGGATCCTGAACTGGACCCAGGTGTACGACCTGGACGAACTCCCCGAGGAGCTCATCGTGGTGGGGTCGGGTGTCACCGGCGCGGAGTTCGCGGGTGCGTACCAGGCCCTGGGCTCGCGGGTGACGCTGGTCTCCAGCCGCGACCGTGTGCTGCCCGGGGAGGACCCGGACGCCGCGACGGTGCTGGAGGACGTGTTCCGGCGGCGCGGGATGAACGTGATGTCGCGGTCGCGGGCGGAGTCGGTGCAGCGGGTCGGCGACAAGGTGGAGGTGACCCTGTCGGACGGACGGGTGATCACCGGGTCGCACTGCCTGATGGCGGTCGGCTCCATCCCCAACACCGGGGGCATGGGTCTGGAGGAGGCCGGGGTCCGGCTGACCGAGGGCGGGCAGGTCAAGGTCGATCGGGTCTCCCGGACGTCGGCTCCGGGGGTGTACGCGGCGGGTGACGTCACCGGGGTGTTCATGCTGGCGTCGGTCGCGGCCATGCAGGGGCGGATCGCGATGTACCACGCGCTGGGGGACGCGGTGCAGCCGCTGAACCTGAAGACCGTCGCCTCCAATGTCTTCACCGACCCGGAGATCGCCACCGTCGGCTACAGCGCGGCGGATGTGGAGTGCGGGAAGATGGACGCGGTCTGCGTGAAGCTGCCGCTGCGGGGGAACCCGAGGGCCAAGATGCAGGGCATCAGGGACGGTTTCGTGAAGCTGTTCTGCAGGCCGGGGACCGGGATCGTGGTGGGCGGTGTGGTTGTCGCTCCGCGGGCGAGCGAGTTGATCCATCCGATCTCGTTGGCGGTGGACAACAATCTGACGGTGGAGCAGGTGGCGAGTGCGTTCACGGTGTACCCGTCGGTCTCCGGGTCGATCGCGGAGGCGGCGCGGCAGTTGCACATCCGCAAGCGGGCGGCGGGGAGTTCGCCGGGGGCGTGAGGTTGGTACTGGGCGGCGCGCATTGTAAGGGTGTGCGCCGTTCTGTGGTGGACAACTTCGACTACTAGGTGCAAACGCCTGAATGCAGATGGTCATGCACGTTACCGTCTGTTTCGTGTTCGCAGCAGAACGTCGCCAATTGATCCTCGAAATGGTGCGCGCCAATGGAGCGGTTTCGCTCCGGGAGCTCGCCCGAGTCGTCCAGACCTCCGAAGTGACCGTCCGTCGGGACGTGCGCGCTCTGGAGGCCGAAGGCCTTCTCGACCGTCGGCACGGGGGCGCGGTGCTCCCCGGCGGTCTCTCCAGAGAGCCCGGATATCCGCAGAAGACCCATCTCGCCGCCGCCGAGAAGTCGGCTATCGCCGACTACGCCGCCACGATGGTCGCCGAGGGCGACGCGATCGTGGTGGGCGCCGGGACCACGACCCAGGAGCTGGCCAGACGGTTGGCCCGGGTGCCGGGGCTGACGGTGGTGACCAACTCGCTGTTGGTCGCCCAGGCGCTGGCCCATGCCAACAGGGTGGAGGTGGTGATGACCGGGGGGACGCTGAGAGGGTCCAACTATGCGCTTGTGGGGAGCGGGGCCGAACAGTCCTTGCAGGGGCTGCGGGTCTCGCGGGCCTTCGTGTCGGGCAGCGGGTTGACCGCGGAGCGGGGGCTGTCCACGACCAACATGCTGTCGGCGAGCGTGGACCGGGCGCTGGTCGCTGCCGCGGCGGAGGTGGTCGTGCTGGCGGACCACGGGAAGCTCGGGTCGGACACCATGTTCCAGACGGTGGCCACGGAGGGGATCGCCTGTCTGGTGACGGACGAGCAGGCCGGGATCTCCGAGGAGGCCTCGCGGGAGCTCGATGCTCTGGCGGACCACGGGGTGCAGGTGTGTATTGCGCCTGCGGCTGCGGCGGTGGCTTCTTCGGCGCAGGCGGCTGTGCCGTTTCCGGGGCAGCGGAGGTCGCCGGGGGCGGGGGTTCCGGGGGTTCCGGTGGTCGGGCGGGGGGGTGTGCGGCGGTGACGTTTCGCCTTCGGCGGAGGTTGGTGCAGTGGGGCGGGGGCGGGCCGGGTC
>NZ_JBEUKS010000002.1:634428-740508 GCF_042510965.1 Streptacidiphilus jeojiensis
GGGGTGGTCGCTCTGGGGCCTGCTGCAGAACGGGTCTGTAAGCGTGTCCGTGCTTTGAACGCCGATGACCCGTTCTTCGCTTTGACGGCCCCTGCCGCGACCACCCCGCCCCGTCCCACCCCCTCCCGTGCGGAGGGGGTGAACAGAGAGGCGGCGCCGCCTTGTTTGCCTTTAGGGGCGCGGGGAACTGCGCGACAAGCCACGACGGGCCGTCACTCCTTCGACCGAGCCGTACCCCCGCTGTGGGGGGCTCCTCAGTCCTTGATCTCGCAGATTGCTGCTCCGCTGGTGACCGTGGCACCGATCGCGGCTGTGAGGCCGACGATCGTGCCGGCCTTGTGGGCGTTGAGGGGTTGTTCCATCTTCATCGCTTCGAGGACGACGATCAGGTCGCCCTCGTTGACGGTCTGGCCCTCTTCGACATTGATCTTGACGATGGTGCCCTGCATCGGGGAGGCCAGGGTGTCGCCGGAGGCGGCCGAGCCGGCCTTGGAGGCGGTGGCGCGGCGCTTGGACTTGGCGGCGGGCTTGGCCGAGGTCGCGGCGAGGTTCGCCGGGAGGGAGACCTCGATGCGCTTGCCGCCGACCTCGACCACGACGGTCTCGCGGGTGTCCGGCTCGTCGTCGTCGGCCGCGCCGCCGGCGAAGGGCGGGATGGTGTTGACGAAGTCGGTCTCGATCCAGCGGGTGTAGATGCTGAAGGGTTCGCTGGTGAAGGCCGGGTCGACGACTACGGCGCGGTGGAACGGGATGGCGGTGGCCATGCCCTCGACGTTGAACTCGGCGAGCGCGCGGGCGGCGCGCTGCAGGGCCTGGGTGCGGGTGGCGCCGGTGACGATCAGCTTGGCGAGCAGGGAGTCCCAGGCCGGGCCGATCACACTGCCGGTCTCCACGCCGGAGTCCAGGCGGACGCCGGGGCCGGTGGGGGGCTGGAACACGGTGACGGTGCCGGGGGCGGGGAGGAAGCCGCGGCCCGGGTCCTCGCCGTTGATGCGGAACTCGAAGGAGTGGCCGCGGGCGGGCGGGTCGTCGTAGCCGAGTTCCTCGTTGTCGGCGATACGGAACTGCTCGCGGACCAGGTCGATGCCGGTGACCTCTTCGGTGACCGGGTGCTCCACCTGGAGGCGGGTGTTGACCTCCAGGAAGCTGATGGTGCCGTCGTTGGCGACCAGGAACTCGCAGGTGCCGGCGCCGACGTAGCCGGCCTCCTTGAGGATGGCCTTGGAGGCGCTGTAGAGCTGGGCGTTCTGGGCGTCGGTGAGGAAGGGCGCGGGGGCCTCCTCGACCAGCTTCTGGTGGCGGCGCTGGAGCGAGCAGTCGCGGGTGGAGACGACCACGACATTGCCGTGGTTGTCGGCCAGGCACTGGGTCTCGACGTGGCGCGGCTGGTCGAGGTAGCGCTCGACGAAGCACTCGCCGCGGCCGAAGGCGGCTACGGCCTCGCGGACCGCCGAGTCGTAGAGCTCGGGGACCTCTTCGAGGGTGCGGGCGACCTTGAGGCCGCGGCCGCCGCCGCCGAAGGCTGCCTTGATGGCGATGGGCAGGCCGTGCTCGCGGGCGAAGGCGACCACTTCGTCGGGGCCGGAGACCGGGTCGGGGGTGCCTGCGACCAGCGGGGCGCCGGCTCGCTGGGCGATGTGGCGGGCCGCCACCTTGTCGCCGAGGTCGCGGATGGCCTGCGGCGGGGGGCCGATCCAGGTCAGCCCGGCGTCGATGACGGCCTGGGCGAACTCCGCGTTCTCGGACAGGAAGCCGTAGCCGGGGTGGATCGCGTCGGCGCCGGAGTCGGCGGCGGCTTTGAGGACCTTGGCGATGTCCAGGTAGCTGGTCGCCGGGGTGTCACCTCCGAGGGCGAAGGCCTCGTCGGCCGCGCGGACGTGCAGCGCGTCCCGGTCCGGCTCGGCGTAAACGGCGACGGCGGTGATACCCGCGTCACGACAGGCCCGGGCGACGCGGACTGCGATTTCTCCGCGGTTGGCGATGAGCACCTTGCGCACAATGGCTCCCTTCTTGAACCGTGGATGAGTTTATGGACTACCAGGGCGTGTTGGTGAGCCCGGCCCCGGGGTGAGCTTGCCCACACGGAGGGTGATTGTCTCCGTACACCGTACGCCCGGGTGTCGTGAGGGGCCGTTTCGGCGTACCTCTTCCGGACGTGTCTACCCGTCAGTAAGGTGCCGTCATGAGGACCTGGACGGCAGCGGTGGCGGTGTTCCTGCTTGTGCTCGAAGCCTTGTTCTTCGCTGGTGTGGGGCTGCTTCTGGGGCTGGCCGTGCGCCATCAGAACATGTCCCTGGGTGGGCTTTCGACGGACGCCATGGCGAATGGAGCCTGGGTCGGAATGGGGCTGCTTGCGGCATTCCTGGTTGTCGTCGCGGTGCTGCTGGCGCGCACGGCCTGGCGCGGTGGTGCCATGGGGCGGCCCACAAGGATTCTGCTGATTGTCTGTGCGGTGCTGCACGGGGTGTTGGCCGCCGCCCTGTTGGCGCTGAGCGGGGTGGTGGCCTTTCTGGCGATGCTGGTGATGGTCGGGGTGATGGTTTTTGTGCTGCTGACTCCGACCGTGACTGACGCATCGCCAGGGGCTGCCTAGACCCAGAGGTCGGTGATCCGTACTCCGAGCTTTCCCAGCAGTTCGCGCAGCAGCGGGAGGGAGAGCCCGATGACGTTGCCGTGGCTGCCGTCGACGCTGTCGACGAAGGGGGCCGAGCGGCCGTCGAGGGTGAAGGCGCCGGCGACGTGGAGGGGTTCGCCGGTGGCGATGTAGGCGTCGATCTCGGCGTCGGTGGGGTTGCCGAAGCGGACCGTGGTGGAGGCGGTGGCGGAGGCGTGGTTGCCGCTGGCGGTGTCGATGACGCAGTGCCCGGTCTTGAGGACCCCGCTGCGGCCGCGCATGGACTGCCAGCGGGCCAGGGCCTCGGCGGCGTCGGCGGGCTTGCCGAAGGCCTGGCCGTCCAGTTCCAGGACCGAGTCGCAGCCGACGACCAGGGCGGGGGCGGTCAGCCCTGCGGCGACGGCGGTCGCCTTGGCCTCGGCGAGGACCAGCGCGAGCTCCGCGGGGGTGGGGGCGGAGAGTGCGTCCTCGTCGACGCCGCTGACGATCACTTGCGGGTCCAACCCGGCCTGACGGAGCAGGCCCAGGCGGGCGGGGGAGGCGGAGGCGAGCACGAGTGGCAGGGTCATGGGCTCAGCCTAGACACCGGTCAGACCATCACGATGACCAGTAAGAGGATCGCGAAGGCGGCGATGAGCAGACCGACGCGGCGGAGCAGTGCGTTGGCACGTCGCTTCTCCTCGGCGGTCTCGTCTACGGGGTCGGACCAGAGCATGCCTTCCAGGGTGCAGCTCTGGTCCTGGCTTGCGCCTGAGTACGGGTACTCAACTTTGGGCCCAGGCGGAGGTGCGCCAGGTGGTGGGGCCCGGGTGGGCCGGGGCGTGCAGGTTGCGGGCGCGGTCGGCCCACTGGGAGGCCGGGGCGCGGTCGGGGGTCCGGGCGGCGTTGGCCGCCGCCCGGGCCGAGACCACGGCCAGGACGGCGGCTAGCTCCTCGGGGCTGGGGTCTCCGTGCAGGACCTTGATCGGTGCCATGGCTGCCTCCTAGAGGGGGATGTTGCCGTGCTTCTTGGGGGGCAGCGTCTCGCGCTTGTTGCGCAGTGCCCGCAGGCCCTTGACGATGTGCTGGCGGGTCTCCGAGGGCATGACCACCGCGTCGACGTAGCCGCGTTCGGCCGCGACGTAGGGGTTGAGCAGGGTGTCCTCGTAGGCCTCGATGAGTTCGACCCGGCGGGCGTCGGGGTCCGGGGACGCGGCGAGGTCGGCCCGGTGCAGGATGTTGACGGCGCCCTGGGCGCCCATCACCGCGATCTGGGCGGTCGGCCAGGCGAGGTTGAGGTCCGCGCCCAGGTGCTTGGAGCCCATCACGTCGTAGGCGCCGCCGAAGGCCTTGCGGGTGATCACGGTGATCAGCGGGACGGTGGCCTCGGCGTAGGCGTAGATCAGCTTGGCGCCGCGGCGGATGATGCCGTTCCACTCCTGGCCGGTGCCGGGCAGGAAGCCGGGGACGTCCACGAAGGTGAGCACCGGGATGTTGAAGGCGTCGCAGGTGCGGACGAAGCGGGCGGCCTTCTCGGAGGCGTCGATGTCCAGGCAGCCGGCGAACTGCATCGGCTGGTTGCCGACGATGCCGACGGCGTGGCCCTCGACCCGGCCGAAGCCGGTGATCATGTTGGGTGCGAACAGCTCCTGGGTCTCCAGGAACTCGCCGTCGTCGAGGATGTGCCCGATGACCTTGTGCATGTCGTAGGGCTGGTTGGCCGAGTCCGGGACGATGGCGTCCAGTTCCAGGTCGAGCGCGGTGACCGTCAGGTCCGCCTCCTCGGGGAAGGCCGGGGCCTCCTCCAGGTTGTTGGAGGGGAGGTAGGAGAGCAGCGCCTTGACGTAGTCGACGGCTTCCTTCTCGTCGGCGGCCAGGTGGTGGGCGTTGCCGGACTTGGAGTTGTGGGTGCGGGCGCCGCCCAGCTCCTCCATGCCGACGTCCTCGCCGGTGACCGTCTTGATGACGTCGGGGCCGGTGATGAACATGTGCGAGGTCTGGTCGGCCATCACGACGAAGTCGGTGATGGCGGGGGAGTACACCGCGCCGCCGGCGCAGGGGCCCATGATCAGCGAGATCTGCGGGATCACCCCGGAGGCGAGGACGTTGCGGCGGAAGATCTCGCCGTAGAGGCCGAGCGAGGTCACGCCCTCCTGGATCCTGGCGCCGCCGGAGTCGTTGATGCCGATCATCGGGCAGCCGGTCTTCAGGGCGAAGTCCATCACCTTGACGATCTTCTCGCCGAAGACCTCGCCGAGGGAGCCGCCGAAGACGGTGAAGTCCTGGGCGAAGACCGCGACCTGGCGGCCGTCGACGGTGCCGTAGCCGGTGACCACGCCGTCGCCGTAGGGGCGGGTCTTCTCCTGGCCGAAGTTGGTGGAGCGGTGCCGGGCGAACTCGTCGAACTCCACGAAGGAGCCCTCGTCGAGCAGCATGGCGACGCGCTCACGGGCCGTCAGCTTGCCCTTGGCGTGCTGCTTCTCGATGGCACGGGCGGAGCCGGAGTGCGTGGCCTCGTCCAGCCGGCGCCGCAGGTCTGCGATCTTGCCGGCGGTGGTGTGGCTGGCCGCGCCCTCGTTGGCGATTTCGGCTTGGGACATCCGGCGCGACTCCCGTCAGGAGGGGGTAGTGCAGTCCAGGTCCCCTGGGGGGATCCCGGCGGCACCAACGGGTGAGGTTTCCGTGTCGTAGCGTAGCCATGACGGGCGCGTGGCGGATATGCAGAGTGACCGGCGTCATAGGCTGCGGAGCATGAGTTCTTCGCAGTGGAGTGACCTGGACCGGCCGCCGTTGCGCGGCGCCGCGCTGGAGCGGGCCGTGCTGCGGCCCGGCGGGCTGTGGACCTCGCTGCGGGTGGTGACGCAGACCGGTTCGACCAACAGCGACCTGGCGGCGGAGGCGGCCCGGGGCGCCGCGGCGGGCGCGGTGCTGGTCGCCGAGGAGCAGACGGCGGGGCGGGGGCGGTTGGAGCGCCGCTGGAGCGCGCCGGCGCGGTCGGGCATCTTCCTGTCCATGCTGCTGCGTCCGGACGGGGTGCCGAAGCAGCGCTGGGGTTGGCTGCCGCTGCTGGTCGGCGTGTCGGCGGCGTCCGCGCTGAGCCAGGTGGCCGGGGTCGAGGTGCGGCTGAAGTGGCCCAACGACCTGCTGGTCGACGTCGGCGGCGAGGAGCGCAAGCTCGGCGGGATCCTGGCCGAGCTGGCCGGGGACGCCGTGGTGGTGGGCATCGGACTCAATGTCAGCCTGCGCGAGGAGGAGCTGCCGGTGCCGGCCGCGGGCTCGCTGGCGCTCGCCGGCGCGGCGGTGACGGACCGGGAGACGCTGCTGCGGGCGCTGCTGCGGACCTTCGACGAGCTGTACGCGGACTGGGCCGGGGCGGCCGGCGATCCGGAGGCCAGCGGGCTGCGGGCGGCGTACGCGGCGCAGTGCGCCACGCTGGGCCGTTCGGTGCGGGTGGAGCTGCCCGGCGGCCGGGAGCTGCTCGGCGAGGCGGTGGCGGTGGACGGCGACGGCCGGCTGGTGGTGCGCGACGGTGCGGGCGAGGAGCGCGCGGTGGGCGCCGGGGATGTCCTTCACGTCCGTCCCCAGCAGGCGTGATGGCCCGGATCGGGTGAATCCGTGCGAGGATTCGTGCGGGCGGTGGTGTGAGCAAGGCCACAGGGCAGGACGCGGCGAGGGTGGAGAAGGTGGGCGACGAGGACCGGATGGCGGGCTCGGCCGAGGACGGCGCGGAGTCCGCGCCGACCGGCTCCGAGGACTCCGTGCCGCTGCAGTTGGAGCGGCTGATCCTGGACTCCGAGCGCCAGTACACGCCGTTCCAGGCGGCCCGGGCGGCGGGCGTGCCGATGGAGCTGGCCTCCCGGTTCTGGCGGGCGATGGGCTTCGCGGACATCGGCCAGTCGCGGGCGCTGACCGACGCCGACGTGATCGCGCTGCGACGGCTCGCCGGGCTGGTCGAGGCCGGGCTGCTGAGCGAGCCGATGGCGATCCAGGTGGCCAGGTCCACCGGGCAGACCACGGCCAGGCTGGCCGAGTGGCAGATCGACACCTTCCTGGAGCACCTGACCACCGGCGCCGAGCCCGGGCTGACCCGGGCCGAGGTCGCCTACCCGCTGGTGGAACTGCTGCTGCCGGAGCTGGAGCAGTTCCTGGTCTACGTCTGGCGGCGGCAGCTCGCGGCGGTCACCGGCCGGGTGGTGCAGGCCGCCGAGGACGAGGACATGCAGAGCGGCAGGCTCGCGGTGGGCTTCGCCGACCTGGTCGGCTTCACCCGGCTGTCGCGCCGGCTGGAGGAGGAGGAACTCGGCGAGCTGGTCGAGAACTTCGAGATCAGCTGCGCGGACATCGTCGCCGGACGCGGCGGCCGGCTGGTGAAGACCCTGGGGGACGAGATCCTCTACGTCTCCGAGGACGCCGGGACCGCCGCCGAGATCGGCCTGGCGCTGGTGGAGACCCTGGGCAAGGACGACTCGATGCCGGCGCTGCGGGTCGGCATGGCCTTCGGCACGGTCACCACCCGGATGGGCGATGTCTTCGGCACCACGGTGAACCTGGCCAGCCGGCTAACTTCCATCGCCCCCAAGGACGCGGTGCTGGTGGACGGGGAGATGGCGGCGGCGCTGGAGCGCGAGGGCGCGGTGCCGCCGGCCGCCGGCAGCTACCCGGGCGTGCCGCCCGGGGCGGCTGACGCCCTGTCGGCGGTCGCCTCGGTGGGGATCTCGGCGGGGGACCGGGCACCGGTCGAACCGGTGCCGGACGAGGACGGGCCGGCCGGGGCTGAACCGTCCTACCGGTTCGCGCTGCAGCCGATGTGGCGGCGGCCGGTGCGCGGGCTGGGCCTGGTGGAGCCGTGGCAGCTGACCCGGCGTCCGGGACCGGGCTGACCGTACGTCATTCGGGGCGATATGTCCGCTCTGTACCTAAAGTGGTCTTCACGGCCACGGACCTGGCCCGTCCTGAGCCAGGAGGATCAGCGTGCACGGCGCGGATGTGCGGTTGCGGGCCGTGGTGGGTCTGGCCCAGGCGATGTCCGGTGCGCAGACGCGGATCGAGGCGGTGCAGGCCGCGGCACTGCGCTCGCGGGAGGCGCTGGGCGCCGACTTCGCCGCGATCTCGGTCTGGGAGCGGGAGACCGGACGGCTCCGGGTGCTGGTCAACGACGGACTGCTGGCCCCCGGCGAGGAGGAACTGCCGGAGGACGAGTCCTACGCCGTCGCCGACTACCCGGAGATCGCGCTGTTCCTGGAGCAGCGCGGCCTGGGCGCCCCGTGGACCGTGGACGGCCTGCCGCGGGCCTGGGTGCAGACCGCGGACGGCGGCGGCGCCGACGCCAACGGACCCGCCTGCCGGGAGCGCGCGGCGTCGCTGCGGCGGCGCGGTCGCGGCTGCTGCCTGGTCGCGCCGATCGTGCTGCGCGGCCGGGCCTGGGGTGAGCTCTACCTGGCCCGCGGCGTCGGCGACCCGGTCTTCACCCAGGACGACGCCGAGTTCGCCACGGTGCTGGCCGCGCAGACCTCGGCCGGGCTGGCCCAGAGCGAGGAGCTGGAGGAGGTGCGCAGGCTCGCCTTCACCGACCCGCTGACCGGGCTGGCCAACCGCCGGGCCGTGGACGCCCGGCTGGACGCGGCCCTCAGCGAGCACCGGGAGCACGGCACCGTGGTCTCCCTGGTGGTCTGCGACGTCAACGGTCTGAAGCGGGTCAACGACGAACTGGGCCACGAGGTCGGCGACCGGTTGCTGGAGCGGTTCGCCAACCAGCTGTCGCTGTGCGGGGCGATGCTGCCCGGCAGCGTCGCCGGGAGGCTCGGCGGCGACGAGTTCTGCCTGGTCGCCGAGGGCGCGCCGGCCGACGAGGTGGTCCGGGTCGCCGAGGAGCTGTGCGCGCAGGCGCTGACGCTCGATCAGGGCGACGGCGTGGCCTGCGGGGTCGCCTCGACCGGTGACCCGATCGGCCCGGTCACCACCGCCGACCGGCTGTTCCGGCTGGCCGACGCCGCGCAGTACCGGGCCAAGGCGGGGCAGGCGTCCCGCCCGGTGGTCGCCGGGCGCGGCGAGCTGCCGGACCCGACGGTGCAGCTGGCCGAGAACGGGGAGGGGCCGCGGCCGCCCGGACGGCGGGGCGAGCGGCGGCGGTTCCGCGGGGCGCGGCACAGCGCGGACCCCGGGGTGCTGATCGCCGCGGTGACCGCGGCGATCGACGAGGCCCGGCGCAGGGACACCCTGGGCCGGCTGGAGGTGGTCGCCGAGACCACCGCCAGGATGCTGGACGCGGTGTCCTGGTGGATCTCCTACGTCCCGCCCGGGTCGCTGCAGATGCGCACCTCGCACTACGGGGTCCGCAGGATGACCCGTGGGCCCGGCAACGTCCGGGCACAGGTGCAGCGGGCCGTCAACGAGGCCCCGGACGCGGTCTTCGACCTGCGCTCCTACCCGCTCACCGCGGAGGCGGTGCGGGGGCGGGCCTTCACCATGCGGGCCGGGGTCCCCGGCAACGACCCGGCGGAGGAGGCGGTGCTGCTGGTCGGCGGGTACCGCGCGGTGCTGGCCGCGGGCGGCAGTAACGCCGCGGGAGGCTGGCTGGTCGAACTCTTCGCCGACGAGTCCACCCTGTCCTACGCAGCCCTGGGCCCCTCCCTGCGAGCGCTCATCGCCATCGCTCTTTCCGGCCCTGCATCGCCGCCATGAAGGTGCAGACCGTAGCTGGTTGTTCGCGCAGTTCCCCGCGCCCCTGACATGTGCAACTGAGCCAGTTGCAGCCCCCTAGGGGCGCGGGGAACTGCGCGAACAACCATGCACCGGCGTGCACCCGGGCTCACGCCAGTGCCACCCGCTGGGCTCCCGCATAGACGTTCGCGCTGCGTCCCCGCAGGAAGCCGACCAGGGTGAGTCCCAGCTCCGAGGCCAGGTCCACCGCCAGTGAGGACGGCGCGGAGACGGCCGCGAGCAGCGGTATCCCGGCCATCGCCGCCTTCTGGGTGAGCTCGAAGGAGGCCCGTCCACTGACCATCAGCAGATGGCCCGTCAGCGGCAGCGCCCCCTCCCGGAGGGCCCAGCCCACCACCTTGTCGACGGCGTTGTGCCGCCCCACGTCCTCGCGCAGGCACAGCAGCTCCCCGTCGGCGGTGAAGAGCCCCGCCGCGTGCAGCCCCCCGGTGGAGTCGAAGACCTTCTGTGCCGCGCGCAGCGCGTCCGGCAGCCCGTAGAGGGTGTCGGGCGAGACCCGGAGCCCGTCGGCCGCCAGGTCGTGCGGCACGCGCATGCGGATCGCGTCGACGCTCTCCCGCCCGCACAGCCCGCACGCGCTGGAGGTCAGCAGATTGCGGTGGGCCGAGGCCGGCACGGCCGCGCCGTCCCGCAGCGAGGCGTCGATGACGTTGTAGGTCTGCAGCCCGTCGGCGTCGGTCCCGGCGCAGTACCGCAGCGCGGTGAGGTCCTCCGAGGAGGCCGCCAGGCCCTCGCCCACCAGGAATCCGGCGACCAGGTCGAAGTCGTGGCCGGGGGTGCGCATGGTGACCGTCAGCGCCTCGCCGTTGATCCTGATCTCCAGCGGTTCCTCCGCTGCCAGCGCGTCCGGGCGGTAGCTGCCCTGCTGCTCCCGCAGCCGCAGCACCCGGCGCCGTTCGGTGGTCCGTCCCATACCGGACACGGTATCTGGCCTGGCCTAGTTGTCATATCGCCATTCACCTGATCTGATTCCGCATATGGATATGCACAACGTGGTGGACGACGTGGTCGTCGTCGGCAAGTCTGATGTCGCCCCGGCGGATGTCATCGCCGTCGCTCGCGGCAACGCCCGGATCGAGCTCTCGGCCGACGCGCTCGCCGAGATGGCCGGTTCGCGCGCCCGGATCGACGCGCTGGCCGCCGAGCCGCGTCCGGTCTACGGGGTCTCCACCGGCTTCGGCGCGCTGGCCGTGCGCCACATCGAGCGGCCGCTGCGCGCGCAGCTGCAGCGCTCGCTGGTGCGCTCGCACGCCGCCGGGATGGGGCCGCAGGTCGAGCGGGAGGTCACCCGTGCGCTGATGTTCCTGCGGCTGAAGACGCTGGCCTCGGGCCGCACCGGGGTCCGCCCGGTGGTCGCCGAGACCATGGCGGCGATCCTCAACGCCGACATCACCCCGGTGGTCCGCGAGTACGGCTCGCTCGGCTGTTCGGGTGACCTGGCGCCGCTCTCGCACTGCGCGCTGACGCTGATGGGCGAGGGTCTGGCCTACGGCGCCGACGGCGAGGTCCGCCCGGCCGGCGAGCTGCTGACCGAGGCCGGGATCACCCCGATCGAGCTGGCCGAGAAGGAGGGCCTGGCCCTCATCAACGGCACCGACGGCATGCTCGGCATGCTGGTGATGGCCATCGCCGATCTGGGCCGGCTGTTCACCACCGCCGACATCACCGCCGCGATGTCGCTGGAGGCCCTGCTCGGCACCGAGAAGGTGCTCCAGCCGGAGCTGCACGCCATCCGCCCGCACCCCGGCCAGGCCGCCAGCGCCGCCAACATGCTCAAGGTGCTGGAGGGCTCCGGCCTCACCGGCCACCACCAGGACGACGCGCCCCGGGTCCAGGACGCCTACTCCATCCGCTGCGCCCCCCAGGTCGCCGGCGCCGGCCGGGACACCCTGTCCCACGCCATGCTGGTCGCCGACCGGGAGCTGGCCGCCGCCGTCGACAACCCGGTGGTGCTGCCCGACGGCCGGGTCGAGTCCAACGGCAACTTCCACGGCGCGCCGGTGGCCTACGTGCTGGACTTCCTCGCCATCGCCGCCGCGGACCTGGGCTCGATCGCCGAGCGCCGCACCGACCGGCTGCTCGACAAGAGCCGCTCGCACGGCCTGCCGGCGTTCCTGGCCGACGACCCGGGCCTGGACTCCGGCCTGATGATCGCTCAGTACACCCAGGCCGCCCTGGTCAGCGAGAACAAGCGGCTCGCCGTCCCGGCCTCGGTGGACTCCATCCCCTCCTCGGCGATGCAGGAGGACCACGTCTCCATGGGCTGGTCCGCCGCGCGCAAGCTGCGCCAGGCGGTGGACAACCTGGCCCGGATCCTGGCCGTCGAGCTGACCGCCTCGGCCCGCGCCCTGGAGATCCGGCTGAACGCGGGCAACGGCCCGCTCGCCCCGGCCACGGCCGCGGCGCTGGCCGGGGCCCGCGCGGCGGGTGTGGTCGGTCCGGGCACGGACCGCTTCCTCGCCCCCGACCTGGAGGCGGCCGAGGCGTTCGTCGCCGGCGGCGGCCTGGTCGCCGCCGTGGAGTCGGTCACCGGAGCACTGGTCTGACGGAGCGTCGGGCCGCGCCGCGACGGGGATAGGACTCAGTCGTCCCACTCGTCGCGGCGGGTCCGGCGGCCGTCGGCGTGGCGCCTGCTGCGCAGCTGGACGAAGTTGAGGCCGACGATCCCGGCCCAGGCGACCAGCAGCCCGGGCAGGTGGGACACGCCGGCGCCGATCGCCGACAGCGGCACCGCCAGCACCAGCGAGGCGTACTGGAAGGCGTTGGGGTGGTCGACGCGCTCCTTCCGGGCCGGACGGCGCACCTCCGGGTTGGCCTCCAGCTCGCGGCGGACCCGGACCGCGATCTGGGCCTCCAGCCGCTCGTCCAGGCGGTGCAGGAAGCCGTCGATGACCTCGGACTCGTAATCGGGGCCGAGCTCCCGCAGGGTGTGGGCCGCGGCCCGCAGGTCCTTCTTGGTCTCGCTCTCGACTGGGTTCATAGCTGTGAGCGTAGGGACCCGGACGGGTCCGGCACCCCCGGGCGGCACCGATCTCGGGGTCGTCTCAGGGACAAATCAGGGACGCCCTGACGGTGTCCGGCGGGCAAGACGGCACTTGCCGACTCTGCATGGAGTCATGCAGAGTCAACGGACAGTGAATGCCCCCGCTGCCCGCCCCACCCGGCGGCCAGGGGGAGAGGAGATGCGATGAGCAAGGCTGCGACGCACAGGACGCCTCCCGCCGCCCCGGGCGAGGCCGCCGCCACCGGTCCGTCCGGCAGGCTGCTGCGCCTGTTCGACGGTCACCGGTTGACGCCCACTCAGCGCAGGATCGCCCACTGTCTGGTGCGCAACGCCGCCGAGGCGCCGTTCCTGTCCAGCGTCGAGGTGGCCGAGCTGGCCGGGGTGAGCCAGCCCTCGGTGACCCGCTTCGCGGTGGCCCTCGGCTTCGACGGCTACCCGGCGCTGCGCAAGCAGCTGCGCGAGCTCGGCCTGGGCGAGCCCGGCGAGGCCGGCGCCGGCCGGGAGACCGAGCGGGACGTGGTGCGCAACGAGCAGCAGCAGGCGGTGCTCTCGGAGATCGCCAACCTGCAGCACCTGGCGGCGGTGCTGGCCGATCCCGAGCCGGTGCTGGAGGCGGCGAAGCTGCTGGCCGCCTCCCGTCCGCTGCTGGTGCTCGGGCTGCGGGCCGGCTCCGCGCAGGCGCACGGCTTCGCCTACTTCGCCGCCAAGGTGCACCCGGACGTGCGGCTGCTCGACGAGGGCGGCAGCATGCTGCTCGACCGGATCGAGCAGGCGGCCAGGGCCGGGGCGACCACGCTGATCTGCTTCGCGCTGCCGCGCCACCCGCGCGAGCTGCTGGACGCGCTGACGGCCGCCAAGCAGTCCGGGCTGACCGTGATCACCGTCGCCGACAGTGCCTTCGCCCCGGTGTCCGGGCTGACCGACCTGATGCTCCCGGCGGCGGTGGGCTCCAACCTGATCTTCGACACGGCCTGCGCGCCGATGATGCTGGGGCGGGTGCTGCTCCAGGCGATGTGCGACGAACTGCCGGGATCGGTCGGCCGGCTGGAGGAGTTCGAGAACGCGGCGGCGGTCCGGGGCCTGTTCGTGGGTTGACAGTGCCGGACGGCCGATGTGGTGCCGGTGTGACTGGAATCGAGCGGAACCGGTCCATTCCATGCGAACCCGTCCCGGCGGTGGCGGGCGGGCGTAGTTTCCAGCTGACGCTCGTCCCTTCCCCACGGTTGCCCCGTGCGCTCTGGAGGTGCAGGCATGGCCGCGAAAACCTGGCAGGACCTCTACCCCGCCCCACCGCAGCCAGGACGGGACGGCGCGGTCGCGGCGACGCCCTACCCGGCCGGGCCCGCCGCCCGGGAACGGCCCGCCGTGCCGGCGGAGCCGCTGGTGCTCGACGAGTCCCTGGTCCTGGAGGAGCCCCTCGTTCTGGAGGAGCCCCTCGTTCTGGAGGAGCCACTGGTCGCGGAGGAGCGCACGGTGGTGCTGGCGCCGGAGTACCGGTCCCCCGGCCCTTCCGGCGGCCGCCGGGGCGCCGCCGCAGCGCGGAGCCTGCTGGGCGCCCGGCACCGGCCGCTGGTCCACCGGGACGTGAGCGGCGGCTGGCTGCGCCCGGCGGTCTTCGGCGCCATGGACGGCCTGGTGACCAATGCGTCGCTGATCGCCGGGGTGGGCGGCGGTGGCGCCGCCAACCACACCATCGTGCTGACCGGGCTGGCCGGACTGATCGCCGGAGCCTTCTCGATGGCCACCGGCGAGTACATCTCGGTCTGCTCGCAGAACGAGCTCACCGAGGCCGAGGTGGTGGTCGAGCAGCTGCAGCACTGGCGCAACCCGGAGGGGGAGGAGCGCGAACTGGCCGCGGTCTACGTCAAGCGCGGCGTCGCCCCCGATCTGGCCGAGGCCGTTGCTCAGCAGATCTCGGTCGACCCCAAGGAGGCCGTGAAGGTCCACATCCGCGAGGAGCTGGGGATCGACCCCGACGACCTGCCCTCGCCCTGGACCGCGGCCGGCGCCTCCTTCGCCTCCTTCACCGTCGGCGCGCTGCTGCCGCTGCTGCCGTACCTGTTCGGCGCCCCGGCGGCGCTGGTGCTGGCGCTGCTGCTGGCGGCGGTGGCCTCCTTCGCCGGCGGTGCCGCGGTCGCCCAGCTCACCGGGCGGCCGCCGCTCAAGGGCGGACTGCGCCAGTTCGGCCTGGGCGCGCTGGCGACCGGTATGACCTTCCTGACCGGGATGCTGGTCGGGGCCCACGTCTCCTGAGGACCCACGTCTCCTGAGGACCTACTGACTGAGAACCCACCGTCGCCTGCGGTGTTTCTCATACGTGTCTCACAAGTCCGCGCTACCGTCCCGCCAGGACATCTCGGTTGGGAGGACAGGTATGCGCGGAACCTATGCACTGGCTCGCGTGGTGGTCATCCGCGCGACGGTCGCCCGTACGCTGCTCTGGATCGGCGTCGTCGGCATGCTGGCCGGCCTGCTCATCCCGAGCGTCACCGGGCGGCGGCACGGCGTCATGATCGGGGCGGCCGCGGGCGTGCTGGCCGCCCTGCTCGGGCTGCTGCTGCGCAGCCGCTGGTACCGCGCCAGGATCGCCGTCGCCGACAAGGCGGCGTTCGCGGTGACCCTGGAGCCGCCGCAGGCGACCCGCCGGCGGCTGGCCCGCGACAACGCGCTGTGGCTGCTCGTCGGCATGATCGCGGTCTGTGCCGCGGCCCTGGCCGCGGCCCCCGCCGCCGGGATGGCGGTCTTCGGCTACGGCTTCGGCCTGTTCCTGGCGACCCGCCTCACCGCCCGCTGGGAGCGGGCCAACGAGACCCTGGTCTGGGCCCGCACCGAGGACGCCCGGCTGCTCGGCCGGCGCAGCCGGATCGGCGCGTTCGCCACCACCGGACCGGCCGCCGGTCAGGTCCGACCCGTCGTCAAGGGTGCGGCCCGGACCCGGGGCTGAGTCACCGGGGTTGAGCTGTGCTCCCTCGCGCAGACACGGGGGAGCACAGCTGTCAGGGGTGGCGGCGCTCAGCCGCCGGTGCCCAGCAGCCGGGCCTTGGCCGCGGCGAACTCCTCCGGGGTGAGCAGGCCCTGCTGGACCATCCCGCCCAGCTGGGAGAGCTTGGCGGCGATGTCCTGGCCGCCCGCCGGGGGCTGCTGCTGCGCCTGGAGCTCGGCGATGGCCTGGTCCTGGGCCGCGTCCTGCTGGGCGTTGCGGGCGTTGCGCCGGCCCACGCCGTAGGCGGCGCCGCCGATCAGCGCGCCGCGCAGCAGCGGTGCGCCCACCGGGCGGCGGACGACGACGGGTCGCATCGGTCGGAACATGACGGCTGTTTCCCTACTGTGCGGTGGCGAGCGCCCGGTGCGCCTCGGAGACGAACTCGGGCGGGATGCGTACGGACGCGGCGACATGCCCGCCCGCCCGTCGGAAGGCCTCGGCGGCCGCGGTCGCCCAGAGGTGCTCGACCAGCACCAGCAGCGCGCTCGACCCGGGCTGCAGCAGTTCGGCCGCCTCCGCGGCGTCCTCCTCGCCCATCAGGTTGACCTCGTTCCCGGCCGGGTCGACCAGACCCCGCAGGTGTTCGAGGTCGACCAGTTCGGCCGACGCGACACTGCCGTCCGCGGCCTTGGTGACCACCATGGTGTCGATCACCCGTACCCCGCCGGAGTCGCGCAGGGCGGTGAGCGGGGCGATGACGTCGGCGCCGATCGTCTCGCCGGGGAAGGCGAGCACCAGGAACTCCACGGGACCCACGGGCATCTCCTCTCGGTTGTCCGCCGGTGCGGAGGTAGTCGGGGTCAGCATATGGTCCAAAACATATTGAAGCGGACATAAGGGGCCAGTTGGGTCTGGTGCCCCTCCGTATGATTGGCTATCTTCAGAGCTGAAGAATCTGAATGGATGTATCCACCGCTCCTCGAGAGGCCGGAAGTCATGACGCAGCACCAGAGCGGCCCGCGCCCCGTGCGCGCAGCCCGCGGCACCACCCTCAGCACGCAGGGATGGCAGCAGGAGGCCGCCCTGCGGATGCTCATGAACAACCTCGACCCCGAGGTGGCCGAGCACCCCGACAAGCTGGTCGTCTACGGCGGCACCGGCAAGGCCGCCCGCGACTGGCGCTCCTTCGACGCCATGGTCCGCACCCTGCAGACGCTCAAGCAGGACGAGACCATGCTGGTCCAGTCGGGCCGCCCGGTCGGTGTGATGCAGACCCACGAGTGGGCCCCGCGGGTGCTGCTGGCCAACTCCAACCTGGTCGGCGACTGGGCCAACTGGGAGGAGTTCCGCCGCCTGGAGCACCTCGGCCTCACCATGTACGGGCAGATGACCGCCGGTTCGTGGATCTACATCGGCACCCAGGGCATCCTCCAGGGCACCTACGAGACCTTCGCCGCCGTCGCCGCGAAGAAGTTCAACGGCACCCTGGCCGGCACCATCACCCTCACCGCCGGCCTCGGCGGCATGGGCGGCGCCCAGCCGCTGGCGGTCACCATGAACGACGGCGTCGCCATCTGCATCGACTGCGACCAGACCCGGATCGACCGCCGGATCGAGCACCGCTACCTGGACGTCGAGGCCAAGAACCTCAAGCACGCGCTGGAGCTGGCGGTCGAGGCCCGGGACCAGCGCAGGCCGCTCAGCATCGGCCTGCTCGGCAACGCCGCCGAGCTGGTGCCGCAGCTGTTGGCGATGGACGCGCCGATCGACATCGTCACCGACCAGACCAGCGCCCACGACCCGCTCGCCTACCTCCCCATCGGCGTGGACTTCCACGACATGGCGAACTACGCCGCCGAGAAGCCGGCCGAGTTCACCACCCGCGCCCGCGAGGCGATGGCCAAGCACGTCGAGGCGATGGTCGGCTTCCAGGACAAGGGCGCCGAGGTCTTCGACTACGGCAACTCCATCCGCGGCGAGGCCCAGCTCGCGGGCTACACCCGGGCGTTCGACTTCCCCGGCTTCGTCCCCGCCTATATCCGGCCGCTGTTCTGCGAGGGCAAGGGCCCGTTCCGCTGGGCCGCGCTCTCCGGCGACCCCAAGGACATCGCCGCCACCGACAAGGCCGTGCTGGACCTCTTCCCGGAGAACGAGTCGCTGGCCCGCTGGATGAAGATGGCCGGCGAGCGGGTGCACTTCCAGGGCCTGCCGGCGCGGATCTGCTGGCTCGGCTACGGCGAGCGGGACAAGGCCGGCGAGCGCTTCAACGAGATGGTCGCCGACGGCACCGTCTCCGCCCCGCTGGTCATCGGCCGCGACCACCTCGACTGCGGCTCGGTCGCCTCCCCGTACCGGGAGACCGAGGCGATGCTGGACGGCTCGGACGCCATCGCCGACTGGCCGCTGCTCAACGCCATGGTCAACGTCGCCTCCGGCGCGTCCTGGGTCTCCATCCACCACGGCGGCGGCGTCGGCATCGGCCGCTCCATCCACGCCGGGCAGGTCACCGTCGCCGACGGCACCAAGCTGGCCGGTGAGAAGATCCGCCGGGTGCTCACCAACGACCCCGGCATGGGCGTCATCCGGCACGTCGACGCCGGCTACGACCGCGCCGTCGAGGTCGCGGACGAGCGCGGTGTCCGCATCCCCATGCGTGAGGGCGAGTAATCAGGTGACTTCCGTCGAGGAGCAGCTCGGGTCCGCTGCCGACAGCCACCGCCGGATGTGGTCCGAGCTGCTCCCGGTCGGCCGCTACGACGCCTCCGGCGGCTACCGGCGGCACGCCTGGACCACGGCCGACGCCGAGTGCCGGGCCTGGTTCGCCGAGCAGGCCGCCGCCCGCGGACTGGCCTACGAGGTCGACCGCAACGGCAACCAGTGGGCCTGGTACGGCGACCCACAGGGTGAGGGCGCCATCGTCACCGGCTCGCACCTGGACTCCGTCCCGGACGGCGGCGCCTTCGACGGGCCGCTGGGCGTGGTGTCCTCGTTCGCGGCGCTGGACGCGCTGCGCGAGCGCGGCTTCCAGCCGGTGCGCCCGCTGGCCGTCACCAACTTCGTGGACGAGGAGGGCGCCCGCTTCGGCGTCGCCTGCGTCGGATCACGGTTGACGGCAGGGGTGCTGACGCGGGAACAGGCGTACGAGCTGCGGGACGCGAGCGGGGTGCGACTGCCGGACGCCATGGAGGCGGCCGGGCAGGACCCGGCGCTGATGGGCAAGGACGACGAGCGGCTGTCCCGGGTCGCCGCCTATGTCGAACTCCATGTCGAGCAGGGCCGCTTCCTGGCCGGGACGCCGCACCCGGTCGGCGTCGCCTCGGCGATCTGGCCGCACGGCCGCTGGCGCTTCGACTTCCACGGCGAGGCCAACCACGCGGGCACCACCCGGCTGGAGGACCGCCGGGACCCGATGCTGACCTACGCCAACACCGTGCTCGCGGCCCGCAAGAAGGCCAGGCTGCACGGGGCGCTGGCCACCTTCGGCAAGGTCAGCGTGGAGCCCAACGGCACCAACGCCATCGCCTCGCTGGTGCGCGGCTGGCTGGACTCCAGGGCGGCCGACGAGGCCACCCTGAGCGCACTGGTGCAGGAGATCGAGACGGCGGCGCGCGAGCGGGCCGAACGGGACGGCGTCCGGGCGGATGTCGTACGCGAGTCCTACACTCCGGTTGTCGACTTCGACGCGCCGCTGCGGGACCGGCTCGCCGCGCGCCTCGGCGCCGGCACCCCGGTCCTGCCGACCGGCGCGGGCCACGACGCGGGCATCCTGTCCGCCGTCATCCCCACCGCGATGCTGTTCGTCCGCAACCCCACCGGTGTCTCGCACTCCCCGAGCGAGTACGCGGGCGAGGCCGACTGCCTGGCAGGGTCGGCGGCCCTCGCCGACGTCCTGGAGGAGCTCACATGCCGTCCGTGACCCAGTTCTGGGCCCCGCACGCCTGGATCGACCCGGTCGTGGAGTCGGACGTCCTGATCACCGTGTCGGAGGGGCGGATCACCGCGGTCACCCCCGACAGCGGCCCGGCCCCCGCCGGGGCGACCGTGCTGACCGGGCTGACCCTGCCCGGCATGGCCAACGCCCACTCGCACGCCTTCCACCGCGCGCTGCGCGGCACCGTCCAGGTCGGCAGCGGCACCTTCTGGACCTGGCGCGACACCATGTACCGGACCGCCGACGCGCTCACCCCGGACAGCTACCTGGAGCTGGCCACCGCCGTCTACGCGGAGATGGCACTGGCCGGGATCACCGCCGTCGGCGAGTTCCACTACCTGCACCACGCGCCCGGCGGCGCCCGCTACACCGACCCCAACGCCATGGGCGAGGCACTGATCGAGGCCGCCTCCCGGGCCGGGATCAGGATCACCCTGCTCGACACCTGCTACCTCTCGGCCGGCTTCGGCGAGCCGCCCAACCGCCACCAGCAGCGCTTCAGCGACGGCGACGCCGACGCCTGGGCGGCGCGGGCCGGCAGCCTCAAGCCCCGCGCGCACGCCCGGATCGGCGCCGCGGTGCACTCCGTGCGGGCGGTGCCGGCCGAGCAGTTGTCCACCGTGGCGGACTGGGCGGGGGAGCGGCAGGCCCCGCTGCACGTCCACCTCTCCGAGCAGACCGCCGAGAACGACGCCTGCCAGCAGGCGCACGGGGTGACGCCCACTCAGCTGCTGTCCCGGCACGGGGTGCTGGGCCCGCGCACCTCGGCGGTGCACGCGACCCATCTCACCGACGCCGACGTCAAGCTGCTGAGCTCCTCCTCGACGGTGGTCTGTATGTGCCCCACCACCGAGCGGGACCTGGCGGACGGCATCGGCCCGGCTCGGAGCCTCGCCCGGGGCGGAAGCCCGATCTCGCTGGGCAGCGACAGCCATGCGGTGATCGACCCGTTCGAGGAGGCGAGGGCGCTGGAGCTGAACGAGCGGCTCGCCACGCAGCGGCGCGGCCACTGGACGGCGGCGGCGCTGCTCCGCGCGGCGACGGAGGACGGCCACGCGTCCCTGGGGTGGCCCGAGGCGGGCCGGCTGGAGCGGGGGGCACTCGCCGACTTCTGCACGGTCGCCCTGGACACGCCCCGTACCGCCGGCCCGGCTCCGAGGCTGGGGGCGGAGACGGCGGTCTTCGCCGCGAGCGCGGCCGATGTCCGCGAGGTGGTCGTGGACGGCCGGGTGATAGTCCGAGACGGCGTGCACCAGTCGGTACCCGACGTCGGAGCGGCACTCGCAACGGCGATCAAGCACGTTACTACCTAAGGGGCGCGGGGAACTGCGCGACCAGCCCTCTACGGAGGTGCATGGTTGGCAGCGCAGTTCCCCGCGCCCCTGGGGGTCTGCAACTTTGGGAAGGTGCGTATGGGCAGCACAGTGATCACCGGTATCGGCAGCTTGGTCACCAACGATCCGTCCATCGGTGACGGTCCACTGGGTCTGCTATCCGACGCCGCCGTCGTCGTCGCCGACGGCAGGATCGCGTGGGTCGGGCCCGCCGCTTCGGCGCCCGCCGCTGACGAGGGGTTCGACGCCGGCGGTCGCGCGGTGATCCCCGGGTTCGTGGACTCGCACTCGCACCTGGTGTTCGCGGGCGACCGCACCGCCGAGTTCAACGCCCGGATGTCCGGCGCCGCGTACACCGCCGGGGGCATCCGTACGACCGTCGCCGCCACCCGTGCCGCCTCCGACGCCGCGTTGGACGCCAATGTCGCCCGCTACTTCGCAGAAGCCCTGCGGCAGGGGACCACCGTGCTGGAGTGCAAGTCCGGCTACGGCCTCACCGTCGAGGACGAGGCCCGTGCGCTCCGTATCGCCGGGCGCCACACCGACGAGACCACCTACCTCGGCGCGCACGTGGTCTCCCCGGACTACGCCGACGACCCGGCGGCCTACGTCGATCTGGTCACCGGTCCGATGCTGGACGCCTGCGCCCCGTACGCCCGCTGGGTTGACGTCTTCTGCGAGCGCGGCGCCTTCGACGGCGACCAGGCCAGGGCCGTGCTGACGGCCGGGGCCAAGCGGGGACTGGTGCCGCGGATCCACGCCAACCAGCTGACCGAGGGCCCGGGCGTGCAGCTCGCCGTGGAGCTGGGTGCGGCCTCGGCCGACCACTGCACGCATCTGTCCGACGCCGACGTGGCCGCCCTCGCCGCCGCCTCGGGCACCACCGTGGCGACCCTGCTGCCCGGCGCCGAGTTCTCCACCCGCGCCGCCTATCCGGACGCCCGTCGGCTGCTGGACGCCGGGGCGACGGTGGCCCTCTCCACCGACTGCAACCCGGGCTCCAGCTTCACCAGTTCGGTGCCCTTCTGCATCGCCGTCGCGGTCCGGGAGATGGGCATGACCCCGGACGAGGCGCTCTGGTCCGCCACCGCCGGCGGCGCGGCCGCCCTGCGCCGCACCGACGTCGGCCGGGTGGCGGTCGGCGCCCGGGCCGACCTCGCCCTGCTGGACGCGCCCTCGCACGTCCACCTGGCCTACCGCCCGGGCGTGCCGCTGGTGGCCGCCGTGTGGCGCGGCGGCGAACGCGCCGCCTGATCCCCGCGCCGCCTGATCCTCCCACTGCTCACTGAGAACATCCGTGCATGGCGGTTCCGCCCGCACGCCTATCGGCGTACCGTCAGCTGGAATCTGACGAACCGTCAGCACGGGAGTTGCGGGAGCGAAGGGCGGGGGACATGGTCGCACGGGCCCGGGCGGATGCCTTGACTTCTAAATCTGACGGGTCGTCAATGATGGGCACCGCCAAGGCGGTGAGCACAACAACGGCACATGTGCAGGAGGCCGGCCGCCCCCGTCAACGGCAAGGGAGACAGGGGGCGGCCGGCCCGCACGGCACCGTAGCGCCGATCGAAGGATAGTCCTGGTGCAGCTTGCCCGGGCAGGTCGGCTCCGGTGGTCCCGACGGCTGTCACGCAGCGGGCGTGGCGGTAGCCGCAGCCTTCACCGAAAGGGGCACCACGATCGTGTTCCACAGTTTGCAGAGACCCGGGACGACCCGGACGCCGCGGCGCAGACACCGCGGCCTCCAGGCAGGTCTGGTCGCGCTGGTCCTGGCGGCGCCGCTGGCGCTGGCCGGTCAGGCGCAGGCGGACACCGCCGGTACCTCGGTGTCCTACGCCACCACCTGTACGCCCCCGGCGAGCCTCGGCCTGTCGCCGATCCACGGCAACACCACCTCGGAGATCACCGTCTCCAACGCCGCCCCCAAGGTCGGCGACACCGTCACCGTCACCTACGACGTCACCACGCCCGCCGCGGGCAACCCCACGGCGACGGCGCTCCCCGCTGACGTCGTGCTGCCCACCGGCACGGTGACCCTGGGCGGTGCGCAGACCGGCTCGGTCACCGTCACCGGCACCCGCACCAACCCGCCGGTGGCCGGCAACGCGGCCTTCCCGGGCTTCACCATGACCGGCACCTTCACGGTCACCCAGGCCGGGGCGATCACGCTGAGCCCCGGCAACTACAACATCAACTCCAACTACATCATCACCATCGACATCCCCTGCACCATCGACACCCCGCCCGCGGGCGTGTCCAACACCATCACCGCCAGCCCGGCGACCGCACCCAACGGCCGGGTCGCGACCGTCAACCCCAGCTCCGGCGCGCCCGGCGCGAAGACCACCGTGACCGGCACCGGGTTCACCCCCGGCGCCGCCATCACCGTGGCCGGCTTCGCCGGGACCAGCGCGACGGGTGACGCCACCACCGCCACGGCGGACAGCACCGGCGCGTTCAGCGTCCAGCTGACCGTCAGCGCGGCGGCGACCACCGGCATCATCGCCTTCGAGGGGACGGCCTACGACGCCAGTACGGCGGCGCCGCCGGTCGCGTACACCGTCATCCCGGTCACTCCGCCCGGGGGCGCGTCGCAGACCCTGAACAGCTCGGTCAAGAGCGGGACGCTGAGCATGACCCAGGCCGGTGACACCGTCACCATGACCCCGGTCGACTTCGGCACCGGCGGCAGCTCCACCGGGTCGCTCAACGCCATCACCGTCAAGGACTACCGCGGCGGTGCCAGCGGCTGGTCGCTGACGGCCAGCAACACCAACTTCGTCGGCCCGTCCGGAAGCACCCTGCCGGCGGCCAACCTCAGCTGGACGCCTGCCTGCAGCACCACCTCGGGCAGCCCCAGCACCTGCGCCGCCGGTTCGGCGGGCACCGTCGGCACGGCGGGGGCGACCCTGGCGAGCACCCCCGCGGCGGCACTGACCGGTGGTCAGTTCAGCGCCACGGCGGACCTCTCGCTGAACGTCCCGGCGTTCACCGCCCCCGGCAACTACACCTCCACGCTCACGCTGACCCTGGCCTGAGCCCGCAAGGCGCCCGGTCCCTCCACGGCGCCTGAACCCTCAACCGACCCCGCACCGCTGGAGGACCGCCGATGTACCACCGTCGACCACTGACGCCCCGTCTGCTCAGGGTGCTGCTGGCCGCACTGCTGGCCGTCGGCGGCCTCCTCCTCGGTGCGGGGACGGCCCCCGCCGCCGCTCCGGCCGCGGCGCTCGCGAGCGCGCCCGCGCTCGCCCCCGCCGCCGACAACGGGAGCTGGGCGGTCTACCCGGTCCCGGCCTCCAAGGCGAAGAACGCCCTGCCGGACCGCGAGTACTTCTACCTGGAGGCCGCCCCCGGGGCGTCCGTCAGCGACACCGTCTCCGTCTTCAACACCTCCGCCGCGCCGATCACCTTCCAGCTCTACGGGGCCGACGCCTACAACACCCCGCGCGACGGCGGGTTCGCCCTGCGGGCCGCCGACCAGCCGCAGCTCGGCGTGGGCGCCTGGGCGCACCTCAAGGTGAACCGGCTGACCGTGCCCGCGCACCACCGCGCCGACATCCCCTTCACCATCACGGTGCCCAAGGGCGCCGAACCCGGGGACCACCCCGGCGCCATCGTCGCCCTCGACACCGCGACCGTGGGGACCAGCAGCAACGGCAAGGTGGCGGTGGGCATCAAGCGCGCCGTCGGCGCCCGGGTCTACCTGCGGGTGTCCGGGCCGGCGGTGCCGGCGGTGAGCCTGCAGGACGTCTCGGTGAGCCGCAAGGCCCCGCTGGTGCCCGGGATCGGCTCCTCCTCGGCCACCGTCCACTACACCCTGGTCAACCGCGGCAACACCACCGTTCACCCGACGCTGGCGCTGAAGGCCAGCGGATGGTTCGGCGGCACCGTGCTCAACTCGGTGCCCAAGGACCTCGGCATCGACCTGCTGCCGGGCCAGTCGGTCACCCTGACCGCCCCCTGGCCGCATCCGCCGCAGTTCGACCACGTCAGCCTGAAGCTGTCGATCGCGGGCACGGACATCTCGGCGACCGCCGGCACCAGTTTCTTCGCCGTGCCCTGGTTCCTGGTCGGACTGGTCCTGCTGCTGATCGTGCTGCTGGTCGGCGCACGCCGGCTGCGGTCCCGGCGGCGCCGGGCGCAGCGGGGCGGCGGGTCCTGGCGGCGCGGGCGGGTCAGGGTGGAGGCCGCGGCATGACGGTCGGTCCACTGCCGCGACTGGCGGCCCTGCTCGCCGGAGCGCTGCTGCTGGCGCTGGCGCTGCCGGTGCTGCTGCCGCAGGCCCCC
Organism: Streptacidiphilus jeojiensis; assembly: GCF_042510965.1. Lineage (NCBI taxonomy): Bacteria > Bacillati > Actinomycetota > Actinomycetes > Kitasatosporales > Streptomycetaceae > Streptacidiphilus > Streptacidiphilus jeojiensis. The sequence goes on from NZ_JBEUKS010000002.1 coordinate 659,224, forward strand.
GCGCGCGCCGCCGGGACCGGCGCCACGGTGAAGGCGACCCCCGGCACCGCGGCACCTGGTGCGACCGCCACCGTCCTGGGGACCGGATGGCCGGTGAACACCCCGGTCACCGTGCTGCTCTGCGGTCAGAACGCGGTCAACGGCACGGACAGCTGCGCCAACGCCACCGGACGGGCCCTCACCACCAGTGCGGGCGGCGGCTTCGCGGTGCAGCTGGCTGTGGTCAAGCCGCCGCAGCCGTGCCCGTGCGTCATCCACGCCACCACCGTGACCGGGGCCAACGTCACGGTGGACACCCCCTTCCCGGTGATCGGCGTCGCCAGCGTCCCGATCAAGCAGACCCCGGGCACGATGCTGCCGCTCACCGCGTCCATCAGCGGCGGCGGCTCCCTGATGACCTGGTTCGGCGCGCCCCCGCACCGCACCTTCAAGGCGATGATCGCCAATGTGGGCAACTCGGCCATCACCGATCCGGTGTTCCGGATGGGGACGACGCACTCGGTCTACTCGCCCGACTGGCAGGAGTACCAGTGGAGCGGGGTGATCGCCCCGGGCGGCCGGCAGGAGATCGACGTGCCGCTGGACTTCGCGGCCGGCGCACACGGCGGCTACTCCGTCGAACTCGACTACGCCGGGACGGAGTTGACGGTGCAGCAGGTGAGCCTGCCGCAGCCCTGGGGGGTCACCCTGTTCTGGCTGCTGCTGTGCGTGGTGGTCCCGGTGGGCCTGTTCCGGACCGGCCTCGCCGTGGTCGACCGGGTACGGCCGGACCCGGATCCGGCCCCGGCTGCTCTCCTGGGCCGGGCCCGGCGGCGCGCTGCTCCCGGCGGCGCGCCCGGCCAGGAGTACGACACCCTGGCGCTCCCGCCGATGCCCGCGCATCCGCCCCGTGCCGCACCGCTCGCACCCACGCTGCCGTGGTTCGCTCCCGGTTCCGGCCCGGTACTCCCGAAGGCCGACGACGGCCCCGCCCCGGCCGACCCTCTTGTCCGCACTGCCCAGGCCCGCACCCCTGGTTCCTCCACCCTCCTCGACAAAGGAATCGACGCGTGAACAGAAACAGGCTTGCCTGGGGAGCGCTGCTGGCCACGGTCGGCGCGGCACTGCTCTCCGGCGTGGAACCGGCCGCCGCGGCCGACCTCTCCTTCGCGACCACCTGCATCCCGCCCGCGGGCGTGGGGCTGGGCACGGTCCACGGGACCTCGATCGCCGATCTGACCAGCTCCAGCTCCTCGCCGAAGGTGGGCGACACCGTCACCGTCACCTGGACGACGGTGAAGGCCGCGTCGAACAACCCCGGCATCATCGACCTGCAGCCCAACACGGTGAAGCCGAGCGGCACGATCACGGTGGGCGGCGCCCAGTCCGGTTCGGTGGCGGTGAGCGGGCCGATGACCAATCCGGCGATCCCCAAGAACTCCCCGATGGTGATCTCGGCGATGACCGGCACGCTCAAGCTGACCAAGGCGGGCCAGGTGACCCTCAGCCCGGCGGCGTACACGATCACGGTCCTGGGCACCGACACCAAGTGCACGGCCGACTCCCCGAAGGTCGGCCTCACCCTCACCGTCGCGGCGGGCTCCGGAAGCAGCAGCGGCGGCTCGACCGCGTCCAGCTCGCCCAGCAGCACCACCTCGACGACCGGCAGCACCTCGACGACCGGCGGCTCCTCGTCCAGCTCGTCGTCCTCCGGCTCCACCGGCTCGTCCTCCACCGGCGATCTGGCCAGCACCGGTGGCGACAGCGGCACCTTCCAGGCGCTCGGCCTGCTCGGCGGCAGCATCCTGCTGGTCGGCGCGGCGGTGTTTGTGCTCACCCCCTGGCGCAGGCTGCGCCGGTCGCGCTGAGCGGGCTGCTGACGGGCGACGTGGGCCGTCGGCTCAGTTCACGTCGCCCATCAGCGCCCGGATCCGTCCGGCCGCCAGGTAGAAGGCGATGGCGCAGACCACCGCCAGCGCCCCCTGGCTGTAGAAGTAGGCGTTCTGGCTCATCACCTTGGTGAGCTGGGTGGTCCAGCCGGCCACCGCGTCACCGGTGGCGACCGCCAGGAACCACAGCCCCAGCATCTGGCTGACGAACTTGGCGGGCGCCAGCTTGGTGGTCACCGAGAGCCCGACCGGCGAGAGGCACAGTTCGCCGACGGTCTGGATCAGGTAGACCGAGCACAGCCACAGCGGCGACACCAGCTTGCCGCCGTCCGCCGCCAGGCTGGCCAGCGCCATCACCCCGAAGGAGATGCCGATCAGCAGCAGCCCGGTGGCGAACTTGTTGGGGGTGCTGGGGTCCCGGTCGCGCTTGGCCAGCGACTCCCACATCCAGGCGAACAGCGGCGCCAGGATGATGATCAGCAGCGGGTTCACCGACTGGAACCAGCTGGACGGGAAGTGCCAGCCGAAGACCGAGAGGTTGGTCTGGTTGGTGGCGAACAGGTTCAGGGTGGATCCGGTCTGGTCGTAGATCATCCAGAAGACAGCGGCGGCGATGAAGAACCAGATGTAGGCGCCGATCCTGGTCCGGTCCAGCGGCGTCAGGTCCTTGTCCAGCCGCATCCGGGTGAAGTAGTAGACCGGCAGTGCCACCCCGAGCACCGCCAGCACGTTCACCACCTGGTGGATCGAGAAGGTGCCCAGCAGCCCGTCGATGCCGAAGGCCACCACCGCGATCGCGGCCCAGAGCCCGGCCAGCCGTAGCACCCTGCGCCGCTCGTCCGGCTCGGCCGGCCGGCTCGCGTACCGCCCGGCCCCGCCCAGGTGCCGCGCGCCCAGCACGTACTGGAGCAGGCCCAGGCACATGCCCACGCCGGCCAGCGAGAAGCCCAGGTGCCAGCTCACCTTCTGCCCCACCGTGCCGATCACCAGCGGCGCGAAGAAGGAGCCGATGTTGATCGCCATGTAGAAGATGGTGAAGCCGCCGTCCCGGCGCAGGTCGTGCTTGGCGTACAGGGCGCCGACGATGCTGGAGACATTGGGCTTGAGCAGCCCGGTGCCGATCGCGATCAGGATCAGCCCCAGGTAGAAGGACTGGGTCGCCGGGATCGCCAGCACGAAGTGCCCGGCGGTGATCACCACCCCGCCGATCAGCACCGCCTTGCGGGCGCCCCAGAGCCGGTCGGCGATCCAGCCGCCGGGCATGGACAGCATGTAGATCAGGGAGTTGTAGACGCTGTAGACGGCCAGTGCGGTCGCCGAGTCCAGGCCCATACCGCCCTGGTCCTTGGGGGTGGCCAGGAACAGGGTCAGCAGCCCGCGCATCCCGTAGAAGCTGAAGCGCTCCCACATCTCGGTGCCGAAGAGGGTGGCCAGACCGCGCGGATGCCCGAAGAAGCCCTTGTCCTCAGAGGCCGGAGCTCCGGCTGCCGGGGCCCCGTCCTCGCCGTTCACCGCGTCCTGCGCCATCCGCCCGCCTCTCCCGACCCGTCCCTGATGCGACGTTAGGTGACGCGCTGTGACCTCGCCGGTCGGGAGGGCCGTTCGTGCATCGTCGGGCACTACGATCAGGGCATGACCCGTGTACTGCTCGCCGAGGACGATGTCGCCATCTCGGAACCGCTCGCCCGCGCACTGCGCCGGGAGGGCTACGAGGTCGTGGTCCGGGAGGACGGCCCCTCGGCCCTGGAAGCCGGTCTCGAGGGCGGCAACATCGATCTGCTGGTGCTGGACCTCGGCCTGCCCGGGATGGACGGCCTGGAGGTCTGCCGGCGGCTGCGCGCGGACGGTCACGGCTTCCCGGTGCTGGTGCTCACCGCCCGCGCCGACGAGGTCGACACCGTGGTCGGCCTGGACGCCGGGGCGGACGACTACGTGACCAAGCCGTTCCGGCTGGCCGAGCTGCTGGCCCGGGTCCGGGCCCTGCTGCGCCGCGGCACGGTGGACCTCACCACCGGGGCCCACGGGGTGAAGATCGACGTCGAGTCGCACCGCGCCTGGATCGGCGAGGAGGAACTCCAGCTCTCCGCCAAGGAGTTCGAGCTGCTCCGGGTGCTGGTACGGGACGCCGGACGGGTGGTCACCCGCGAGCAGATCATGCGGCAGGTCTGGGACACCACCTGGTGGACCTCCACCAAGACCCTCGACATGCACATCTCCTGGCTCCGCAAGAAGCTCGGCGACGACGCCGCCAGCCCCCGCTACATCACCACCGTGCGCGGCGTCGGCTTCCGTTTCGAGAAGGGCTAGCAGTCAGACGTGCAGCGCCGGCTGATCAACTCCACCCTCGCCGTCGTCCTGGTCGTGGTCGCGCTGTTCTGCGCCCCGCTCGCCCTGGTCGAGAAGCGCAGCATCGAGAGCAACGCCCAGGAGCAGGTCACCTCGGAGGCGCTGCACCTGGTGGGGGTGGTGGAGAACCGGCTGGTCGCCGGCGAGCCCATCGACGCCGAGGCACTGTCCGGGCTGACCAGCCAGAACGCCCAGCGCTACGCCGTGGTCGAGCTGCCGGGGCAGCCGACCATCACCCTCGGTGACAAGCCGGCCGGCGACGACCCGGTCAGCGCCACCGAGACCGGGCCGCACGGCGAGAAGGTCACCGTCCAGGAGTCGCGCGGGCCGCTGAACCGCAATATCCGCAACATGCTGCTGCTGCTGGCCCTGGTCGCGCTGCTCACCATCGTGGCGGCGGCCCTGCTCGCGGTCTGGCAGGCCAAGCGGCTGGCCCGCCCGCTCACCGACCTGGCCGAGACCGCCGAACGCCTGGGCTCCGGGGACCCGCGCCCCCGGCAGCGCCGCTACGGCGTGGTCGAGCTGGACCGGGTCGCCGAGGTGCTGGACGCCAGCGCCGAGCGCATCGCCAGGATGCTCACCGCCGAGCGCCGGCTCGCCGCCGACGCCTCGCACCAGCTGCGCACCCCGCTCACCGCGCTGTCGATGCGGCTGGAGGAGATCGCCGAGACCGACAACCTGGCCACGGTCAGGGAGGAGGCCGCGATCGCCCTGGGCCAGGTGGAACGGCTCACCGACGTGGTGCAGCGGCTGCTCACCAACAGCCGGGACCAGCGCAAGAGCTCGGCGAAGCCGTTCGAGCTGGACGAGGTGATCAAGCAGCAGGCGGAGGAGTGGAGCCCCGCGCTGCGCCGCGCCGGACGCACCCTCTACCTGGAGGGCCCGCCCGGACTGCTGGCGCTGGGCAACTCGGGGGCGGTGGCCCAGGTGCTGGCGGCACTGATCGAGAACTCGCTGATGCACGGGGACGGCGCGGTCACCATCCGCACCCGGGTCCGCGGCTCCTCGGTGGTGCTGGAGGTCCAGGACGAGGGCGCGGGCGTCCCCAGCGAGCTGGGCGCGCGGGTCTTCGAGCGCGCCGTCAGCGGCCACAACTCCACCGGCATCGGCCTGGCCGTCGCCCGCGACCTCGCCGAAGCGGACGGAGGCCGCCTGGAACTGCTGTCCCAGCGGCCTCCGGTGTTTGCACTCTTCTTGGGACGCCCCGAGGGCTCCGGAAGTGCGAAGTGAGTAGGTAAGGAAAGTGAGGGTCAGAGCTCCTTGGCCCGGGCCTTCAGCTCGGAGTGCTCGGTGCTCAGCTTGACCTGCTCGGCGGCCAGGATCCGCTCGGCCTGGCCGACCGCGTCGGCCGCCCCGATCACGTCCGCGGCGGCCTCGGGGATCGCTTTGAAGACCCAGGTCCGGTAGGACCAGAAGCGGAAGACGGTGGCGACACCGATACCGACGACGGTGCACACCAGCTTCTCCAGCTTGGTGTCCAGGCCGAGGCCGTAGGTCAGCGCGTAGAGCACGGCGTTCTGGATCAGCAGGCCGATGCCGCTGAAGATCAGGAACAGGGTGATCTCGCGGGACCTGGTCTTCTTGTCGGCGTTGCGGTACACCCAGTACCGGTAGCCGATGTAGTTGGTGCCGATCGCGATCAGGGTCGCCACGATGTTGGCGCGCACCGTCTGCATCGAGTCGAGCAGGATGCTGAAGGCGACCAGCTGGACGACGACGCCGACTATGCCGACGATCCCGAACTTGGCCAGCTCATGCACGAGCCGGCGCAGAACGTTCGGCGCTGCGGGCGCGGGATCGGGGCTCGAAGTCATCGGTGTCCGTCTCTTTCAGGGCTGTGGGGGGGAGCGCATCTCATGCTAGTTCGCGTACCCGCTCCGTCGCCGGGCCAGCGCAGGCATCTCATGGGACTCACACATGAGTCCTGGCTGCAGAACTTCAAGGTTCCACGATAGACGATCCCTGTGGGACCCGGACGGGCCGTCGCGGCAGGGGGCCGGGCCGGAACTGTGCCCACCGTCCTGGCCTGCGGTGATGTCGATCCGCGGGCACCTATATCCTCAGGGGTGTGACTTTTCCAGTAGTCGGCATGATCGGCGGCGGGCAGCTAGCCCGAATGGCTCACCAGGCGGCGATCCCGCTGGGTGTGAGGTTCAGGCTGCTCGCGGACACCCCGCAGGACTCGGCAGCGCTGGTGGTGAACGACGTCGTCCTCGGTGACTACCGCGACCTCGACACCCTGCGGCGGTTCGCGGCCGGCTGCGACGTCATCACCTTCGACCACGAACACGTGCCCACCGAGCACCTGCGGGCGCTCCAGGCCGAGGGCGTCGCGGTCAGGCCGGGGCCGGACGCGCTGGTGTTCGCGCAGGACAAGGGGCTGATGCGGGCCCGGCTGGATGCGCTGGGCGTGCCCTGCCCCCGGCACCGGCTGGTCGCCGACCCGGCGGACGTCGTCGCCTTCGCGGCCGAGGGCTCCGGGTTCCCGGTGGTGCTGAAGACCACCCGCGGCGGCTACGACGGCAAGGGCGTCTGGGTGGTCCGCGACGAGGCCGAGGCGGCTGAGCCGTTCCGGGCGGGCGTCCCGGTGCTGGCGGAGGAGAAGGTCGACTTCGTCCGGGAGCTCGCGGCGGATGTCGTGCGCTCCCCGCACGGGCAGGCCGTCGCCTATCCGGTGGTGGAGTCCTGGCAGAAGGACGGCATCTGCCACGAGGTGACCGCCCCGGCCCCCGACCTCTCCGCGGACCTGGCAGCCGAGGCGCAGGCGCTGGCGCTGCGGATCGCCGGGGAGCTGGACATCACCGGCCACCTCGCGGTCGAGCTGTTCCAGACCCGAGACGGCCGCATCCTGGTCAACGAGCTGGCCATGCGGCCGCACAACTCCGGCCACTGGTCCATCGACGGTGCGGTCACCTCGCAGTTCGAGAACCACATCCGGGCCGTCCTCGACCTGCCGCTGGGCGACCCCAGGCCGCGGGCCCGCTGGACCGTGATGGTCAACGTCCTCGGCGGCGACTACCCGGACATGTACCACGCCTACCTGCACTGCATGGCCCGTGACCCCGGCCTGCGCATCCACATGTACGGCAAGGACGTGAAGCCCGGTCGTAAGGTTGGCCACGTCACAGTCTTCGGGGACGACCTGGACGACGTCCGGGAGCGCGCCCGCCATGCCGCCGCCTACCTGCGCGGCGACATCACTGAATGAGACTGAATAAGTCAGACAAGGGGACAACGCATGCCTGAGCAGCCGTTGGTCGGCATCGTCATGGGGTCGGACTCCGACTGGCCGGTGATGGAGGGCGCAGCCAAGGCCCTGGACGAGTTCGAGGTCGGCTACGAGGTCGACGTGCTGTCCGCGCACCGGATGCCCCGCGAGATGGTCGAGTACGGGGAGCAGGCCGCCGGCCGCGGCCTCAAGGCGATCATCGCGGGCGCGGGCGGCGCCGCCCACCTGCCCGGGATGCTCGCCTCGGTCACCACCCTGCCGGTGATCGGCGTCCCGGTGCCGCTGAAGTACCTGGACGGCATGGACTCGCTGCTGTCCATCGTGCAGATGCCGGCCGGGGTCCCGGTGGCGACGGTGTCGATCGGCGGGGCCCGCAACGCCGGGCTGCTGGCGGTCCGTCAGCTGGCCGCGTTCGACCCCGAACTCGCCGAGCGGATGCGGGACTTCCAGCAGGAGCTGAACAGCCAGGCCACCGACAAGGGCAAGAAGCTGCGCGCCAAGGTCAACGGCGGCAACAGCTTCGGCTTCGGGAGCTGAGCGGACGGATGAGCGAACCGACGGTCTGGACCGCCCCCGCGCCCGAACTGCTGGACCGGGCCCGGGCGCTGCTCGCCGAGCATCCCGTCGTGGACGGGCACAACGACCTGCCCTGGGCGCTGCGCCGGCAGGTCGGCTACGACCTCGACGCCCGTGACATCGCCACCGACCAGAGCGCCCACCTGCACACCGACCTGGCCCGGCTGGCGGCCGGCGGTGTCGGCGCGCAGTTCTGGTCGGTGTACGTGCGGACCGACTTCACCGGCGACCGGGCCGTCAGCGCCACCCTGGAGCAGATGGACTGCGTGCGCGCGCTCGCCGCCCGCTACCCGGACCGGCTCAGGCTCGCCTTCAGCGCCGACGACATGGAGGCGGCCCGTGCCGAGGGCCGGATCGCCTCGCTGATGGGCGCCGAGGGCGGACACTCCATCAACGGCTCGCTGGCCACGCTGCGGGCCCTGCACGCCCTGGGCGTCCGCTACATGACGCTCACTCACAACGACAACCTGCCGTGGGCCGACTCCGCCACCGACGAGCCGGCCGCCGGCGGACTCACCCGCTTCGGCGAGGAGGTCGTCCGGGAGATGAACCGGCTCGGCATGCTGGTCGACCTCTCGCACGTCTCCGCGGACACCATGCGGGACGCGCTCAGGGTCACCCGCGCGCCGCTGGTCTTCTCGCACTCCTCCTCGCGGGCGATCTGCGACCACCCGCGCAACATCCCGGACGACGTGCTGGAGCAGCTCGCCGTCAACGGCGGTGTGGCGATGGCCACCTTCGTACCCAAGTTCATCCTCCCCGAGGCCATCGCCTGGACGAAGGCCGCCGACGCCAACCTGGAGGTCCACGGCTTCCACGCGCTGGAGACCACGCCGGAGGCGATGGTGGTCCAGCGGGCGTTCGAGGCGGCGAATCCGCCGCCGCGGGCCTCGGCGGCGACGGTGGCGGACCACCTGGACCACATGCGCGAGGTGGCCGGAGTCGACCACATCGGCATCGGCGGCGACTACGACGGCACGGCCTTCACCCCTGACGGCCTCCAGGACGTCTCCGGCTACCCCAACCTGATCGCCGAACTCCTCGGCCGGGGCTGGTCGGAAGCCGACCTGTCCAAACTGACCTGGAGCAACGCCGTCCGGGTGCTGCGCGAGGCCGAAGGGGTCGCACGGTCGCTCGTCGGGGAGGCACCGTCCATCGCCACGATCGAGCAACTGGACCACTGAGCCCGGGTGCGGTCCTGCATGGTCGGTCGCGCACGCTTTTCATCAAGCACAGCCCCGCGCCCCTGGGGGCTGCAACTGGCTCAGTTGCAAACGTGCAGGGGCGCGGGGCTGTGCTTGTTAAAAGCATGCGCGACAAACCAAACGCCCACGTAGAGCGCACCACCCTGGAGATCGCATGCCCACCCCCCACGCCGACCTGGTCCTCACCGGCGGCCCCGTCCTCACCGTCGACGGTGCCCGCAGCCGCGCCCGCTCCGTCGCCGTGACCGCTGGCCGGATCACCGCCGTCGGCCAGGACGAGGTCCGCGAGCTGATCGGGCCGAAGACGGAGGTCCTCGACCTGGCCGGACGGCTGCTGCTGCCCGGCTTCCAGGACGCGCACGTCCATGCCGTCTACGGCGGTGTGGAGCTGGGGGAGTGCGACCTCACCGGCACCACCGACCCGGACGAGTACCGCCGCCGCATCCGCGCCTACGCCGAGGCCCACCCCGAGCGGGAGTGGATCACCGGCGGCGGCTGGTCCATGGAGAGCTTCCCCGGCGGCACCCCCACCCGGCAGTTCCTGGACGCCCTGGTCCCCGACCGCCCCGTCTACCTGCTGAACCGGACCACCACGGGGCCTGGGCCAACACCCGTGCCCTGGAACTGGCCGGACTCGACGCCGTCACGGCGGACCCGGCCGACGGACGGATAGAACGCGAGGCCGACGGGACCCCCAGCGGTGCCCTGCAGGAGGGCGCGACCGGCCTGGTCGCCCGCCTCGTCCCGCCGACCACCCTCGCCGACCGGGTCGCCGGGCTGCTGCGGGCGCAGCAGTTGCTGCACTCGCTGGGCATCACCGCCTGGCAGGACGCCCTCCTCGGCGTCTTCAACGGCCAGCCCGACCCCGCCGAGGCCTACCTGGTCGCGGCCTCCGAGGGCCGGCTCACCGCGCGGGTCAACGGCGCGCTGTGGTGGGACCGTTCGCGCGGCGCCGAGCAGATCCCGGAGCCGGTCGAGCGGCGCCGGCGGCTGCGGGTGGGCCGGTTGCGGGCGGACTCCGTCAAGATCATGCAGGACGGCATCGCCGAGAACCACACCGCCGCGATGACCAACCCCTACCTGGACGGCTGCGGCTGCCCGACCGCCAACAGCGGCCTCAGCTTCGTCGACCCGGACGCGCTGCGGGACTACGTCACCGAGCTGGACGCCCTCGACTTCCAGGTGCACTTCCACGCCCTCGGCGACCGTGCCGTGCGCGAGGCGCTGGACGCGGTCGAGGCGGCCCGCAGGGCCAACGGATTCCGCGACACCCGGCACCACCTAGCCCACCTGCAGGTGGTGCACCCGGACGATGTCCCGCGCTTCCGCGCGCTGGGCGCGGTCGCCAACCTCCAGCCGCTGTGGGCGGCGCACGAGCCGCAGATGGACGAGCTCACCATCCCCTTCCTCGGCGGGGACTCGGCGCAGTGGCAGTACCCGTTCGCGGACCTGCTGCGCGCCGGAGCGACGCTGGCCGCCGGCAGCGACTGGCCGGTCAGCAGTCCGGACCCGATCGAGGGCATCCACACCGCGGTCAACCGCAGGGGGTACGGGGACGACGACGCCCGGGTCTTCCTGCCGGACCAGCGGCTGGACCTCGGCACGGCGCTCGCCGCGTACACGGCCGGATCGGCGTACGTGAACCACCTGGACGACAGCGGGACCATCCGCGTCGGCGCCGTGGCCGACCTGGTCGTACTGGACCGGGATCCGTTCGCGGGACCGGCCGAGGAGATCGGGGCGACGAAGGTCGAGCAGACCTTCGTATCAGGTGAGCGGGTCTGGTGCGGATAGTGCATGGCCGGCCGCGCAGTTCCCCGCGCCCCTACACGTTTGCAACTGAGCCAGTTGCACTTGCTAGGGGCGCGGGGAACTGCGCGCTCAACCAAATGCCTGCGTAGAGCGCGAAGCCGACCGCACCACGACACCCCCACAGACGGCAAGAAGCAGCAAAGCCGCAGGCAGGGGCCACCACGGGAAGACCGTCGGACCGGGTGACGCCGCGTCACGAATCGCTGCGTTCACCGGTGACCACGGCGCCACCAGCAGCACCACCGACGCCGCCGCCAGCGTGAGCACCCCGGTCGCGGGCCGCCGCACCAGCGGCGGTGCGCAGAGGGCGCCCAGCGCCACCCCCATCAGCAGCCCCACGACGATCGCGGCAGCGCCGTCGCGGGCAGTGGCGGCGAGCGCCACCGGGGCGCCTCCCGGTGGCGGGCTGCTCATGGTCCACTCGAACGCCCCGGCGACCGCCGCCAGCACCGCGCCCAGCCCCAGCGCGACGCCCAGCGCAGCACCCTGCACCCGTCGTGGCCCCGCGGCAGCGGACACGCAGGCGCGGGCCGCGGCCGGCTCCCCGGTGAGGACGGTGCGGGTGAGCCAACCCGCTCCGGGCACCAGCATCCCGGCGCACCAGCCCAGCGAGTCCCCGTACTGCTGGCCGCCGAAGACCCCGGCGACGATCAGCACCGCGAAGAACAGCACCGGCGGCAGCCACCGCTGCGAGCGCAGCAGCAGCGCGAGTTGATAGCGGATCAGATCGCTCACCGGCCGGCCTCCACCCGGGCGATGTGGACCAGTGGGTCGGCGAGCAGGGCCCGCAGGACCTCGTCGCTGTGCCGGGCGTCGGCGGTCAGCCGGACCGTGTCCGGGGACGGTTCGCCGACCGTGCTGACCCCGACCAACTCGGCCAGGCCCTTGGCGCCGCCGAGCCGACCGGTCACGGTGATCACCATGGTCGGACTGCCCGGACCGGAGCCGTCGGTCGTCACCGAGCCGTCCCCGACCTGCCAGTGCAGCGCCGGCAGCCCCGCCAGCCGGGTCGGGTCGTGGTCGACGAAGAGCACGGTGCAGCCCTGTTCGACCCGCTCGGCGACGGCCGCGTCCAGGGTGGCCCTGGCGTCCTGGTCGAGCCCGGTCCAGGCCTCGTCCAGGACCAGCAGCTCCGGGTCGCCGACCAGGGCCTGGGCGACGGCGACCTTCTGGCAGGTCCCCTTGGACAGTTCGGCGAGCGGGGTGCCGGCGAAGGCCGCGGCCCCGAGCCGCTCCAGCATGGCCGTGGCCCGCCGGGCGGGTTCGGCACCGTGCAGACCGTGCACCCGGCCCAGATGGCACAGGTAGTCATGGGCGGTGAAAGGGAGCGCGGCCGGGAACCGCTCCGGCACGTACGCCCGGCGGGCGGGCCGTTCCCGTACGGCGCCCCGGTCGGGCTCGCACGCCCCGGCGACCAGCCGCAGCAACGTCGACTTACCGCCCCCGTTGCCACCGGCCGCCCGGACCAACTGCCCCTGGTCCAGATCCAGACTGACGTCCCGCAGCACCCAGGGCTCACGGCGGCCGTAGCGGACGGCGATGCGGTCGAGTCGCATGCGGCACAGCGTAGATCCCCCCGGACCGAATGTGTCCCCGTTCCGGGGACAGGTAGGGCGCGAGGGGGCAGCGGATCACCCGCTCACCGATAACCCGTCGACAGCCCCTGTGCTGTTCCCCACACGAATCAGCCTGTGCGGATTCCGGCTCCGATCAGAGCAATCCCTGTGGGGAAACAGTGCCCATCCACATATCAGCAGGCTGTGGTTCCGGGTCCTTAGTTATCAGGTAGCCCTGAATCGATCTGAGGGTATTGCCGGGGGCCTCCACTGATCCGCTACAACTCTCCTTGCCGTCTTCACGTGATCATGTGTCATGCCTCGTGTACCGGCTCCTTGTCGTGAGTTGGCGTGAGCCGAAAGGGCCGGTGCCCAGTGGGGCGATTTGCGCGGTGGCGGGTGTGGTGCGCCGTGGTCACGGTGGTTGTCGCGGTCTGGTCGCCGAACGGGGCCGCCTTCGCCGCGACACACAGCGCCCCCTCGATCGGCTCCGGGATTGACGACGTCTTCAAATGGCTTGCCGCGGAGGACGATTCGGGTCCGTCCTCCACTACGGGATCGGCCTCGGACGTACGGGTCACGAAGGCGGGCAAGGGGAAGGCAGCGGGCCGGGTACCGAGCAAGGGGAAGGGGCAACTGGCGGCCGCGAGTGTGACGAACGCTTCGGTGGGGCAGTCCACCTCGACGGATGTGCCCAAGGGTTTCAACGCACGGACGAGTTCCCGAGTGGCGACCAAGTCTGGGGCGCAGTTCGACTACTACGAGAACGCCGATGGTTCGGTGACCAAGCGGGTCTCCCAGACCCGGATCAACTACCTGGACTCCTCCGGAGGCTGGCAGCCGATTGACACCTCGGTGGCGAAGGGCAGCGACGGGCGCTGGCACGAGAAGTCGAACGCGCTGGGGGTCTCCTTCGCTGCCAGCGTTTCGTCCGGCACGCGGACGTCGGCCTCGTCCGCGACCGGCTCAGGCTCGGTGCGCTCGGCGGTGGCGACTTCCGCCCTCCCGTGGAAGGTGACCCAGGCAGCCGCACTGTCGGATTCGACGGTGACGAGCGGGTCCTCCTCCGGTGAACTGGCAACCCTGGACATCTCCGGCTCGGAGTCGGTGGCGTGGTCCCTGGCAGGGGCGAACGAGGTCACGTCGTCGGCGTCGGGCTCGTCGGTGGAGTACGACGGGATCCTGACCGATACGAACCTGGTACTGCAGCCGACCACGGATGGCGTGAAGGAGTCACTGGTTCTCACGGCCGCCGACGCGCCGACGACCTGGGTGTTTCCGATGTCGCTCAAGGGTCTGACCCTGACTACCGCTTCGGACGGCACGGTCGAACTGGTGGACGCCGCGGGCGCGGTGGCGGCGACGCTGCCACAGCCCTTCGCCCGGGACTCTTCCGTGGACCCGCTGACGGGCGAGGCGCACGAGGACTGGGCGATGTCCTACTCGGTGACCGAGGTGGACGGGTCGCCGGCGATCGAGCTGTCGCTGGACCCGTCGTGGCTGGCGGACTCGTCGCTGCAGTTCCCGGTGACGGTGGACCCCACGATGACGGTGTCGATCGCGGGCAAGACCGACACGACGTACGTGTACTACCCGAACACCTATGACTACTCCTCCGACACGATGCTGCGGGTGGGCACGCCCGACGGTGGGTCCTACATCGCGCAGACCTTCATGAAGTTCCCGTCCCTTCCGGACACGGACGGGTATCACATCACCGACGCCGACCTGCACCTGTTCGACATCTGGGCGTACACCTGCAGCACGAGCACCACCTACAGGGTGTACCCGATATCGGAGTCATGGAGTGTCACGGGCTCGAAATCGTGGTCGGACCGGCCGGACACGGCGGACTCGATCGGGTCGTGGTCAGGAACGGCCTCATCCTCGGTCTGTGCCAACACGTCGGTGTCAACCAGCGTGGGGGAGTGGCAGGACACGGACCTGGACACGACGTACTTCCAGGACATCGCACTGGGAAGCACGACCAACTACGGCCTGTCGGTGTTCTCGTCGGCGACGAGTTCCTACCAGTGGAAGAAGTTCGCCTCCTCGCAGGTCTCGGACCATTCGCCGTACATGACGCTGACGTATGCCAAGAACGTCGCCCCCGATATCGAGCACACGTATCCGAAGTCCGGATTCTCGTCGCCGTCGCTGACACCGCAGTTGCAGGCCAAGGCAGTCGATCCGGACACCTGGCCGAATTCGGCGCTGAAGTACGATTTCGCGCTGTACTCGTCGGCGGGCACGCAACTCGACACCTCGGGCTGGCAGTCCTCGGCGAAGTGGACGGTGCCCTCGGGGGATCTGTCGTGGTCCACCTCGTACTACTGGAAGGTGTCGACCTACGACGGTTGGTCGACGACCGTCAGCGGTCAGCAGGCGTTGGGTACGCAGGTGGCGCAGCCGCTGGTCGCCTCCAGGCTCGCGCAGAACGGCGGGCACGGGTACGACGAGGAGGCGGGTAACTACACCACCTCGGTCACCGACGCGAAGGTGACCACGGTGGGACCCTCGCTGGCAGTCACGCGTGCGTACAACTCGCTGGATGCACGCAGCGGCGCGGCATTCGGTGCCGGCTGGTCCTCGATCGCCGACATGCGCGCAGTGATGGATGCCGACGGGTCCAAGAACGTGGTGGTCACCGACGACGGAGGGCAGGAGCTCCGCTATGGATACTCCTCGGCGGGCTACACGCCACCGTCCGGCACCTACGCCACGCTGAAGGCGCTGTCCTCGGGATATGCGCTGACGGAGACCTCGGGGACGACGTACACCTTCGCCACGGCCGGGGGAACCAACATCTGGCTGCTGTCGAAGATCACCACACATGCGGGTCTTTCGGAGACCTTCGGGTACAACTCCTCGTACCAGCTGACCCAGGTGACCAACTCGTCCTCGGGGCGGTCGCTGTCCTTCACCTGGTCCACACCGTCGGGGGCCGCTCATGCCCATGTCGCCACGGTGACCACGGACGATGCGACCAGCGGCAGCACGTCCACCGCAGTGCTGTGGAGCTACGGGTACACCGGGGACAAGCTCACGAAGGTGTGCCCGCCGTCGGAGTCGGCGTCGGCGACCGCGTCGAGCTCGTGCTACTCCTACAGCTACAGCGCGGGATCGAACTATCCGGCGGCCGTCCTGGACGCGGATCCGGCCGGGTACTGGCGGCTGGACGAGGCATCGGGGACCTCGACAGCTGCCTCGTCGGTGCTCGCCAACGAGCAGACCGACGCGGGCAGTTACAAGAACACCACTCTGGGCGGCAGTACAGGTCCGTTGGTCGGCTCGTCGGCCACAGCGGCGACCTTCGCCGGGACCGGCTATGTGAAAGTGCCGGCGGCGCCGCTGCACGCCAGTACTTCCCGCGCGGTTTCCCTGTGGTTCAAGACCTCCAGCGAGGGAGTCCTGATCGGGGACCAGTCGGCGTCGGTAACCGGGGCCACCGCGGCTTCGGGGACGTGGACGCCGGTGCTGTACGTGGGTTCTGACGGGAAGTTGCACGGTCACTGGTGGAGTGTCAGTGGTTCGGGCAGTGCGGATTTCGGTTCGACTTCAACGGTCACCGACAGTGTCTGGCACCATGCGGTGCTCTCGTCGAACGGTTCGACGCAGACGCTGTACCTGGACGGGGTCAAGCAGGACACCTTCTCGGGCACCCCCGACGACCAGTCGAATGTGTACACCTATGTCGGGGCGGGTTTCGCGGACGCCTGGATCGACTCACCCGGCGATGTCTCCTACTTCACCGGCTCGATCTCCGATGTCTCCTTCTACAGCGCTCCGCTGACCTCCTCGCAGGTCAGCGACCTGTACACGGCGGGGAGCAGCAGTGCGGCGTTCATGACCAAGGCCACCAGCCCGGCCGGGCGCACCACCGCGCAGGTCTCCTACGACACTGCGGCTGACCGGCTCACCTCAGTGACCGACGCGGACGGTGGCACCTACACGCTCGGCTCGCCCACAGTGGCCGGTTCCAGTGCGGTCTTCCACGGTGCGGTGCTTGGAGCGGACCCCACGGGCTACTGGCAACTGGGCGATGACTCCTCAGCCACCTACGCCGCGGACGAGGTCAACGGCGGGGAAGGCACCTACAACGATGCGACGTTGGGAGTCACCGGCCCGTTCAGCGCGAAGGACTCCACCGCGTCCACGGCGGCGAGCTTCGGGGGATCGGACTCCTACGTCTCGGTGGACGCGAGCATGCTGCACGCCAGCACCGACCGGGCGGTCTCGTTGTGGTTCAAGACCTCGACCTCCGGAGTGCTGATCGGGGACCAGTCCGTGGCCATCGACGGCACCACCGCGGCTTCGGGGACGTGGACGCCGGTGCTGTACGTGGGTTCTGACGGGAAGTTGCACGGTCACTGGTGGAGTGTCAGTGGTTCGGGCAGTGCGGATTTTGGTTCGACTTCAACGGTCACCGACAGTGTCTGGCACCATGCGGTGCTCTCGTCGAACGGTTCGACGCAGACGCTGTACCTGGACGGGGTCAAGCAGGACACCTTCTCGGGCACCCCGGACGACCAGTCCAACGCACTGACCTACATCGGGGCCGGATATGCCAAGAGCTGGATCGACTCACCCGGCGATGTCTCCTACTTCACCGGCAGGATCGCCGAGGTCGCCTTCTACAGCCACGCCCTGACAGCCACGCAGGTCACGGCTCAGTGGCAGGCGTACAAGCAGTCCTCGGGCACGGTGGCCACCGAGACGGTGGACGTCACCGATCCGGGCGGGAACACCTTGTCGTCCGTCTATGACCTGTCCGACAGCGGTCGGATCCTGTCGCAGAGCGACGGTACGGGCGGTACCACCTCCTACGGGTACGACATGGCCGGGTTCGTTTACACCACGACCGATCCGAACGGGAACGTGACCACCACCGGCCACAACTCGCGTGGGGACGTCGTCTCCAGGACGACCTGTCAGGACCTGTCGGCCTCACTCTGTTCGACCTCGTACTACACCTACTACCTGGATTCGGACTCGGACACCGATCCGCGCAACGACAAGCTGCTGACATCGTCCGACGGGCGTTCGTCCAGTTCCTCGGATACCACCTACCGCACCGTGGACACCTACGACACCAACGGCAACCTGCTGACTGCGACCACTCCGGCGGTCACCGGCCACAGTGCGGGGCTGACGACCACACGGGCGTACACCACGGCCTCGACGGCCGGGTATGTCTCCGGGACCACGGTTCCGGCCGGGCTGCTGGCCTCGGTCACCACCCCGGGTGGAGCCGTTACCGGCTACCTCTACTACGCCGACGGCGATCTCGCCCAGACCACTTCCCCGCTCGGGCTGATCACCCGGTACACCTATGACGGCCTCGGGCGGGTGCTGACGGAGACGGAGGTCTCGGACACCTACCCGGGTGGTCTGGTCACGACGTACAGCTACGACCCGCTGGGGCGGACGATGTCCGAGACCGACCCGTCGACCACCGACGCCGTGACCGGCACCGTCCACACCGCTCGGACCAGCTACAGCTATGACGCCGACGGAAACACACTGACCACCACGGTGGCGGACACCACCGGCTCCGATTCCTCCCGCACCACCACGGACACCTACAACGGCCAGGGCGAACTGGCCACCACTACCGATCCGATCGGCTACGAGACCAGCTACAGCTACGACGCCTTCGGCAACCGAACCGGGGAGAGCGACGCGAACGGGCAGGAGTACGCCTACACCTACGACGGCGACGGCGACCTGCTGACCACCACTCTGACCAACTACACCGGCTCCTCCGCGACCACCCAAACCGCCGCCGGCAAACTGCTGGAGACCCGCACCTACGACGCGGCCGGGCAGCTGTCCACCGTGACCGACGCGATCGGCGTCACCACGAGCCATGCGTACTACGACAACGGGCTGACCAAGCAGGTCACCGAGACCGGCTCCTCGGGCAGCAGCTACGTCGACGCCGCCGATTCCTACGACGACGCCGGCAATCTGATCGAGAAGACGACCAAGAACGGCACGCTGACCACCGACTACACACTGGACGCGGCCGACCGCACCACCGCCGTCGCGGTGGATCCCTCGGGTGCGGACCAGGTGACCGCCTACACCTTCGACGCTGACTCGCACCCGCTGACCTCCACCCAGACCGACACCGCCGGAGACACCGCACAGAAGTGGACGTACACCTACGACGTGGCGGGAGACAGACTCACCGCAGTCCACGCCTTGAGCAGTAGCAGCGGGCTGACCACCAAGTGGGGGTACGACGAACGCGGGCTGAAGACCTCCATGACCAATCCGCACGGCAGCGTCTACACCTACAGCAACGACGAAGCCGGACAGCTGACCAGCACCATCGCTCCCCAGGTCACCACCACCACGCCGGGTACCGGAGCCACCACGGCCGTTTACCCGACCACCCTGGAGGGCTATGACACCTTCGGTGACCGCACCGAGGCCGAGGATGCGCTCGGCGACATCACCGCCACCGCCTACGACGCAGACGGGCGCAAGACCGGGACCACCCTGCCGACCTACAACGGCACCTCTGCCACCACGGCCTGGACCTACGACGCGGACGGCAACACGCTGACCGAGACGGACGCCGAGGGCAACGAGACCGACTACAGCTACGACCAGCTGGACGACATGGTCGAGAAGACCAATCCCGCCATCTCCATCGCGGGTACCGCCACGCAGGGAACCTGGACCTATAGCTACGACCTGGCCGGCGACCAGCTGACCCAGACCTCCCCCTACGGATCGGTCACCCACACCGGCTACGACGACCTGGGCCGCACCAGCAGCACGTGGGCGTACGTGTACACGTCCACCAGCGCCACCAGCAAGCTGCTCACGACCAGTACGTACAACACCGCGGGCGAAGTCGCCAAGACTGCCTCGGCCAGTGGGGTGAGCGCCACTTACACCTACGACGCGCTGGGCCAGACCCTCACCGAGGCCGACACCACCGGCGACACCACCCACTACAGCTACGACCTGCTCGGTGATGTGACCAAGACCGTCCTGCCGGACAGCAGTATCCAGGCCGCCACCTACGACGCCGCCGGACGCATGACCGCCACCGCCAAGGAGTCCGCCGGCGGCACCGTCCTCAGTTCCACCTCGGCCACCTACAGCGCCAACGGCTACCTCACCAGCAGCACCGACGAACTGGGCAACACGACCACCTTCGGCTACGACGTCCTGGGCGAGCTCACCTCGCAGGTCGAGCCGGTCGACGCCACCACCTCGATCACCACCAAGTACGGCTACGACGCCGACGGCAACCAGACCGCCTACAAGGACGGCAACCTGGCCTGGACCTACTACACCTACAACTCGCTCGGCCTGCAGGCATCCAAGGAGGTCCCGGCCGTCACCGGCTACACCAGCACTGCGGACCGCACCACCAGCTACACCTACGACAGTCTCGTTGAGCTGACCACCCAGACCCAGCCAGGCGGAGTCACCCTCACCAACAGCTACGACGCGCTCGGCGACCTCACCTCCGAAAGCCCAGGCGGAGCCGACGCCACCACCGCCACCCGTACCTTCGACTACTCCCTCAACCAGCACTTGGTCGCCTCCGCGACCGGCAGTACCTGGGAGTACTACAACACCAACGCCCTCGGCGACCTGCTCACCGAGACCGGCCAGGCGGGCAGTTCCGGCTTCACCTACAACGCCGACCAGAGCCCGCTGACCCGAACCGATTCCTCAGGCACCAGCAGCTACACCTACGACACCGATGGGCGCCTGGCCACCGACACCGACGCCAGTACCGGGACCACCGCGAGCTACGCGTACAACAGCCTCTCCCAGACCTCCACGATCTCCTACGGTGCGTCAGGGGACGTCCGCAGTTACACCTACGACGCGCAGCACCGCGAGACATCGGACAGGCTCGCCACTTCGGCGGGCACCGCCATCGCCTCCATCAACTACGGCTGGGACCTGGACAGCAATCTCACCTCCAAGACCAGCACCGGCCTGGACGGCGCCTCGGCCAACACCTACACCTACGACGACGCGGGCCGCCTCACCTCCTGGAACAACGGCACCACGACCACGGCGTACACCTACGACGCCGACGGCAACCGCCTCACCTCTGGGTCGACCAGCTCCACCTACAACGCCCGCGACCAGCTCACCAGCGACGGAAGCAGCACCTACAGCTACACCGCCCGGGGCACCCTGGCCGGCAAGACCGACACCGTCACCCAGGGCACCGAGGCCTACGCCTTCGACGCCTACGGTCAGGAGGCCACCGCCGGCGCGACCAGCTACACCTACGACGCCCTCGGCCGGGTCATCACCGCGGGCGCCACCAGCCTCACCTACTCGGGGCAGGACAACACGGTCGCCTCCGACGGCACCACCACCTACAGTCGCGACGCCACCGGCGCCCTCACCGGCGAGACCGGAACCAGCGGTGCGACCCTGGCCTGGACCGACCTGCACACCGACCTCGTCGCCCAGTTCACCGCTACGGCTACCACTCTCACCGGCTCCGCCACCTACGACCCCTGGGGTAACAGCACCGCCAGTACCCTGACCGGCAACCTCGGCTACCAGAGCGAGTACACCGACGCCGCCACCGGCGACGTCAACATGCTCGCCCGCTGGTACACCCCGGGCACCGGCACCTTCGACTCCGCTGACACCGTCGACAACAGCCCTGTCGGCAACAGTGCCAGTGCCAACGCCTACGCCTATACCGACGACAGCCCCCTGACGGGGACAGATCCCACCGGCCACTACGCCTCCGAAGGCGGCGGCGGAGGCGGCGAGACCATCGCAGTCGGCGAGTTCGGCGACATCTCCATCGACTGGGGCGGCGAAGGGGAAGGCGAGGAAGGGGAGACAGCGGCCGAGGTCGCGGAGGTCGACGAGGCGTCCGAGGAGGAGACAAGCAACGAGGAACAGCTCGAAGAGGCCAGGCGCGAGTCCGGGACCCGCCTCACCTCAGGCAACAAGACCAAGACCAGGTCGAAGTCCAGCACCGGCAGCGACGAGAGCACCAACTTCCCGAGGCACTACACCTCATCGACCTCCAGCGCGTCATCCCGCCACCACGGATCGACCCGCCACAGCAGCCGGGCCTCCGCCGCAGCCCAGGCCGCCGCCGACGCAGCCGCCCGCGCCGCAGCCGAACGCGCCGCCGCAGCCCGCGCCGCAGCCCGACGCGCCGCCATCAGAACACACGCCAAACACCTCACCGCCTCCATCGGCAAGAGCAGCCTCACCGTCAGGACCGGCGGCAGGGGCGCCGCAACACCCACCGCCACCGTCAACGCCTCCGAGGACGACGCAGACCCCGCCTCAGACACCCAACTCGACTCCGACACAGTCGGCCAGACCGCCTGCTCCGGCGCATTGCTAGGCTTCCAGTGCACCGCCGAAGGCAACCTCCTCGACCCCGAAACCGGCACCGTCTACTGCAACCCGAGCGGCGCCGGCGCCGGCTACTGCGTGCCACTCGGGGCTGCGTCGGACTTGGAGACCGCTGTACTGGCGGACGACACGTACGGTCCGACGGCTACGGATGTGATCGAGCGGGCGAAGAACTATCACGATGCAGATGGGAAGTATCTCTACCGAGGAGTGACGAATCCTCACCCTCTCCGAGGGCTGGCTCTAGAGGGTATTTCTCAACCGAAGGGCGGCCATAGTGATCCCATGGCACATCAGATGGGTGATATGAACAGTGAATTCACGTCTTGGACGCCTGATCTGGAGACAGCACAGGAGTTCGCGAAGGATGGTGACCTGTACGACCAAGACCTCCTGATTCTGCGAAAGCCGTTCAGCGACTTCAGTCCCAGTCGGATGTCCGTCGCAGGGCAGATGGGTCTTGAAGAGTTGGAGATCCTTGTAAAGGGAACGGTCTCTGGATGTGAGATTAGCTGCAACTACGGACCGTTCGGCCAGCCTCAATAGAATTGTGAAGAGAATGTATGGCATGAGCGAACCATCTGAACCCTTCGTGCGGTATGCACAGCTGAATGGGCGCTACAGAAAGCTGATCGCCGCGAACTTCAGAGATCTCCCAGAGGCGCGAGTTGTCGCGTTCGGGCGGGACTTGGCTACAGATTCGCTCTCGGTCTCCGATGATGAAATCGAAGTACTAATGGCTGAAGGTTGGCGAGGGCGCCTAACTGCCGCATGGCTAGTAGGATTCTCTCGTCGGCTCCAGTTTGCACAGGGCATCAGGAATCTGTTGCAACCTGTCGGAGAGCCTTATGTGGGAAAGGGTTACTGTTTCGCCCTGGCGAGATTCGGAGGAGAGGAAGATGCCCTCGCGCTCGAGGATTACCTGGGGGTCTATCTATGCCAGCCAGGTATGAGCACTGATTGCGGGTGGGCAATGGGCGCCCTGTCGGTGATCGATGCGAAGAGAGGCTCCGTCCACTCGCGCCCTCTGCTTGAAAGTGGAGGACCCTGGGAGCAATGGATGGCGGGAAAGAAAATCCTCGACCCGGGATTCTTGGATCGAATGAGGGACCTTATTTATTGGTTGTCCGATTTTGCCGACGAATGCTTGCTGGGCGTTGGCTCGTAGGGGTGTGTGCCATGCGAAGTCTGCAGGTTCCCCGGGCGTCTGTTCCCGCTGGCATCCATATTCTTTCGCGAGTGGCAGCGGGCTGGGTGTCTATCTGATGTGGCCAGCTACAGCTATGGATGATTTCGATTAGGTGCGTGCGAAGGGGGTTGCTCGGGTGAAGGGCCTCGGTGCCATGGGTCGGTTGCGGTCCCGGATGTGGCTGGCAGTAGGCGGCATGGCTCTACTTGTCGTCGTCGGTGTCGCCTGCTGGCTAGGCGGTAAAGGATCCCCCTCGCCGCGCCCTCCGGCGGCTGTGTCGCAGGCGGACTCCCTGGCGCGGGTCTGTCTGCTGGGCGGGGTTGACGCCACGTCGGCTTCTGTGTGGGCCGACTTGCGGCAAGCGGTGGCAGAGGTCGGAAAGACCGTCGCGCAGCGCTACACGGTTCCGCACGGGGCTGATCCCGCCGCGTATGTGAATACTCTGGTGCAGCTTCGCTGCGGGACCGTCGTCGCCGCCAACAGTGCGGCGCGCTCGGCGGTGGCTGCTTGGCTTGCTGCCCAGGGTGCGGGTGTTATCCGTTTCGTGGTGATCACACAGTCTCCGCTCGCTGGGATGACCAGCCTGACTCCCAAGGCGGCGACACCAGCCGCACTCGCCTCGCTGCTGACCGTGGGGTTCACCGCTCCGCCGCTTCCACAGTTGAGGCCGCAATCGTGAGTCAGCGGCTGCCGCAGCCGATACGACCGACGACCGGAACTCCAGCGCTGGGCCGTAGGTAGGGCGATCGGCCTCGCTCGGGGGGCTACGAACTCTTTGGCTCCTCCGGCTCGAGCAACTGCTCCGCACAGTCCGTCACCGGGTCGACGACCTACGCCACAACGAATCCAGGATCCACCAGTTGGACCGTCGGCACCGGTTCGTCAGTATCCGAGTGCGGCCCCTTCGTCGGCCGGGATCTGTGCGCCTCACAAGCAGCACCGCCAAGAGCATCCACACCGACACCCACACCAGAACCGGTAGGCACCGCGGCCGAACGTGCCGCCGCAGCCCGCGCCGCGGCCCTACGGGCCGCCATCAGGAAAGAGGAATCAAAATGACACAGCCGCAACATGTCCCGAATGTGAGTGACGACCGGCTTTGCTGGCTTTCTGTTCGCGACTCGCTTGACAAGAAGGCCCGCAAGCTCGGCTTTTTCGGCCTCCTAGCAGTCATGGGAGGTCGTACTCGGGGCGGTGCACGGCTTGGTGGCAGCGCTCGACGTGACGAGGCATCGGACAAGTTGGCCGACTACGCGTTTGCGGTAGATGCCGCCGCCAATAACCTCACGCCGGAGGAGCGGAGACATCTCCGATCCACCGGCGAGGTGCCCGCTTGGTTTCTCCCCGACGTCGAGCAACGAGCTGCGGAGATCAAGAAGAAGAGGTAGTTCCACGCCTCACCGACACCCAGTTCAGCACCATGTGGAACAGCCTGATCAACCAACGTCTACGCGCACGCTGCGTCACCACCCGCCGGGTCCGCGGACACCTCCACACCGCCTAAGTTCGAAGACCTGCGTTCCTCGCCTTCATCCACGCCGAACGTCATGGCAACGTGGCCTGAGTCCGCCGCGATGCAACCCGTCGTGCTGGACACCTTCACCAGCCGCACCCGCCTCGTTCCTGCGTGGATGACCGTGGGGCCGGTGCGCCGCAGGCTCTAGGACTGGCCCGCTATCGTGGAGTCATGGCGGAGCGGTCGATTTATCAGCACTTGCGTGAGTTTGCTGAGCACTTCGAGCCCCCGGCGCCGTTCGGTCCGCACATCGAGATCAGCGACGGCAAGATCGTCATGATGATGGGCCACTCGGGGGCTCATGACCTGGACGCGATGCGTATTGCCAACCAGCTCACCCGGCAGCTGCCGGAGGGCCTCTTCGCGGGGGGTTTCGACATCGAACATCCGCTTGCGGCGAAGATGCGCCGCCCCGATGTCGCTGTTGTGGACGAGGACGCCGCCGTCACGTCCGAGGCCGTCGACGCCACCGCTGTCCATCTCGCGGTGGAGATCGTCTCTCCCTCCAATCCGGAGAACGACTACATCGACAAGGTCCGGGACTACCCGCTGATGGGCGTCCCCCGCTACCTCATCGTTGATCCCCGCAACGGAACCTGCCTCTACTACTGGGACAGCGACGGCAAGACCTACCGCGAGTCGCGGCCGTACACCTTCGGCGATGTGATCTCCGTGGGCGACTGGACGGTCGACACCTCCGAGCTGGTGCTGTACCCGCCCAAGCGGCATCGCTGACCCGTGCTTCAGTGGGACAGGCGGGGGATCTCGATCGCCGGGCAGCGGTTCATCACCATGGTCAGGCCTGCGTCGCGGGTGCGTCGGTAGGCGTCCTCGTCGATGACGTCCAGCTGGAACCAGACCGCCTTGGCGCCGATGGCCACCGCCTCGTCGGCGACGGCTCCGGCCAGGCTGCTGTTGACGAAGACGTCCACCACGTCCACCGGGAAGGGCACGGCGGAGAGCGAGGGGTAGCCCTGCTCGCCGTGCACCGTCTCGGCCGACGGGTGCACCGGCACCACCCGCTTGCCGTAGCGCTGCAGCACCCTGGCCACCCCGTAGGCGGCGCGTGCGGTGTTGTTGGAGAGCCCGACCACCGCCCAGGTGTCCCCGGTGCCCTCCAGGATCGCGCGGACGGTGGCGTCGTCGCCGTAGCTGCTCATCGGTGTGCTCCCTGGCCGTAGGCCCTCGGTCCCGCCGGTTCTCCCGGTCACTCGGGAGAACCGGCGGACCGGCGGCTGCATTCCGGGCCGGGGTTTCAGCTGGGGCGGCCCAGGGCGCGGTAGGTCCAGCCGGCGTCGCGCCACTGCTGCGGGTCGAGCACGTTGCGGCCGTCCAGGATCCGCGGTTCGGCGACGACCTCGGCGAGCTCGTCCGGGTCCATGGAGCGGAACTCCTGCCACTCGGTGAGGTGCAGCACCACATGGGCGCCGGTGACGGCCTCCAGCACCGACTCGGCGTAGTTCAGCGCGGGGAACATCTTCCGCGCGTTGTCCATCGCCTTGGGGTCGTAGACGGTGACCTGCGCGCCCTGCAGCTGGAGCTGTCCGGCCACGTTGAGCGCGGGGGAGTCGCGCACGTCGTCGGAGTCGGGCTTGAAGGCCGCGCCGAGGACCGCGATCCGGCGGCCGAGCAGCGCGCCGCCGCACTGCTCGCGGGCCAGCTCGACCATCCGGGAGCGGCGCCGCATGTTGATGGAGTCGACCTCGCGCAGGAAGGTCAGCGCCTGGTCGGCGCCCAGCTCCCCGGCCCTGGCCATGAAGGCGCGGATGTCCTTGGGCAGGCAGCCGCCGCCGAAGCCCAGGCCGGCGTTGAGGAACCGGCCGCCGATCCGGGTGTCGTGGGCGAGCGCCCCGGACAGCTGCACCACATCGGCGCCGGAGGCCTCGCAGACCTCGGCCATGGCGTTGATGAAGGAGATCTTGGTGGCCAGGAAGGAGTTGGCGGCGGTCTTCACCAGCTCGGCGGTGGGGAAGTCGGTGACGACCAGCGGGGTGCCCTTGTCGATCAGCGGCGCGTACAGCTCGCGCAGGGTGGCCTCGGCCTCGGCGCTGCGGACGCCGATGACCAGCCGGTCCGGGTTCAGCGTGTCGTCGACGGCGAAGCCCTCGCGCAGGAACTCGGGGTTCCAGGCGACCTCGGCGGCGGCGCCGGCCGGGGCGGACTCGGCCAGCCGGCGGGAGAGCCGGTCCGCGCTGCCGACCGGGACGGTGGACTTCCCGACCACCAGGGTCGGCCGCTTCAGGTGCGGAGCCAGCAGGTCGAAGGCGGACTCGACGTAGCTCATGTCGCAGGCGAACTCGCCGCGCCGCTGCGGGGTGTTGGTGCAGATGAAGTGGACGTCGCCGAAGTCGCCGACCTCCTCCCAGGAGGTCGTGAAGCGCAGGCGCCCGGTGGAGCCCTCCAGCCCGTGCAGATGCTTGCGCAGCAGCTCCTCCAGGCCCGGCTCGTACATCGGGACGTTCCCGGAGGCGAGCGCGGCCACCCGTTCGGGAAGGATGTCGAGCCCCAGGACCTCGAAGCCGAGCTCTGCCATGCAGGCTGCGTGGGTGGTCCCCAGGTAGCCGGTCCCGATGACGGTGATCTTCACGGCGCTGAACGTCCTTCCGCCGGATGGATTGTGTAGAGCAAGTAAGACGGGCCTGCGGATACTACCCGCGAAGTCTGAACGCTGTTGCGGAGGTCACGCAACGCACTGAACGCCGGAAGCTCTAGAATCTGGAGTGAGCAGATGTTACTTAACGGTAGATAACTTGGGGTGAGGCGCATGGCGTCCAATGGTTCGTCCAACGGGTCCGCGGACTTCGACCTGTTCCGGGTGTCCGAGGAGCACGAGATGCTCCGGGACGCGGTGCGTTCGCTCGCCGAGTCCAAGATCGCCCCGTTCGCCGCGGAGGTGGACGAGCAGGCCCGCTTCCCGCAGGAGGCGCTGGACGCGCTCACCGCCAACGACCTGCACGCGGTGCACGTCCCCGAGGAGTACGGCGGCGCCGGCGCCGACGCGCTGGCGACGGTCATCGTGATCGAGGAGGTGGCCCGGGTCTGTGCCTCGTCCTCGCTGATCCCGGCCGTCAACAAGCTGGGCTCGCTGCCGGTGATCCTCTCCGGCGACGAGGCGCTGAAGCAGAAGTACCTGGCCCCGCTGGCGGCCGGGCAGGGCATGTTCTCCTACTGCCTGTCCGAGCCGGACGCGGGCTCCGACGCGGCCGGGATGAAGACCCGCGCGGTGCGCGACGGCGACTTCTGGGTGCTCAACGGGGTCAAGCGGTGGATCACCAACGCCGGGGTGTCCGAGTTCTACACGGTGATGGCGGTCACCGACCCCGAGAAGCGCTCCAAGGGCATCTCCGCGTTCGTGGTGGAGAAGGGCGACGAGGGGGTGTCCTTCGGCGCGCCGGAGAAGAAGCTGGGCATCAAGGGCTCGCCGACCCGCGAGGTCTACCTGGACAACGTCCGCATCCCGGCCGACCGCATCATCGGCGCCGAGGGCACCGGCTTCGCCACCGCGATGAAGACCCTGGACCACACCCGGATCACCATCGCGGCGCAGGCGCTGGGGATCGCCCAGGGCGCGCTGGACTACGCGGCCGGCTACGTCAAGGAGCGCAAGCAGTTCGGCAAGGCGATCGCCGAGTTCCAGGGCATCCAGTTCATGCTCGCCGACATGGCCATGAAGCTGGAGGCGGCCCGCCAGCTCACCTACGCGGCCGCGGCCCGCTCCCAGCGCGGCGACGGGGACCTGACCTTCTTCGGCGCCGCGGCGAAGTGCTTCGCCTCGGACGCGGCGATGGAGATCACCACCGACGCGGTGCAGTTGCTGGGCGGCTACGGCTACACCCGGGACTATCCGCTGGAGCGGATGATGCGCGACGCCAAGATCACCCAGATCTACGAGGGCACCAACCAGGTCCAGCGCATCGTGATGGCCAGGAACCTGCCGTAACCATTCTTGAGGGGCGCGGGGAACTGCGGGGCCAACGCCCTACGAAGGTGCATGGTTGGCAGCGCAGTTCCCCGCGCCCCTGGAGACAAAGGACTCAGGCGGCGTGGATGATCTCGATGCGGCCCATGTTGCAGGGCTCGCTGGGGCCGCAGTCGGCCTTGAGGCACAGGCTCACCAGGGAGACCAGCAGGTCCCCGTCGGCGTCGCAGTCGAGGTGCACGGTGGCCCAGGCCGAACCCGGATGCAGCCGGAAGGCGGTGGAGCGCTCCAGCTCGTCGTGGATGCGCTCGATCACCGGGCGGGTGAGCAGCACGTCGGCATCCCGCTCGGTGTGCAGGTGCACGATCTCGCGGCCGTCCGCGAAGATCGCTGATCCGGTGCCGCAACTGGCCGGTGCGGTGCTGAGGTCGGGCCAGGTCGCTAGCTGCTCGACGGCACGACGCGTGGCGGTCATGCAGCCATCATCCCCTGGACGCCCGGGAATTCACCACCCTTCAGCAAAAGGTTCGTCCGAAGGTGCCGAACGGTGCCGAACGGCCCCGGCGGGCCGCTACGGGCGGGCGTCCCGCGGCGGGGGCTGAGGCTCGGTCCTGGCAGGGTCGGGGGCGGGGGGAGGCGCCGCGTCGTCCGCGCGGGGGCCCGGGCGCAGGCGGCCGAAACGCAGCATGCGGCCTACCAGCAGCCCCAGGAAAAGAGAGCCGACGAACCAGGCGCCGAGCACCACCAGAATCGTCCCGGTCGTTCCCACGGCATATCCCTACTTCTTCTGCGTAACGGGTCGCACCTGCTCGGTGACGGCCTTCCCCCATCATCGCTCCTCCGGGGTCCTCCGCCCCAACTCCGTTCGCCTGCAAGCTTTCACAGCAAGGGCCGGGCCAACAGCGCGGCTGCCGCCTCGACGTCGGGGGTCAGGTCCCGGTCGGCGGTGCCGGGGTCGAGGACGGCGCCGGCGTCGCGCTGGAAGCGGCCCAGCTCCGTCGCCGGGTCCAGGATCACCCCGTTCATCCGCAGCGCCCGGACCGCGGCGACCAGTTCGCAGGCGAGGACCAGCCGGAACAGGGCGACGCTGTCCAGCAGGTGCCGGGCGCCGCCGGCTGCGAAGCTGGCGTGCTCCTCGACGCCGCGCGACAGCACGGCGTGGCCCAGGGTCACCGGCTGGGCCAGGGTGCGCAGGTCGGCCAGGGCCGACTGGGCGGCGTACTCGGTGATCATGACGCCGCTGCTGCCGTCCTCGTCCTGGGCCAGGAAGGCCGGCAGGCCGGTGAAGACCGGCGAGACCAGCACCCCGACCCTGGCCGTGGACAGCTGGGCCGTCCCCAGCACGGCCAGCCGGAGCTGGTCGCCGGCCAGCGCCAACGAGGCCTGGTGGAAGCCGCCGTGGTGGTGGTAGTCGGCGGGCTCCAGGGAGAGCAGGGGGTTCTCCGAGGCGGCGTTGATCTCGATGGCGAGGACGGACTCCAGCGCGTCGGCGGCGTCCAGGGCCGCGCCGTGCACCTGCGGCAGGCAGCGGAAGCCGTACGGGTCCTGCACCAGCGGCGGTTCCCAGGGGAGCGGGTCGAGCAGGTCCCGCATCCGGGCGGACAGCCGGGTCGCCCCGGCGTGCGGGCGCAGCGCGTGCACCACCGAGGAGTAGGGCTCGGTGGAGCCGTGGACCACGGTGAGGGAGAGCGCCGCGATCAGCGGGACGGCGTCCAGCAGGGCGTTCAGGTCGTGGTGCGCCAGCGCCGCCTGACCGATGGTCAGGGCGCTGCTGGACATCAGCGGCAGCGCGTCCCAGAGGTCCAGGGCCAGCGGTTCGGGGGCGGGGCCGCTGCCCTCGCCCTTGCGCCAGGGGTGCTCCCCGGCCAGGGCCAGGCCGAGTTCGCCCAGCGCGGTCAGGTCCCCGGTGCCGATCGAGCCGTAGGTGTGCACCTCGGGGACGTGGCCGCTGCCGAGGGCCTCGGCGATCCGGTCCACCACGTCGGCGCTGATCGCCGAACCGGCCCGCAGCAGCTGGTTCAGCCGGACCGCCAGCATCGCCCGGGTCTGCTCGACCGGGACCAGCGGGCCGATGGCGCCGCTGTGGCTGCGCAGCAGCCGCATGCCCTGCTCGTCGGCGGCGGCCTCGCTGATGTCGGTGGTGCGGTTGGCGCCGACCCCGGTGGTGTACCCGTAGACGCGGCGGCGGGTGACCACCTCCTCGGCCGTCCGGCGGGCCTGGAGCATGCGGTCACGGGCGGCGGGGTCGATCCTGGCCCGGGCGGTCCGCCGGGCCAGGGCCACGATCTCGGCGGAGGTGAGCGAGGCGCCGTCGAGGGTGAGTATCGGGGCGTTCAAGGGTGGTGGATGCCTTCCTGGGTGGATGCGTGCTTGGTCTCGGGGGCCCAGGCGAGGCTCGCGAACAGGCCGAGCGCGAGCACGCCGGCGAGCCACACCATGGACCAGCCCACACCGAGGGCGCTGAGGCTCACCGGCAGCACGAAGGTACCGACTGCCGAGGCCACCCTGCTGGTGCCGTTCAGGAATCCGACGCCGGAGGCCCGCAGGGCGGTCGGGAACAGCTCGGGCGGATAGACCTGGGTGATGTTGGAGGCGCCCGACATCACGAAGGTGTAGAGCAGGAACGGGATCATCAGCAGCACCGCCGAGGCGTCGCTGAGCGCGGCCAGTGCCAGCAGCGAGGCGGTGAGCACCGCGAAGGAGCCGATGGTGAAGCTGCGCCGGCCCATCTTCTGCACGAACCACAGCCCGACCACGCCGCCGAGCAGCAGGAACAGGTTGAGCAGCAGGTTCTGCAGATCGGGGTCGGAGACCTGGAGGCCGGACAGGATCGTCGGCACGAAGGTGTAGATGGCGAAGTACGGCAGCACCAGGGCGCTGTAGAAGGCGACGCCGAACCAGGTGTTCCGGGCCTGCCCCGGCGCGAACAGCTGTCCGTAGCCATGGACCGGCGGGGCGGCCTCGTGCGGCAGGGTCTGTGCGGCGATGGCGGCGGCGTCGACGTCGAGCTCGGTCTTGAGGTAGCGCCGGCTGATGGCCTGCGCCTCGGCCACCCGGCCCCGGCTGACCAGCCAGCTCGGGGACTCCGGGGTGCCGATCCGGATCAGCAGCACCAGCAGCGCCGGCAGCGCGGCGCTGGCCAGCAGCCAGTGCGCCGAGGTGTCGCCCTCGGAGAGGTAGGTGCCGAGGATGTTGGCGGTGACGTAGCCGACCGTCCACAGCACGGTGAGCGAGCCGAGCAGCACCCCGCGCAGCCGGCGCGGGGCGAACTCGGAGAGCAGGGTGGGGCCGACGGCGTAGTCGGCGCCCAGCCCGAAGCCGATCAGCAGCCGCAGCGCGAACAGCACCGCGGGGTCGTGGCTCCACAGCTGCAGCGCGGAGGCGACGGTGATCAGGATGAAGTTGTAGAGGTACAGCTTCTGGCGGCCGATCAGATCGCCGACCCGGCCCAGCACGATGCTGCCGAAGAACAGCCCGATCAGCGCGGAGGAGCCGAGCAGGCCCTGCCACACCCCGGACAGCCGCATGGTGGTGGTGAGCGTCGGCAGCGCCGCGCCGATGATGCCGAGGGCGTATCCGTCGGAGAAGTTGGCGCCGAAGGTGGTGGCGGTGATCCGCAGGTGGAAGGCGCGCAGCGGTTCCCGGTCCGCTGCGGTGCCTTCGGGAGGGGCGGTGGGGCCGGCGGCCATGTACGTGCCTCCTGGTGGTGGCCGTGCGTGATAGCCCCTCATCCTGCATGAATGTCTACAGTCGATCAATGAGCGACTGCATGAATTTCATCATTCGGACCGGGTGATCCGGATCTGCTGCTCCCAGACGTTCAGGCCGACCACCAGCGCGGCGAGCAGGCCGAGGGTGGCCAGCGCGGGCAGCCGGGGCACGGCGGGGAGCAGCAGCAGGCAGATCCCGGCGGCGATCAGACGGGTCGTCGAGAGCCGCCGGAACATCCGCCAGCGGGTGTAGCCGAAGGTGGCGAGGTAGAGCGCGCAGCCGCCGACCAGCAGCGAGCCGCTGCCGGTGCCGAGCCGCAGGCCGGGGTGGGCCACCGACTCGGTGAGGCCGACGGCGACCGCGATGATCCCGGCTATCAGGCTGAGATGGGCGTACGACAGCACCTGCCGGACGATGTCGACCCGGACCGCGGCGACGGTCACGGCGTGCCGCATGGCGTCGGCGGCGTAGGCGAAGTAGACCCACCACAGTCCGCCGATGAGCACGAACGAGACGGCCACGGCGACCAGTTCGGCGGCGGTGAGGTGGGCCGCGGCGGCCAGCGGGGCGCCGACGGAGATGACCGTCTCGCCGAGCGCGAGCAGCAGGAACAGGGTGAACCGCTCGGGCAGATGGGCCGGGTGAACCTGAACCCCCAGCAGCCGGCTCCGGGCCAGCACCGGCGTGGCCAGGTCCAGCGCGGCCGCCACCGCCCACAGGGCGGTCCTCGCACCCCCGTGCAGGGCGCCGCCGATCACCATCATCGGCCCGGTGACCAGGGCGCCCATGCCGAACGGGCTGACCAGCTGGCCGCCGATGGCGGCCACCCGGCCGGCCAGCACCAGCCGCGCGGCCAGGTAGGAGCAGCCGAACAGCAGCCCGCGGGAGCCGTAGGCGTGGGGCACCGAGAGCGCCATGAACAGGCCGCAGAGGCCGACCGCGAAGATGGTGAGCCGGTCCACCGGGTTGTCGATGTCATGGGTGCTGGCCTGGACGCTGGTGCCGACCCAGGCCCAGTAGACCGGGACGAAGACGATCAGCGCGTGGCCGACGCCGGCCCAGCCGTGGTGGGCGTGCAGCAGCGCCGAGACCTGCGTGACGCACAGGGCGAAGACCAGGTCGAAGAAGAGCTCGGCGTTGGTGACGCGCTTCTCGGCGACCTGCGCCGCCGCTTCCGGGTGGTCGGCGTCCTCGAGTTCGGCCGTCTGCTCGGTCACGCGTCGATAGTGCCATGCCGTACCGGTGCTGATGGAACGTCAGTGCGACGCCCCGCCCAGGTTGAGCGCCACCACCCCGGCGATGATCAGGCCGATCCCGGCCAGCTTGAGGGCGTTGACCCCCTCGCCGAGGAAGGCGAAGCCGACCGCCGCGACCACCGCGGTGCCGGCTCCGGACCAGATCGCATAGGCGGTGCTCACCGGTATGTGCTTCAACGCCTGGGCCAGGAACACGAACGAGAGGCCGTAGCCGACCACCACCACCAGGCTGGGCAGCAGCCGGCTGAAGCCCTCCGAGTACTTCAGCGAGACCGTCGCGCAGATCTCACTGCCGATGGCGAGGGCGAGCAGCAGGTAGGGCATGGGTGGCGGGATCCTCACGGTCGACCGGGTCGCTCTTCCCCCGCGCTGACCAGGGCACGCAGCAGGGCAAGATCTACTTCCAGCAGGCTACCCACCACCAGGCGGCCCGGTGCCTGCTCGACCGGGGCGGTCGAGGGCACG
The DNA here is from genome assembly GCF_042510965.1 of Streptacidiphilus jeojiensis. Lineage (NCBI taxonomy): Bacteria > Bacillati > Actinomycetota > Actinomycetes > Kitasatosporales > Streptomycetaceae > Streptacidiphilus > Streptacidiphilus jeojiensis. The sequence continues at coordinate 693,250 of NZ_JBEUKS010000002.1, forward strand.
GCGAGGACGGCGCAGCCGGCCGCCTCGGCCGAGGCGATGCCGGTGGGGGTGTCCTCGACCGCCACGCAGTGGGCGGGCGCCACGCCCAGCGCGGCCGCGGCGGCCAGGTAGGGGTCGGGGGCGGGCTTGGTGCGCGGGGTCTCCCCGGCGGCGAAGGAGACCGCGAAGCGGTGCCGGCCCAGTGAGTCCAGCACCACGTCGACGACATGCCGCGGCGAGGCGGAGACCAGGGCGGTGGTGACCCCGGAGGCCACCAGCGCGTCCAGCAGCGCCAGGGCGCCCGGCATCGGGACCACCTCGGCGGCGACCAGCACCGCGAACCGCTCCTCCAGCGCGTCGGCGAGCCGGTCCAGCGGGAGCGGCCGGGCGGCGTCCTCGGCGAGCAGCCGGCGGTGCAGGTGCTCGGCGGTGTCCTCGACCGCGCGGCCGAGGATGTGCGGTTGGTCCCGCTCGTCCAGGGCCAGGCCCAGTTGTTCCGCCTGCCTCCTCACCGCCTCCAGCCAGAGCTTCTCGGTGTCGACCAGGGTGCCGTCCATGTCGAAGAGGACGGCCTGGAGCTGGTCGGTGGCTTGGATCGGCGGCACGTGAGCTGCTCTCTGCAGGGGGTGGAATGCGGGCAGGCTGATGCTGCGGGGCCCCGGGGGAGCTCCGCAGTGGGCCGGTCGGGCCGGTCGGCCGGGGTCAGTCGGTGGCGCGGGCGTCCACCAGGACCGGGCGCTCGGGGAGCGAGACGGTGACCCCGCTGCCGGCCGGCAGGGCGGCGGCCTCGTGGGTGGACAGGTCGACCTTGATGCTCCGTCCGTCCGGGAGCTGGACACCGAGCCGGGTGACCGCGCCGAGGAAGGTGCTGCCGGTGATGACCGCGCCGCCGCCTCCCTTGGGGGTCAGCAGTACGTTCTCCGGGCGCACCAGCACCTCGACGTCCTGCTGCGCGGCGGTCCGCTCGCCGTCCACCGGCAGCCGCTGGCCCAGCACCTCGACGGTGCCCGGGTCCTCGCCGACGCGTCCGGGGATGCGGTTCATGGTGCCGACGAACTCGGCCACGAACGCGGTGGTCGGGCGGGCGTACAGCTCGGCCGGCGTGGCGCACTGCTCCAGCCGTCCGGCGTGCATCACCGCGACCCGGTCGGCCATCGACAGCGCCTCCTCCTGGTCGTGGGTGACGAAGAGGGTGGTGATCCCGAGCTCCTGCTGGAGCCGGCGGATCTCCTCACGCAGCGTCAGCCGGACCTTGGCGTCCAGCGCCGACAGCGGCTCGTCGAGCAGCAGCACCCGCGGGCGCAGGGCCAGGGCCCGCGCCAGCGCGATGCGCTGCTGCTGGCCGCCGGAGAGCTGGTGCGGGTAGCGGTCGCCGTACTGGGGCAGGCCGATCAGCTCCAGCAGCTCGTCCGCGCGCTTGCGGCGCTCGGCGCTGCCGACCCGCCTCATCTTCAGGCCGAAGGCCACGTTGTCGCGGGCGTTGAGGTGCGGGAACAGGCTGTAGGACTGGAACACCATGCCGGCGTCGCGGCGGTGCGCCGGTATGCCGGTGATGTCGCTGCCGTCGACCAGGACCGCGCCCGAGTCCGGGGTCTCGAAGCCGGCCACCATCCGCAGCGCGGTGGTCTTGCCGCAGCCGGACGGGCCCAGCAGGGCCAGCAGTTCGCCGGGGCGGACGGTCAGGTCCAGGCCGTCCAGGGCGGTGGTCGCGCCGAAGCTGCGGCGCAGGCTGCGGAACTCGACGGTGGCCCCGGCGCCGCTGTCGGCGGCGGCCGGTGGGACGGGATCGGTGAGGGACGGGGTGTCGGCTGTGGGGGCCGTCTCGGTCATCTGGGGCTCCCTGGAGCTTGTGGTCTTCATGGGGTCACTGGTTCGCGGGGGCGGCGGCGCCGCGGCGTCCGCCGCCGGCCGACAGGACGAGCAGCAGCAGCCAGGTGAGCACCAGGCTGACGATCGAGACGGCGACGGTCACCGGCCCCTGGCCGGCGGCGTTGCCGTTGACGATCCAGACGGCGAAGGGCACGAAGCCGAGGATCGAGGAGACGGTGAACTCCCCGAGCACCAGCGCCAGGGTGAGGAACGCGGTGTTCAGCAGTGCGCCGCGGAGGTTGGGCAGGATCACCGTGACGATGGCGCGGGTCCGCCCCGCCCCGTTGTTCTGCGCCGCCTCCAGCAGCGTGCGCACGTCCAGCGCGCGCATCCCGGCGTCCAGGGTGCGGTACGCCAGCGGCAGCGCCATCACCACGTAGGCGAGCAGCAGGATCACCGGGAAGCTGGGGTTCTGGATGTCGATCAGCAGTTGCTGGATGAAGGTGGTCTGGCCGGGGACCATGTTGTCGCTGCCCCAGCGGAGCACGCTGGTGATCCCTGCGGTGAGCGCGATCGAGGGGACGACCAGCGGCAGGGTGCAGACCAGCTCGACGAAGGTGCGCAGCCGGGGCCCGCCGAGCCGGACCGCGACGACCGCGGGGATCAGCAGCAGGTAGACCACGGCGATGGTGGCCACCGCGAGCTCCAGCGAGAGCCGCAGGGCCGGCCAGAGGCCGGCGACGCTGAAGATCTGGCTGTAGGCGCTGAGGCTGAAGCCCTTCACCGGGTCGTCGACGGTGAACAGGAAGGAGGCCAGGATCGGGACGGCGAAGTACAGCCCGAAGATCACCAGCACCGCGGCGCGGCCGAAGCGCGGCCGGCCGCGGCGGCGCGCGGATGCCTGCTCGCCGGGGGGCGGGTCGATGGACGCCGTGAGCGTCGCCGCAGTCATACCAGCCATCGGGCGCTCCTCCGTTGCAGGGGCAGGTACACGGCCATCACCAGCACCGCGATGACTACCATGTCCAGGCTCATGGCCAGGGCCACGTTGCCGGCGTCGGCGGCCACGTTGCCGTTGAGGGCGTTGGCGATCTGAAGGGTGATCAGCGGCACCGAGGCGCCGACCATCGCGGCCGCGGTGGCGTACGCGGCGAAGGCGGTGCCGAAGAGCAGCACGAAGCCGCCCAGCAGCGAGGGCGCGAGCACCGGCAGCGCCACATGGCGCCAGTACTGCCAGGTGGTCGCGCCGTTGTTCTGGGCCGCCTCGCGCCACTGCCGGCGCAGCCCGTCCAGCGAGGGCAGCACGCTGAGCACCATCAGCGGCACCAGGAAGTAGAGGTAGACCAGGTTGAGGCCCCAGAAGGTGTAGAGGCTCCAGCCCGCGTCCTTGAGGTGCAGGTGCGTGGTCAGCACCCCGGCGTTGCCCAGGGTGGCGATGAACGCGAAGGCCAGCGGGACCCCGCCGAAGTTGGCCAGCACCCCGGAGGCGCTGAGCACGGCGTGCCGCAGCGCCTGGAACCGGGAGGTGACCACGGCCTGGGCCAGCAGCAGCCCGCCGACGGTGCCGATCAGCGCCGACATCGCGGACAGCTTGACGCTGCCGATCAGCGCGGTCAGGTAGCCGCCCTGGAGCGAGGCGCTGAGGTTGCCCGAGGTGAAGGCGGAGGGCGTGCCGGGGGTGCTGGAGGTGTTGGTGGTGAACGCACCGTAGGCCATGGCGACGGCGGGGATGCCGAAGGCCACGGCGACGAAGAGCAGCAGCGGAACGACGGCGAGGCGCCCCGCCGCCGCCCGGCGCAGCAAGCTGCCCGGACGGCGGCGGGGCGCGACGGCCCCGTCGTTGGTGGCGGGGGCGGCGGTGCTCACCCGGAGATGGCCTTCGACCAGCCGGCGGCCAGGGCGGCCTTGGCCTTGGTGATCTGGTCCTGGGTCGGGAAGGTCGGGGTGCCGCTGACCGCGGGCAGCTTGGCGGCGGCGGCCGTGTCCAGGGTGCCGGCGGTCTTCATGGCGTCCATCTCGACCGGGCGGGCGAAGCCGCCGAGGAAGAGGTTCTGGCCCTCGGTGCTGTAGAGGTACTCCTCCCACAGCCGGGCGGCGGCCGGGTGCGGCGCCCACTTGTTGATGGCCTGGTTGTAGTAGTTGGCGTACAGGCCGTCGGTCGGGACGTTGACCTGCCAGTTGATGCCCTTGGACTTGAACTCGGCGGCGTAGCCGGCGTTGAGGTAGTCCCAGTCGATGGTGATCGGGGTCTCGCCGGACTCGACGGTGCTCTGCTTGGCCTGCACCGGGTTGAAGTTGCCGGCCTTCTTCAGCTTGTTGAAGAAGTCCAGGCCGGGCTGGATGTTGTCGAAGCTGCCGCCGTTGGCCAGGGCCGCCGCGTAGACGCCGGCGAAGGCCGCACCGGCCTGGGTCGGGTCGCCGTTCAGTGCGACCATGCCCTTGTACTCGGGCTTGAGCAGGTCGGCGAAGGTCTTGGGGCAGTCCTTGACCTTGGTCTCGTTGCAGCCGATGGAGACGTAGCCGCCGTAGTCGAAGGTCCAGGAGCCGTCGGTGGCGGCCTGGCCGGTCGGGATGGAGGAGAAGGTGGCGACCTTGTACGGGGCGAACAGGCCCTGCTGGGCGCCGCTGAGGGCGAAGGCGCCGCCGAGGTCCAGCACGTCGGGCGCGCGGCCCTGGCCCTTGCGGGTGGTGACGGCGTTGATCTCGTCCTGGCTGGAACCCTCGGGGTTCTCGTCGTTGATCTTGATGCCGTACTTCTTGGTGAAGCCGTCCATGATCGCGCCGTAGTTGGCCCAGTCACGAGGAAGGGTGATCGCGTTCAGCGTCCCCTCCTTCTTGGCGGCCGCGACCAGGGCGTCCATGCCCCCGAGGTCGGCCGCGGAGGTCGCGGTGGCAGCGCTCTTGGTACCGGCCGTGGAACCGGCTGCAGCGGTCTTGGAGGTCGAGGAACCACAGGCGTTGACAGCGAGCGCTGCGGCCACCAGGACGCCGGTGAGGGCGGCGGCCCGGGTACGGGAGGGGGTCACGAGGTCTCCTGACGAGGCGTCTGAAAGGCGAGACTTGTTTGGACAAGCTGGTGACAGTACGCCCGAGGATGATGACCGCATGGTTAACACGACGTAGACACTTGCGCTCCTCTGGCTGTCGTTATCCCGCCTGCCGGACCGGTGTTTCACGTCCCGTGCAGGTAACGGTACGATCACGCAGTCGGCCGCCCCAGGGCGGCGCTGGCGCCCCTCCGGTGACAGCACTGTGCACAATCCAACCGCACTGAAATGGAGGTTCACACGGTGGCAGCACGCCACGAGGAGATCGCCGAGGAGCTCCGCCGCGCGATAGACCGCGGCGAGTACCCCGTCGGCGGGACCCTTCCCACCGAGAGTGACCTCGCCGCCCGCTACGAGGTGTCCCGGGGCACGGTCCGCCAGGCCGTCGCCGCACTGACCTCCGAGGGCCGCATCGGCTCCCGGCAGGGGGCCCGCCGGGTGGTCCTCGGCAACCGGCGCAGCCAGAGCTTCGCCGAGCTGCGCAGCTTCGCCCAGTGGGCCAGGGCGATGGGGCGCACCGCCACCGGGCGGGTGATCGAGCAGTACCGCCGCCCGGCCACCGCCGAGGACGTGGAGCGGCTGCTGATCCCGCCGGGCTCGGACGTGCTCCAGGTGCTCCGGGTGCGCGGTCTGGACGGCGAACCGGTGCTGGTCGAGCGCAACGCCTACCCGATCTGGGTGGCCGAGGCGGTGGAGCGGCTGCCCGCGGACTGCGAGTCCGTGGTCCAGGCCCTCTACGACGACATCGGCATCATCTTCGCCTACGGCGAGCACACCATCGACGCCGTCGCCGCCGGCACCCAGGACGCCGAGCTGCTGGGCATCCGCCGGGGCGGACCGCTGCTGCGGATCCGCCGCACCACCACCACCCATGCCGGGCGGCCGATCGAGTGGTCCGACGACCGCTACCGGCAGGGCTCGGTCAGCTTCGCCGTGGCCAACTCCATCGGCTCCAACCCGCTGGCCCGGCACGTGGGTTGACGCACGGTCAACTACCGGTCGTGCCGGACGGGTTGGTCTTGGCGGTGACCGGCCGGTCGTTCTGGATCTCGTCGAAGAGGGTCGCCGAACCGCTGGACGACCACAGCACCGCCGAGGCCCCGCTGGGGGTGGTGTAGTCCTGGGTGGCCAGCGGCACCGTCACGGTCTTCCCGCCCGAACCGCTGACCTGGTACATCTGCCGGCCGAACTGGGCCAGCGTCCACATCCCGGTGCCCTGGTCCACGGTCAGCGAGTCCAGGGCGGCGTTCAGGAACGGGTAGAGCGTGAACGGGTTCAGCCAGGTGCCCGGTCTGACCACCTGCTTGGCCATGGCCTGCAGGAACTGCTGCTGGTTCTGGATCCGGCTGAGGTCCGAGTCCGGCAGCGAGTAGCGGGTGCGCACCAGCTGCAGCGACTGGGTGCCGTTCAGGGTCTGGCAGCCCGCCTTGAGGTCGGCGCCCGACCGGGAGTCCACCACCGGCGCCGACAGGCAGATCGGCACCCCGCCCAGCGCGTTCACGATGTTCACCACCCCGGTGAAGCCGACCTCGGTGTAGTGGTCCAGGTGGATGCCGGTGGTCGTCTCCACGGTCTTCACCAGCAGCTGCGGACCGCCGGAGGCGAAGGCGGCGTTGATCTTGTCCTTGTGCGCGGCGTGCGCGGTCCCGCCGCTGTCCGTGTACGCGGGGATGGTGACGTAGGAGTCGCGCGGGATGCTCATCAGCACCGGGCCGTTGGAACCCTTGTGCAGCACCATGATGGTGTCGGTGTTGACCCCGGTGTCGGAGCCCACGTGCAGCTCCTGCTGCTGCTGCTTGGTCAGCCCGGCCCGGCTGTCCGAACCGACGATCAGCCAGTTGGTGCCGGGGCCGTTCGCCGGGCGCCCGCTGTAGTCGGTGATCGCGGCCACCTTGGTGAGCCTGCCGTCGGCCCAGATCCAGGTGCCGGCCACGACCAGCAGCACCAGCACCACCAGCACTCCGAGCGCCAGCAGCAGGGTCTTCGAGCGGCTGCGCCGCCGCTTCGGCCCGCCCGCGGCCTTCCGCCGGCCCCGCCTCCCGGCCCGGTAGGCGCCGCCGGCCGAGGGGTCGGCCTGCTCCTTGGGCACCCCGCCGAGTCTGGCGGCCTGCGCGCGCGGCGACAGCTCGGGCGGCAGGGGGTCCTCGGGGCTGGTCATGATCCGATCATCGGCCCCGGCCGGACGAAAGCGCGCGCGGCGCACGGCGGCGGGCCGCACATTGGCCCGTCCGCCGTACGCCCCGCGCGCCGGTCGGCGTTCGTCCCCCGCCCGTCCGCGACCGCCGGTCTCAGCTGGAGAAGGTCGGCACCGTGGTGTCGTTCTTGAAGGCGTCGAAGACCTGCTTCGCCTCGGTCATGTTCCACTTCACCGCGTCGCCGTCGGCCGGGGTCGGGTAGTTGGCGTTGGCGATCGGCACGGTGATGGTCTTGCCCTTGCCGCCCTTGACGTCCTTCATCGCGAAGAACATCGAGCCCAGGTCGGTGAGCCCGGTGTTGTTGTCCACGGTCAGCAGCGACAGGCCGCTGTCCAGGGTCGGGTAGAGGGTGAACGGGTTCAGCAGCGTGCCCGCCGAGGTCGCCTTGTGCGACAGCGCGGCCAGGAACTGCTGCTGGTGCTGCATCCGGGCCAGGTCCTGGGTGGCCTCCTGGTGCCGCTCGCGGACGAAGGCCAGCGCCTGCGCGCCGTTCAGGGTCTGGCAGCCGGCCTTGAGGTTGGCCCCCGACGCCTTGTCGACGATCGCCTTGTCCAGGCACATGTCGATGCCGCCGAGGTCGTTCACCACGTTGACGAAGCCGGAGAAGCCGATCTCGGCGTAGTGGTCGATGCGGATGCCGGTGTTGTACTCCAGCGTCTGCACCAGCAGCGCGCCGCCGCCCTCGGCGAAGGCCGCGTTGATCTTGTGCTTGGCGGCGCTGTGCTTGACGCCCTTGCTGTCGGTCCAGGCCGGGATGGTGACGTAGGAGTCGCGCGGGATGCTCATCAGCGTGTTCCCGTTGGAGCCCTCGTGCAGGATCATCATCGAGTCGGTGCGCGCGCCGGTGTCGTACCCGGTGTGCAGCGCCTGCTGCTGCGCCTTGGTCAGACCCTGGCGGCTGTCCGAGCCGATGACCAGCCAGTTGGTGCCCTTGCCGGCGGCCGGGCGGCCGGCGTAGTCGACCAGCACATTGCTGTGGGTCAGCTTGGAGTCGGCCCAGAAGTAGGTGCCGACGCTCACCACCAGCAGCGTCAGCACCACTGCAAACAGGGTGAACCTGATCTTGCGGCTGCGGGACCACTTGCGCCGTCCGGAGCCCGGGCCGGTTCCGGCGCCGTTGCCGCCGCGCCCCGGCCCGCCGGGACCGGTGGAGCGCCCGGGACCGCGCGGGTCCAGCTCCGGCGGCAGGCCGGAACCGGGCGAGCCCTGCTTGCCGTAGGAGGGCTGCTCCCCGTACGACGGCTGCTGCTGTTGCGGCACGGGCCGGCCGACCTGCTGCCCACCGGACCGGCGGCCGGCGCCGGGACCGCGCGGGTTGAGCTCGGGCGGCAGCGGCTGCTCGCCCTGGCTCTGCGCCCGGGGAGCCCCGGGCCGGCCGTAGCCGCCGCCCGGGTAGCCCGACCCGCCCTGCCCGGCCCGGCCGTCCTGGCCCGGCCGGCTGGTGCGGGTCTCCCAGCCGCTGATGTCGCCGGCGTCCCGGCGTCCGCCGGTCCCGTTGTCCCACCCGTCGTGCGTCGTCATACGCCAGAGGATGCCCTGTTTTCCTGTCCGTCAGGGGCGGAGAAGGTCGATTTGGGCAGGCTGTAGCAGTTTTGATGCACGTCGGTGAAGGGTCCGTGGCGCTGTCCCGGGGATCAGGTGCAGACCACGGTGTCACCACGGGTGGCGGCGATCGACGGCCCGGCGGTCGGGGCGGCGGTCGGGGCGGCGGTCGGGGCGGCGCTGCTCGCGACCGGCGCGGGGGTGGTCGGCTTCGGTACGGGCACCTTGGCGACACCGGTGAAGTCCTTCCCCAGCACCACCTGCATGGTGCCGCCGAGCCCGGCCACCGGCACCAGCTGGGCTCCGGGCAGTGCGGCGGCCAGGGTGCGCACCGACTCGTCCCAGCGCGGGTCGTACCGGACCACGGTCCGCGCCGCGGCGTCCGGCCCGGGGGCGTTGCTGGCGTAACCGCTGGTGGCGAAGCCCTCGGCGCGCAGCAGCCGGTCCGCCCTGGCGCCGAGGCCGGCCACCCCGGAGCCGTTCTGCACCTGCACCCGGACCCGCCCGGGCGGGACGGTCGGCTGCGCCTCGGCCTTCCCGCCCGCCCCCGACGAGCCCGCCGCCGAGCCCGACGCCGAGCCCGCCGACGAGGGCGACCGGGACGGCCTGGGGGCCGGCGGCGTCAGCGGCCGGTCCTCGCGCAGCGCCGTGAACAGCGCGGCGGCCCGCGGCTTGTCCCAGAGCACGGTGGAGCCCCAGCCGGGCACCACGTGGTTGAGGTCCGCCAGCGGCACGGTCGCGAAGGAGGCGGAGGAGGGCCGCAGGTCCTTCATCCGGGTGGCCAGGGCCAGCAGGTCCTTGTCGCTGAGCCCCTCGTCCGCCTTGACCGAGGCCAGCACCGAGGAGAGCACCCGCTGCAGCCGCAGCGGGTTGAGCAGCGTCCCGGAGCCGGTCGCCTGCTGGATGACCTGGGCGACGAACTTCTGCTGGCGCTGCATCCGGCCCAGGTCGGCGGTGGGGTCCACATAGCGGGCACGGACGTACTTCAGCGCCGTCGCGCCGTCCAGCCTGGTCGTCCCGGCCGGGAGGTCGAGCCCCGACTTGGGGTCGTGCAGCGGCCGGTCGGTGCAGACCGGTACCCCGCCCAGGGCGTCGACGGTGGAGACGAAGCTGAGGAAGTTGAGCTGGAGGTAGTGGTCGATGCGCAGCCCGGTGGCCTGCTCGACGGTCTCCACGGTCAGCGGCGGCCCGCCCATCCCGTAGGCGGCGTTGATCTTGCCCATGGACTCCGGCACCGGCTGCCGGGTGGCCAGGTCCTGGTGGGCCGGGATGTCGACGTAGCTGTCACGCGGGATGCTGACCACGCTGGCGCCGTCCCCGGAGGCGGACAGGTGCACCAGCATCATGGTGTCGGTGCAGTGGCAGGCCTCCCCGCCGGCGTGCAGCGACTGCAGGATCCGCTCGGGTACGCCGTCCCGGTCGTCGGTGCCCACCACCAGGATGTTCATGGCGTCGTCGTCGGCCGGGCGGTGGGTCAGCCCGCCGAAGACATTGACCCGGCCGATGGAGTCGCCGACCCCGCTGACCACGGCCCGGCCGATCCCGCTGGTGGCCAGCACCGCGCAGGACAGCGCCGAGGCGGTCCACAGCACCCGCCGGCGCAGCGGCGAGGCGGCGGTGCGGGCTGGTTTCCGGGGATCGGCAGGCATCCTTCGGATCGTAGGACGGGACGGGCGGCGCACCGCGCAGCACCGCCGGGGTGTCGTCGCTGTCCCCCCGTCAGGTGAATTCATTCTGATGATGTGACCATTCCGCTGCCGGGGTTCGGCGCAGCCCGGCGCCCGACGGTACGGTTGGCCGCATATGAACGCCAACGCCGCCTCCAGCGCCTCCGGGGCGCAGCCGCTGCCGCCCGTATCAGTGATCATGCCGGTGCTCGACGAGTCCCGGCACCTGCGTGACGCCGTTCGGGAGATCCTCGCCCAGGACTACCCCGCCCCGATCGAGGTGGTGATCGCCCTCGGACCGTCGAAGGACGACACCGACCGGATCGCCGCCGAGCTGGTGGCGGAGACCGCGGGCAGCGACCGCGAGGTGCGGACCGTCGCCAACCCCAGCGGCCGTACCCCTGCGGCGCTCAACGCCGCGATCCGCGGCTCCCGCTTCCCGGTGGTGGTCCGGGTCGACGGCCACGGCCTGCTCACCCCCGGTTACATCGCCACTGCGGTGCGGCTGCTGGACGAGAAGGGCGCCGCCAACGTCGGCGGGATCATGCACGCCGAGGGCGAGACCGCGTGGGAGAAGGCCGTCGCCGCCGCGATGACCTCCCGGATCGGCGTCGGCAACGCCGCCTTCCACACCGGCGGCGAGGCCGCCCCGGCCGACACGGTCTACCTCGGGGTGTTCCGCCGTACGGTGCTGGAGCGGCTCGGCGGCTACAACGAGGAGTTCCTCCGGGCCCAGGACTGGGAGCTGAACTACCGGATCCGCCAGGACGGCGGCCTGATCTGGTTCACCCCGGAGCTGCGGGTCACCTACCGGCCGCGCCCCAGCGTGCGCGCGCTGGCCCGGCAGTACCGCGACTACGGGCGCTGGCGCCGGGTGGTCTCCCGCTACCACAGGGGCTCGGTGAACCTGCGCTACCTGGCCCCGCCGGCCGCGCTGCTGGGTGTGGTCCTCGGCCTGGTCGGCGGCGTGCTGCTGCACCCGCTGCTGTTCGTCGCCCCCGGCGGCTACGCGGCGATGATCCTGCTGGGGTCGCTGCGCGAGGGGCGCGGGCTGCCGCTCGCGTCCCGCGCCCAACTGCCGCTGGCCCTGGCCACCATGCACATGTCCTGGGGGTGGGGCTTTCTGACCAGCCCCCGCTCGCTGGCCCGCCGCGTCATCGCCAGCGCCGTCCCGGTGGCCGGTGCGGTCGACAGCTGGGGCGCGGCGGCGCGCTGAGGCTCCGTCAGAGCTTGGGCTGCGACGGCGGAGTGCTGCCCTTCCACTGGTAGTTGGGCATGACGTTCATGCAGCCGCTGTTGTCGTCGGCGTTCTTGGCGTGCGAGTCGGTCGGCACCGACCCCTGCTTGGGCAGGGTGGTGCGGAAGTCGTCGCCGCTGGGCCAGTCCAGGCCGATGTCCAGGGTGACCCCGGTGGCGTCGGCCGACTGCTTCAGCGCCCCGGCGGTCAGGTGCAGCGCCGTCGCCACCTCCGCTGCCTGGGCCTTCAGCGCGGCGGGGTAGGTCAGCGTGCTGGTCTTCGCGGCCGTGGCCGGGCTGTTGCCGACCTTCGACCCGGTGAAGCCCAGGCCCTTGAGCGCGGTCACCATGCCGGAGGCGCGGTTGTCGAAGCTGCCGCCACTGGCGTTGACCACGGTGACCGTGAAGCTGCCCTTGGCGGGCGGCGGGGTCGCGCTCTTGGACGGGGCGGGCGAGGGCGTCGCCGATGCCGATGCGGCGGGGGAGGCCGTGCTGCCGTCCAGCGGGATGTCGTTGGCGATCATCGAGAAGAGGTGCTGGGCCTTGACGGGTTCGGGCACCAGCCAGGCCGTGGGGTTCTTCGGATCCGCGATGTACGGCATGGTCACCGACTCGATCCGGTCCGTCTTCACCCCCTTGAGCTGGTCCGCCAGCCCCAGCAGCTTGGTGACGCTGTTGAGGTTGTCCGAGAAGACGATGCTCTTGACCGCGCTCTGCGCCAGGCTCAGCATCTTGCCCGGGTCGGTCACCGTACCGTTCGAACGCAGGGTCCGGATCAGCGAGTTGAGGTACATGTGCTGGGCGTCGGCGCGGCCGATGTCGCTGCCGTCCGGGGCGAAGGCGTGCCGGGTGCGCAGCCACTCCAGCGACTGCATCGAGTTGAGCACGATGTGCTTGCCCGCGGCCAGGATCAGGTGCGAACCCTGGTCGTGCAGACCGGTCTTGTCGCGGTAGACGTAGTTGTCGTCGATGTTCTGCGCCAGGCAGACCGGGACGCCGCCGACGGCGCCGGCCATCTTCACCACCCCGCTGAAGTCCACGGTCATCGTGTCGGTGATGGAGATGCCGGTCAGCTGCTCCACGGCGGCCTCGGTGCAGCCCGCGCCGCCGCGGCCGAAGCTGGAGTTGATGATGTAGTGCACCGGCGCGTACCTGGTGCCGTTGCTGCCCGTGCACGCCGGTATGTCGGTGTCGGTGTCGCGGGGGATGCTCAGCATGGAGGCGTTGCTGCGGTCGGCGGAGACATGCAGGATGATCTCCACGTCCGCGTTGCCGGGGCCGCTCTCGTCGCAGGAGCCGCCGAGTGCGCAGTCCTCCGCACTGCTGCGGGTGTCCGTTCCTATCAGCAGGATGTTCAGCGGGGTGTGCCCGCTGGCGTCGGCCTTCGGCGGCGGGAGTTTGTGATCGCCCGCGAAGTGGCTGGTCCTGATATTCCCGTTGAGGTACGAGACATAGGCGAAGGCGGAACCCGCTCCGAGTACCAGAATTCCGGCACTTCCGTACGCTGTGTACTTCAGTATTCGTTTTCGGCCGGTCGCTTTCGCCCGGCCAGGCCGTCCGCGCCGCCCCGAACCTGCGGCCTTGCGGGCTGCCGCCCGACCTCCCCAGGGTTCCTCCTGGCCTCCTCGGCCGGTCGATGACGACGATTGTGCATTTCGACCGGAACGGCCGTTTTCTGGCGACAAGGGACAGCACACCCCCGCAATTGTGATGGCGCGGCCCGCTGCACCCCCGGTGCGGAGCCTGACGGCCTACTTCACCCCCGGTAGCCGCTGGGGATCGACTCTATCCATTCGTGATCTGTCGTCCAGCTGTCGAGGTTCTGAGAATGGGAATCCGGACAGTTCTGGAACATTTCGTCACCATGCGTAAACGGGGTTCACCTTTGCGCATTTGCTCTGATCCCCGCTCTGCTGCGCCGCGGTGGTCGGTACCGCGCCGGCGGAGGGGGTGGCCACGGCCGGGAAGGTGCTGCCGGTCGGCCAGTCGGAGCCGACCACCAGCAGCGGCTGCGCCGCCGTCGCCGACTCGTGCAGGTCCGCGGCGGGCAGGTGCAGGGCCCTGGCGACCAGTTGGGCCCCGGCCAGGTCCGCGGAGGGGTAGCTCAGGGTGGTGCCGTGCTGGTGCTCGGGCGCGTTGAGGCCGTTGCGGGTGCGGGTGAAGCCCTTGGCGCGCAGGGCAGAGGTGAGCGCGGTGGCCCGGCCGGCGATGCCGCTGCCGTTCTGCACGGTGAGGTGCACCTCGGCCGGGACCGCGGGGGCGGCCGGGACGGCGCTCGGCGCGGCCGGGGGCGATGCGGGGGCGGAGGCCGAGACAGAGGCCGAGGCGGAGGCCGTGCCCGCGGGGGCGCCGTGGGCGTCCAGCGGGATGTCGCCGCGCACCATCGAGAACAGCCGCTCCGCGTCGCCCGGCATCGGGATCACCCAGGCCCTGGGGTTGCTCGGGTCCTCGGCGTAGGGCATGGTCACCGTGGTCAGCCGGTCCGGCTGCAACCCCTTCAGCTGGTCGGCGAGCCCGGCCAGCCTGCCCACGCTGTCCAGCCCGTCGTCCACGGTCAGTGCCTTGGTGGCGGCGTCGGCCAGCGAGAGGATCCGGCCCGGGTCGGTGAGCGTCCCGGCCGAGCGCAGCTGGCGCAGCAGCGAGGTCAGGTACATGTGCTGGACCTGGGTCCGGTAGAGGTCGCTGCCGTCCCCGAAACCGTGCCGGGTGCGCAGCCACTCCAGCGCCTGGACGCCCTTGACGACATGGGTGCCCCTGGTGAGCCGCAGGTGCGAGTACGGGTCGGCCACGTTCCCCAGGGTGCAGACCGGGACCCCGCCCACCGCGTCGGCCATGCTCACCACGCCGCCGAAGTCGACCATCATGTAGTGGTCGATGTGAATGCCCGTCAACTGGTGCCAGGTGTAGACGGTGCAGCCCGGGCCGCCGTGCGACAGGCTGTCGGTGATCTGCTCGTGCGGCGACTCGGGGTAGGTCTTCCCGGTGGCCGGGTCGGTACAGGCCGGGATGTCGACCATGGTGTCGCGCGGGATGCTGATCAGCGAGGCGTTGCTGCGGTCCGCCGAGACGTGCAGCAGGATCTCCACGTCGGCGTGGACCGGTCCGCCGACGCTGGCCCGGGCCCCGCCCAGGGAGAGGTCGGCGGCGGTGTCCCGGGTGTCCGAACCGATCATCAGGATGTTCAGCGGGGTGTGCCCGAAGGCGTCCTGGGAGGCGGCGCCCTGGTCGCCGAAGCTGAGCGCACCGTGCTTGATGTTGCTGTCCAGGTACTGCACGTAGCCCCAGGCGCAGCCCGTCCCGATCAGCAGCAGCAGGGCGCAGCCCAGTGCGATCCGGCGGATCCGTACCTGCGGGTGTCCGGGCCGGCACCTGCGTCGCCGTCCCTGGGGTTCGGCCCGGCGGCGGCGGTTGCCGGTCTGGTTGCTGCCTGGCTGGTTGCTGCTCATCGGCGGTGGCCTGCCTTCGTGCTCGGGCGTCTGCGCCCGGTGCGCACCGGGCTAATGGCTGCCGCAGGCCGCCTTCGTCTGACTGCCGGCAGCGGCTGCGGGGGAGGGGGCCGCGAACGGCTTGCCTATGCCGTGGAAGTCCTGACCCAGCGTCAGCACCATGGGGTCGCGCAGGCCGGTGGTCTTCCCGTCGCCGTGCAGTGCGGACGCGGGCAGGCCCATCGCCGCGGCCACGGTGCGGGCCTGGCTGACGTGGTTGGGCGCGTACACCAGGGTGGTGGTCGGCGTCCGGTCCGCGGGGCCGCCGTTGCTGGTGCGGAGCCACTTCTCGGTGTTCTGCATCCAGCTGAGCACGGTCTCGGCCTCGCCGAGGACGCCGCTGCCGTTCAGCACGGTCACCCGGGTGTCCAGCGCGGCGGCCTTCTCACCGGCCAGGAAGCTGCCGGAGACGGCGGGTTCGGCGACCGGGACGGCGGCTTTGGTCGGCGCTGCGGAGCAGGTCGCGCTCGGGCTCGCGGCGGCGCTGCCGGTCGCCGCGGCCTGGGCGGAGCCGCTGTGGGCGTTCGCGGCCAGGACGTAGATGCAGCCTCCGCCCACGGCCAGCAGGAAGCAGGCCACCCCGGCCAGCCAGGGTCCGCTGCGTGCCTGCTGCCGGCGCCGGGCGGCCCGGCGGGGGCCGACGGGCGGCTGTTCCGGACCGGCTCCGGGTACGGGTGCGGGTGCGGCTGGCTGCGCGGACGTGGGTACCGGTGCCGGTCGGGGCGCTGCGGGCGGTGGCAGCTCGCCGGGCAGCCGCATCCGGTACTCGCCGGTCGCCGGATCCAGGACCCAGAGGTCGGCCGGGTCGACGGCTCCGACGCCGTCGGAGCTGTCGAAGCCGGGATCCGCTCCGGTCCCATGGCCCCTCTGCACGTGCCGCTCCGCTCTGCTCCGCTCAGCATTCTTCCGAGTCGGCCACACTAGCCGGTCTGTTCGTGGGGGTGGTGCGAAGGGAGGTGAGAGTGGTCAGGATGATGCGCAGATGTCCTGGTTTGCAGTACGTCCGGTGAAGGTCGGTCCGGGTGTCGCGGAGGAAGGTGCGGCACTGGCGGAGGCCGATCCGGTTGCCCTGCCCTGCACCCCGGCCGCGGAGGCTTGGGACGCGGACGCGGACGCGGAAGGGGATGTGGACGGGGAGGCGGACGCGGACGCGGACGGGGAAGCTGACGCGGAGCCGTCGGTCGCCCCGGAGACCTGTACCGGCTCGTCGTTCCTGATCCGGGCGAACAGCTGGTCCGCCTCGGGCTGCTGGAACTGGTCCCGGTTGGAGTCGTTGACGTACGGCTCCCTCGGTGCGGTGAGCAGCACCAGCTTGTCGCTGGGCAGGTCCTTGAGGCTGGTCGCCAGGTCGTACAGCTTGCCGACGGTGTTCAGGCCGGGGTCGACGGTGATGGCCGAGGTCGCCGCGTCCAGCAGCGGGTACAGCTTGGTCGGGTTGAAGAGCACCCCGTTGCTCTCCACCTTCTGCACCAGCGAGGAGAGGAACTGCTGCTGGCGGCCGATCCGCTCGGTGTCGCTGCCGTCGCCGATGGTCTCCCTGGCCCGGACGAACCCCAGGGCCTGGTTCCCGTTGATGGTCTGCCGTCCGGCCGGCAGCACCAGGTGCGAGTCGGGGTCGTTGACCGGCTTGGCCAGGCAGACCTGGACCCCGCCGACGGCGTTGACCATGTTCTTGAAGCCGTTGAAGTCCACCACCATGAAGTGGTCGATCCGGATCTTGGTGAGGTTCTCCAGGGTGCGGATGGTGCAGGCGGTGCCGCCGAACTCGAACGCCCAGTTGAACTGGGCGAACTGGGCCTTGGTACGGCTGCCGTCGGCGAGCTGGCAGGCGGGGATCTGCACCATGGCGTCGCGCGGGATGCTCATCGCGACCGCGCTCTTACGGTCCTGGGACAGGTGCAGCAGGATCGTGGTGTCCGACCGGGCGGTGCCGTTGGGGTCGCCGTAGGCGCTGTTCGCGCCGTCCCTGCTGTCCGAGCCGATGATCAGTATGTTCTCGGCGTTGTAGGCGACCGGGGCCACGGTGGGGCGCAAGGCCGGCGGTCCGAGCAGCTTCTCGGTGGTGGTGTCGGTGTGGATGTTGTGGTTGAGCTTCCGGTAGCCGAGCCACACCGTCACCGAGGCCCCGACCAGCACCAGGCCCAGACCCAGCGCCACCCAGCGGACGATGCGCCAGCGGCGGCGGTGGTGGCGGTACGGGATCGCCGAGGCACCCGGGTCGGTCCCCTCCGCACCGTCCTCGACCCCGGAGGGCGGATTCTGATCCTGTTCGTCCCCAGGACTCTCGGGCACCGGCGAACCACCCCCATGCAGAACAGAACGTGCGTTCACCTGTCAGACGCGCGAACGGTGCAGGTAGTTGCACAGTTTCTCCATGATCACCGCAGAACCCGGCGATCATGCCGCAGACGGCACGCCGACTGCTCCGAAAGGGCGGCGGGCCCGCGCCGAATGGTCCACTCCGGGGGGAGGGCGGACCGTCAGCTGATCCTGCGGGTCACCCGCTCCGACGCCATCCGCTGCTCCAGCACCTCGTCCGCCAGCTTCTCGCTGTTGCGGCACAGCACCACCGAACCGCCCGCGGCCAGCGGCGCCAGCAGGCCGCCGCCGAGTCCGGCCCAGTCGTCGAAGGACAGCGTGCTGAGCACCCGGTCGCCGGGGCCGAGCTCCAGCCGGGCCGCCTGCTCGGCGGCCAGCGACACCACCTGGGCCCCGGTCAGCTGCTCGCCGTCGATCACCAGGGCCGGACGGTCCGGGTCCACCGGGGCGTAGGGGACGAAGCGGTCGCCCTGGGCCGGCACCTCGGCCGCGTAGTCCAGGAAACCGGCCGGCAGCTCGGGGAAGCGCCCGCCCAGCGGCCGCAGCGCCAGCGCCACCCGCTCACCGGGGCAGGCCAGCGCCTGCTCCAGGGTGTCGGGTCCGCTCACCACCAGCGAGGCCTCGGCCGGATCGCCGCCCGGGAGCACCGTCAACCCCACCGACCAGCAGGCGAACAGCCAGATGGCGGTCTGCCAGTGCGCGGGCAGCAGCAGCGACGCCCGGTCGTCCGGGGCCGCGGCGAGATCGTCCTGCAACAGATTGGCGGTCTTCGCCACCCAGTTGTCGAAGGTCTTGACGGAGAGTTCGACTCTCTCGCCGGTCGCGTCGTCGTAGTAGGTGATCAGTGGACGGGCAGGGTCGGTCGCGAGGGCGGAGCGCAGCAGATCGGCGGGGGTCTCTGCGCCGCTGAGGGGTGTCTGGCTCATGGTGGTGCTCAGCCTATGCCCTGGGGATCGCGAGATTGCGACCCCATCCAGCACCGGTCGGAGAAACCCGGTCAGGAAACGACAACCTCTGCTAGCTCCGCAACCTCGCTCCCCACCCCCGCCACACCCCGTACCCTGGCGGGATGCGTACGGACGAGGCTGCTGAGGCCCAGCGGGTCTGGCGTCCGGAAGGGGCGCTCGATGTCGCCGGCACGCTCGGGGTGCTGAGGTTCGGTCCGCGCGACCCCGCCTACCGGCGCACTCCGGACGGCGCGCTCTGGCGCTGCTCGCGCACCCCCGGCGGGCTCGGCACGCTGCGGGTGGCCGGCACCCCGGCCGAGGTCGAGGCCAGGGCCTGGGGCCCCGGCGCCGACTGGCTGCTGGACCGGCTGCCGGCGCTGCTCGGCGCCGAGGACGACCCCTCCGGCTTCGACCACTGCGGCAACGCCCTGCTCCGCGAGGCACACCGGCGCAACCCAGGGCTGCGGATCGGCCGCACCGGCCTGGTCATGGAGTCCCTGGTGCCCGCGGTGCTCGGCCAGCGGGTCACCGTCGGCGAGGCGCACGACGCCTGGCGCACCCTGCTGCTGCAGCACGGCGCGCCGGCGCCGGGACCGGCGCCGGCCGGGATGCGGATCATCCCGTCCGCCCGGGACTGGGCTGGGATCCCGTCCTGGGAGTGGCACCGCGCCGGCGTCGACGGCAAGCGCTCCGCCGCGGTGGTCCGCGCCGCGAGGCTGGCCGCCCGCCTGGAGCAGGCCTCGGTGCTGCCGACCCCGGAGGCCACCGCGCTGCTCACCGCGGTCCCCGGCATCGGGGTCTGGACCGCCGCCGAGACCCTGCAGCGCAGCAACGGCGACGCCGACGCGGTCACCGTCGGCGACCTGCACCTGCCCAACACCGTCGGCTGGGCCCTGGCCGGGCGCGAACGCAGCGACGACGCGGTGATGCTGGAACTCCTGGAGCCCTACCGAGGCCACCGCCACCGCGTCTGCCGGCTCCTCCGCGCCGCGCGCCTCCGCGCGCCCCGGCATGCACCGCGGTACGCCCCGATCGACTACCGAGGGATCTAGGGTGCGGCGTGTGCATGGCTGGTCGCGCAGTTCCCCGCGCCCCTAGGGGGCTGCAACTGGCTCAGTTGCAAACGTGCAGGGGCGCGGGGAACTGCGCGACAAACCATGCACAGCCCGCCCCCGAAGTCCCGTCAGAAACGGCTTCAGCGCACCTCGATGAACGCCGCCTCATCCCGCCGCGCCCGCTGCCCCGCGCCCCCCGCAGGGTGTCCCACGGCGACCGCCCCCATCGGATCCCACCCGTCCGGCAGCGCCAGCACCCCCCGCACCACGTCCCGGCAGAACATCGTGGAGGACACCCACGCCGTCCCCAACCCCTCTCCCGCCAGCGTGACCAGCAGATTCTGCACCGCGGCGCCCATCGCCACCACGAACATCTCCCGCTCCGCGGCCGCCCGGCCGGCGTCGGGATAGTCGTGCGAGCCGTCCATCACCAGGCAGGGCACCACCAGGTACGGCGCGTTGCGCAGCACATCGCCCCGGCGCACCCGGGTC
Organism: Streptacidiphilus jeojiensis; assembly: GCF_042510965.1. Taxonomy (NCBI): domain Bacteria; kingdom Bacillati; phylum Actinomycetota; class Actinomycetes; order Kitasatosporales; family Streptomycetaceae; genus Streptacidiphilus; species Streptacidiphilus jeojiensis. Next base: position 713,023 of record NZ_JBEUKS010000002.1, read on the forward strand.
GCCACCCGCTCCTCGCTCCAGCCGTCGAGCTCCCGCAGGTCCCGGTTCCAGGCCGCGAGCATCGCGTCCAGCAGCCGGGTCCGCACCTCCGCGCTCTCCAGCAGCACGAACCGCCACGGCGTGGTGTGGTGCGGCGCCGGCGCGGTCACCGCCGCTGCCACCGCCCGCCGCACCGCGGCCCCGTCCACCGGCTCCGCGGTGAACGTGCGCACCGTGCGGCGTCCGAACACGGCCTCCCGCACCGCCTCGGAGGTGCCCAGCCGGAACATGTCCTCGGCCGCGCTGCGGATCATCGGGCGGACGCCAGCGCCGTCCTGCTCCGTCACCAGCCGGCCCAGGCCGCGGACCACGGCCACCGGCAGGCCCCCGGCCTTGCCCTTCACCAGGTCGGCCGCGGCCGCCAGTTCGTCGGCGGTGGCGGTGACCGTCATCGACAGCTCGTTGCCGTGCGAGTCCAGCCGGCCGCGGTGGTCCTCCAGCACGTCGATCCCGGCCGCGCCGATCGCGACGTCCGTCAACCCGTTGCGCCAGGGTCGCCCGAAGGTGTCGGTGACCAGCACCGCCACCCGACGGCCCGTCAGTTCGCCGACCCGCTTGCGCAGCGCCCGGGCCGAGGCGTCCGAGTCCTCCGGCAGCAGCAGCACGGTCCCGGCCGGGGTGTTGGAGGCGTCCACCCCCGCCGCGGCCATCACCATCCCCTGCCGGTTCTCCACGATCCTGGTCCGTCCGCGCCGGGCGACCACCCGCACCGTCTCGGCGTCGATCGCGGCCTCCCGGTCGTCGGCCCGCACCGTCCGGCCCTCGGCCTTGCTGACCACCTTGGACGTCACCAGCAGGACGTCGCCGTCCGCCAGGGTGTCGCCCACCGCCGCGGCGACCAGCTCGCCCAGGTCGTCGCCGGCCGCGATCTCCGGCAGGCCCTCGACCGCCCACACCCGCAGCGCCGTCACCGGGCCCGCACCGCCTCCGCGAACGCCAACGCCTCCCGCGCCATGGCCGCGCTGGCGTCCACGTCCGTCATCCACAGCGGCACCGCACGGCACGGGATCCCGGCGGCCTCGACCTCGGCCACCGCTCCGGCGTCCGACTCGTCCACCAGCCACCCGTCCAGGAGTTCGCTGCCGTAGTGCCCGGCCACCGCGGCGGCGGAGGTCTCCACGCCGACCGCGGCCAGCACCTTGTCCGCCATCCCGCGCACCGGCGCCCCGCCGATGATCGGCGAGAGCCCGATCACCGGGGCCTGCGCCGCGACCACGGCCTGCCGGATCCCGGGCACCGCCAGGATCGTCCCCACGCTCACCACCGGGTTCGACGGCGGCAGCAGGATCACGTCCGCCTCGGCGATCGCCTCCAGCACCCCCGGCGCCGGGGTCGCCGTCTCCGCACCTACCGGAATGATCGCCAGGGCCGGCACGGTGGCATGGTGCTTCACCCAGTACTCCTGGAAGTGCACCGCCTTGCGCTCCCCGTCGATCTCGGTCAGCACATGGGTCTCCACCCGGTCGTCCGACATCGGGATCAGCCGCACCCCCGGCTGCCACCGGGCGCACAGCGCCTCGGTGACCGCGCTCAGCGGGTACCCGGCGCCCAGCATCTGGGTCCGCACGATGTGCGTGGCGAAGTCCTTGTCCCCGAGCCCGAACCACTCGGGCCCGACCCCGTACGCCTTCATCTCCTCCTTGATGGAGAAGGACTCACCGGCCCGGCCCCAGCCCTGCTCCTCGTGGATGCCGCCGCCGAGGGTGTACATCACGGTGTCCAGGTCGGGACAGACCTTCAGCCCGAACAGATGGATGTCGTCGCCGGTGTTGCCGACGACGGTGATCTCCCCTCCCTCGACCGCCTGCTTCAGCCCGCGCAGAAAGCGCGCGCCCCCGATTCCTCCGGCCAACACCACGATGCGCATGGCGCCCATCCTCGCAGGTACCTCTGACGATCCCCTTACGTGACCCCGCGGCGCACCCCGTCGCGCCCGCCCGGGTCCTAGCGTCGGCGGCATGGATGTCCTCCTCACCGGCGGCGCCGGTTTCATCGGCTCCGCCGTCGCCACCGCCCTCACCTCGGCCGGCCACCGCGTCCGCGTGCTGGACGCGCTGCTGCCCGCCGTCCATCCGACCCGGCAGCCGCCGCCGTTCCCCGACGGGGTCGAGTTCGTCCGCGGCGACGTACGCGACCGCGCCACCGTGGACGCCGCCCTCGACGGGGTGTCAGCCGTCTGCCACCAGGCCGCCATGGTCGGCCTCGGCCTCGACTTCGACGACGCCCCCGAGTACGCCGGCTGCAACGACCTGGGCACCGCCGTGCTGCTCGCCGCCATGGCCAGGGCGGAGGTGACGCAGCTGGCCCTGGCCGGATCCATGGTGGTCTACGGCGAGGGCCGCTACCGCTGCCCCGAGCACGGCGACGTCGCCCCCGGACCACGCCGCCCGGCCGACCTCGACGCCGGCCGCTTCGAACCCCCGTGCCCGCACTGCGGCGCCGCCCTCACCCCGCACCTCGTGGACGAGACCGCGGCCGCCGACCCGCGCAACGTCTACGCCGCAACCAAGTTGGCCCAGGAGCACCTGGCCTCCGCCTGGGCCCGCGCCACCGGCGGCAACGTGATCGCGCTGCGCTACCACAACGTCTACGGCCCCAACATGCCCCGGGACACCCCCTACGCCGGGGTGGCCTCGATCTTCCGTTCCGCCCTGGCCCGCGGCGAGGCCCCGCAGGTCTTCGAGGACGGCGCCCAGCGCCGCGACTTCGTCCACGTCGCCGACGTGGCCTCGGCCAACGCGGCGGCGCTGGCCGAGCTGACCCGGTGCGGTCCGGGCCACTTCCGGACCTACAACGTCGGCAGCGGCACCGTGCACACCATCGCCGACATGGCCGGGGCGCTGGCCGAGGCCGCCGACGGCCCCGCGCCCGTCGTCACCGGCCGGTACCGCCTGGGCGACGTCCGCCACATCACCGCGGACTCGCGCCGGCTGCGCGAGGAACTGGACTGGCAGCCGCAGATCTCCTTCGAAACCGGCATGAAGGAGTTCGCGACCGCCCCGCTCCGGTCCTGACCGGGCAGGACCGACCTGCTCCGGGCCCCTCGGAACGGCCCTGTCGGCGAGCCGGATCTCAGCCGCCCGCCGGCAGGGCGATCTCGAAGCAGCAGCCGCCCATCACGTTGTGCACCGAGGCCCGGCCGGCGTGCGCCTCCACGATCCCGCGCACGATCGCCAGCCCCAGCCCCGCGCCGGTGTCCCCGTGGTGCTGCACGGCTCCGCCCTGCACCGTCCCGCCCCACGGGGCACGGGGCGTCCGGGCGCTGCCGCTGCGCCACCCGGTCTCGAAGACCCGGGCGAGGTCCTGCTCGTCGATGCCGCCGCAGCCGTCGGTGACGGACACCACGACCTCCCGCTCGTCCCGCCGGGCCGCCACTGCGACGGTTCCGTCGGCCGGGGTCGACCGGATGGCGTTTATCAGCAGATTGCCCAGCACCCGGGTGATCTCCCGGCTGTCCACCTCCACCGGCGCCGGCGCCACATGGCCGCCGATCAGATGGACCCCGCGCTCCTGCGCCAGCGGGTACGCCCCGGCGATGGCATCGCCCACCAGGTCGTAGACGGACACCCGGGACAGGCTGAGGGTCAGCGCCCCGGCCTGGATCCGCGACAGCTCGAACAGGTCGTCGACCATCCCGGTGAGCCGGTCGACGTCGATCCGCATCCGCGCGTGGTACCGGCCCGGGTCGTCGGCGACCCCGTCCTCCAGGGCCTCGGCCATGGCCCTGAGCCCGGCCAGCGGCGTGCGCAGGTCGTGCGAGATCCAGGCGATCAGCTCGCGCCGCGAGTGCTCCAGGGCCCGCTCGCGCTGCCGGGACTCGGCCAGCCGCGCGCTGGTCGCCTGCAACTCCGAACTCAGCGCCGACAGTTCGGAGTTCAACGGAGCGGCCGGGGCGGTGAAGCCCTCGTCGCTGCCGACCGTGCGGGCGGCGCGGGCGAGGGCCCGGCTGCCGGCGACCACCTGCCTGCTGAGGAACGCCGCGACGATCAGCGAGACCACGCAGCCCATGCCCAGGATGATCGTCACCACGACGTAGTCGTGCTTGTCCAGCAGCATGGCCTGGGCGACCGCCACGGTGCTCGCGGTCAGCGAGGCCGCGGTCACCAGGGCGACGGTGAACAGCGACAGCGCCAGTGACCGCCGGCGCAGCAGCACCACGGCGGGCCAGCCCAGCAGCCCGGCCGAGGCGGCGCCGAGCGCGGCGTAACAGGCCATCGTCACGTAGTCGTTCATGCCGCAGCCTCCACGACCGGGTCGAAGCGGTAGCCCACGCCCCACACCGTGGTGATCAGCTGCGGGGCGGCCGGATCGTCCTCGACCTTCTCCCTGAGCCTGCGCACATGGACCGTCACCGTCGACATGTCGCCGAAGTCCCACCCCCACACCTTGTTCATCAGCTCCTCGCGTCCGAAGGCGGTGCCGGGGTGCTGCACCAGGAAGGCCAGCAGGTCGAACTCCCGCAGCGTCAGCGTCAGCTCCCGCCCGGCCCGGTGCGCCCGCCGCGCGGACGGGTCCAGCACCAGGTCCCCGGCCTGCACCGGAGCAGTCGGCTCGGCCGCCTCCGCGGTGCCGGGCGTTCCGGCCGTCCCGGACGCCGAGGACGCCGCGCTGCGCCGCAGCACCGACTGGATCCGCAGCACCAGCTCGCGCGGCGAGAAGGGCTTGGTGACGTAGTCGTCCGCGCCCAGCTCCAGTCCGCTGATCCGGTCCTGCTCGTCCCCCTTGGCGGTCAGCATGACGATCGGCACCCCGCGGGCGCCGGGGTCGGCGCGCAGCCGTCGGCAGACCTCCAGGCCGTCCATCTCGGGCAGCATCAGATCCAGCACGACCAGATCGGGCCTGCCGGCGGTGGCCTGCGCCAGGGCGGCCACACCGTCGGCAGCGCGCTCGACCGAGTAGCCGGCGTGGTGCAGATAGCGGGTGACGACCTCGGCGACGGTGGGGTCGTCGTCGACAACCAGAATGCGGGAAGGGGACACAGGTCGAGGGTAGAAGGCTCCGGGCCGTGCCGACCGGGTTCGGACGGACGGCGTAGGACTTCCGTAAGGATCCATTGAGGCATTTGTCCCCCTTGTCGCTCATACCGTGAGCGCCATGACCAATCCTCATCAGCCCCTCCAGGCAGCCGCCCCTCGGGTAGATGTCGTGCTGCCCTGCCTCGACGAGGCGGAGGCCCTTCCCTGGGTCCTCGACCGGATGCCGCCGGGATTCCGGGCGATCGTCGTGGACAACGGTTCGAGTGACGGTTCCGCGGAACTCGCGCGCAGTCTCGGCGCCCTGGTGGTCCACGAGCCCCGGCGCGGCTTCGGCGCCGCCTGCCACGCCGGGCTGCTCGCCGCCACGGCGGAGTACGTCTGCTTCTGCGACTGCGACGCCTCGCTGGACCCGGCCGAACTGCCGTCGCTGCTCGATCCGGTCCGCGACGGTACGGCGGACCTGGTGCTGGGGCGCCGCCGCCCCACCGCGCGCGGGGCGTGGCCGCTGCACGCCCGGCTCGCCAACGCCGAACTGGCGCGGCGGCTGCGGGCCCGCACCGGCGCGCCGCTGCACGACCTCGGGCCGATGCGGGTCGCCCGCCGGCGACGGCTGCTGGACCTGGGACTGGGCGACCGGCGGTCCGGCTACCCGCTGGAGATGGTCCTCGGGGCCGCGGCCGCTGGCATGCGGATCGCCGAGCGGGAGGTGGCCTACCGTCCCAGGGCGGGCCGCTCCAAGGTCACCGGCACCCTGCGCGGCACCCGGCAGGCGGTCCACGACATGGGCGCCCTGCTGGCGGCCCCGGCGCCGACGTTGCTGGTGCTGGCCAAGTCGCCGGTCCCGGGCCGGGTGAAGACCAGGCTCACCCCGGCCTGCACGCCCGAGCAGGCCGCCGCCCTGGCCGAGGCCGCCCTCGCGGACACCCTGGAGACCCTCGGCCGGGTCCCGGCCGGCCGGCGGATCCTGGTCCTGGAGGGTGCGCCGGGACGCTGGCTCCCCCCGGGCTGGGAGGTCTTCCCGCAGGCCGGCGGCGGCCTGGACGTACGGCTGGCGCAGGCCTTCGCAGCGGTGGCCGACGGTGCGTCAGGTGACCGGACGCCGGCCCTGCTGGTCGGCATGGACACCCCGCAGCTGAGCGCCCGGACCCTGGCCGAGGCACTCTCCGCACCGGCCAGGACCGGGGTCGACGCCTGGTTCGGCCCGGCGGTCGACGGCGGCTTCTGGGCCCTGGGGCTGGCCCGCCCCGACGCCGAACTTGCCCGCCGGCTGCTGGTCGGCGTCCCGATGTCCACCGGGACCACCGGAGCGGTGCTGCGCGGACGGCTCGCGGCCGAGGGCCTGCGCGTCGCCACGCTGCCGCCGCTGACCGACGTCGACACCGTCGCTGAGGCCGCGGAGGTCGCCGGACTCGCCCCGGACACCCGCTTCGCCGAGACCTGGCGCGGGCTGTCCCCGACGGTCCCGTCCCGGACGGTCCCGTCCCGGGCCGCTCTGCTCCCGCCCGCCGTTCCCCGCTCCGCCGTGTCTGCGTCAGCTCTCTCCTCGCCCGCATTCTCTTCGTCCGCTGTGTCCGCATCCGCCCTGTCCACGACGCCCGCCCCTGGGGGTACGACCCGGTGACCCCGACGACCACCGCCGCCGCTCCGAGCCAGATCCACACCCCGATCCCGACCGTCACCCCTGCCCTGCACCCCGCCCCCACGCCCACGCCCACACCCTGGGCGGCGGACCCCTTCGCCGAGGCGATCCGCCGCGGCCGCGGCCCGCTCTGGCTGCGGCGCACCGACGGGCACCGCTACCCCCTGGACGTGGCGCGCTGGTGCGCCGCCCCGGACGCCGCCGATCGGACCCTGCTGCGCCGCTGCCTGCACCGGGGCCTGCCCGCCATCGACCTGGGCTGCGGCCCCGGCCGCCTGGTCGCCGAACTCCAGGCGCACGGGCTGCCCGCGCTGGGCGTCGACATCACCCGCGCCGCCGTCGCCCGCACCCGGGGCCTCGGCGGAAGCGCGCTGTGCCGCTCGGTGTTCGACCCGCTGCCGGGGGAGGGCCGCTGGGGCACCGCCCTGCTCGCCGACGGCAACGTCGGCATCGGCGGCGACCCCGGTGCGCTGCTGGCCCGCGCCGCCGACCTGCTCGGACCCTGCGGCCACCTGCTGGTCGAGGTCGAGTCGGAGGAGTTGGAGGAACGGGTCACGGTGGCGGTCGAGGACGCCTCGGGCCGCCGCGGGCCGACCTTCCGCTGGGCCAGGCTGGGCGCCGCCGCGACCCTGCGCGAGGCGGTCGGCCGGTTCGACCTCGCCGACTCCTGGACCGCCGGCGGCCGCAGCTTCCTCGCCCTGGAGCGGCTATGAGTTCCGGCCCCCGAAGCCGCCGCGGCCCTCGTAGCTTCCGCGACTCCCGGCGCGCCGGGACGGTATGGACCCTGCTCTGCGCCGCCACCCTGGCCGCCCTGACCGCCTGCCTCGCCAGGACCTTCACCAGCGGCGCCACCCTCTGGCAGCTCGGCCCGCTGCACCACCTGTACGTCGCCGACGGCCTGCTGTTCGCGCTCGCGGTGCTGCTGCTGCGCCGGGTCCCGCTGCGGCACACCGCCGCGCTGGTGCTGGCCGGCTCCGCCGCCGTCGCCCTCACCGGACTGCTCGCACCACCCCGGACCAGCGACGACGCCTACCGCTACCTCTGGGACGGCCATGTCCAGGCGGCCGGGATCTCGCCGTACACCTATGCGCCGACCGATCCGGCGCTGGCCCCGCTCCGTGCCGCCGATCCCGCGCTGTTCCCGGTCACCGGCTCCTGCCAGGGCTGGGACCTGCACCAGGCCGGGTCGGTCTGCACCCACCTGAACCGGCCGACCGTGCACACCATCTACCCGCCGGTCGCCGAGGTCTGGTTCCTCGGCCTGTACGAGGCCGGCCGGCTCACCGGCGGCCACGGGGTGCGCACCGCACAGGTCGGCGGAGCGGCGCTGGCGGTGACCACCACGGCCGCGCTGCTGCTGGTGCTGCGCCGGAACCGGGCGCCGCTGCACCGGGCGGCGCTCTGGGGCTGGTGCCCCGGGGTGGCGATGTGGGCGGTCAACGACGCCCATGTGGACACCCTGGGGGTGCTGCTGGTGGTCTGCGGACTCGCCGGGGCGGCCCAGGGCCGGAGAACCGGGGCCGGGGCGCTGCTCGGCGCAGCCGTGGCGACCAAGCTCATCCCGGCCCTGGTCCTCCCCGGCGCGCTGGCCGGGGTGCTGCGCCGACGCCCGGCCTGGCGCGACGTGGTGGTGCCCGCCGTCGCCACGCTGACCTTCCTGCTCTGCTACCTGCCCTACGTGCTGCTCTCCGGCCCGGCCGTGCTCGGCTACCTGCCCGGCTACCTCCAGGAGGAGGGCTACGACCAGGGCACCCGGTTCGGCCTGCTCACCCTGCTGGGACTGCCGCAGCGGGAGCTCCCCGCCCTGGTCGCGGCGGTGCTGCTGGTGGCCGTGCTGCTGGTGCTGCGCTACGGCGACCCGGCCCGGCCGTGGCGCGGGGCGCTCACGGTCACCGGCACGGCACTGTTCCTGGCGGCTCCGGGCTACCCCTGGTACGGGCTGCTGGTGGTGGGTCTGGTCGCGCTGGACGGCGGCTGGGAGTGGCTGGCCCTGCCGGCGGCGGCCGAGGTGATGATCGTGCTGGGCCGCGGGATGCAGCAGCCGGCCTACGCCGGCGCCCTGTGCGTGGTGCTCGCGGGCACCGCCCTGCGGCTGCTCGCCCGGACGGCGGACCGGGTCGGTGCGGTCGGGGCGGTCAGTGCTCCGGCAGCGCCTCGGCCACCGCTTGCTGCGCGTGCGGCTGTGCCTGGGTCGGCGCCTGCGGCTGTGCCTGCTGCTGCCGTCCCCAGCCCGATCCGTACGGGGTCATCTCGGTGAGTCCGGGGAAGTAGACGTGCAGGCTCACGGCCGGCTCCAGCGAGGTGTTGACCATCTCGTGCAGGTAGCCGGGGGCGAACACCCGCTGCGCGCCCTCGGCGAGCAGCCGTTCGGACTGCCCGGCGCCGGTGAGCGAACGCTCCGTCAGTTCGCCTTCCAGGACCGTGAGCACCCCGGACGAACGGCCGTGGTCGTGCCGCCCGCTGCCCTGCCCGGGCAGCCAGCTGAGCAGCCACACCTCGTACCCGGCCCCGGTCTCCAGCCGCGCGTACCAGCGGGTCAGCGCGTCGTAGCGGACCAGCGGGCGCCAGCGGTCGCGGTCGGCGGCGACCCGTCGGGCCAGGGCGGCGAAGTCGCCGACGCTGACGGGGTGGGGCAGCGGTGCGGGCGCGAGGTGCGGCCAGGCGAGCGGGTCGCCGGCGATGCTGACGTCGCTGAGCCCGTCGGCCCAGGGCGAAACCGTGCCGGAACCCGGCACCGGGGGTGGGAACGAAGACATGGGGTGATGTCCTTGCTGGCGCTGCGGCTGGGGGTGGGTGCTTCCCTAAGGGGCCGCACGCGGCGACCGGGAGGTTCGGCACCGGGAACGACCACAGGGCCCGACCGGAGGTCAGGCCCTAGCTACAGCGGCAACAGAGCGCACTGGCGGCACGGCGGAGCTCGGTGACGAGGCTCTCGGAGTGGACGCGCTGCTCTGACATAGCCGACAGCACATCCTTTTCTCCTACCCGCTGTCAAACCTGACCCTCCGGACAGTGGCTGACATCACCCGATCGGGGGATAAATCACCTCTCGGGTTTGCCGGTCAAGATCGCCGGGAACGACGCGCTCAACGCCCGTGTTTCGGCACTGCCTCCTGGGGCTGCTGTGCAACCGGGTTCTTCGCAGTCCTCGTCCTCCCCTCCGTGGGGTTGCATGGGACGCGAATGACGGCTCATCCGGTTTGCCCGGTTATGCACACTTATGGTGGCGGCTTGGTTCCAGGGAGTGAATCCCGGGCCCAATACCAGAGCATGGCTTGACTGGGCCAGAGTTGCGCACTTGTAATTTCACTCGTGTCGTTCAGTCGCAAAGGCAACGACCGCACCACGGGGACGCACGCTGAAGAGGGGCAGGAGGCGCGCTGATGAGCGAGCTCTTTGAGTTGATGATCGCCGACGAGGACGCCGGCGAGGAAGAGCTTGGCTGGCAGGAACGCGCCTTGTGCGCCCAGACCGATCCTGAGTCGTTCTTCCCGGAGAAGGGGGGATCGACCAGGGAGGCAAAGAAGGTGTGCCTCGCCTGCGAGGTCCGTTCCGAATGCCTGGAGTACGCGCTGGCCAACGACGAGCGCTTCGGTATCTGGGGCGGCCTCTCCGAACGGGAGCGGCGCCGCCTCAAGAAGGCCGTGGTCTGATTCGAACCTCCGCAGAGCCCCGCCGACCATCCCGGGTCCACCCAGGTCGGCGGGGCTCTGACGCGTCCGCAGCGATGACCGGGTACCGGGCCCGGCCCGGGAGCACATCCGGAACCCCTGCCGCTGCTATTTCCACACCGGCACTCAACGCCCTCAGTCGCAACCGTTAGTGTGGGGCGCTCATCCAGCACTCAGCCACTCAGCGAACCGGGGCCACCCACCGCGATGACTGCCACAGCGACGAGTCCCTACGGCCAACCCGCTCCCCAGCGGCCCCCCGCCTACCCGAGGCACCTGGTCACCGCCGTCCTGGTCAGCCACGACGGCGCCCGCTGGCTGCCGCAGGCCCTGAACGGGCTGCTCGGCCAGGAGCGCCAGGTCCAGCGCGTCCTCGCGGCCGACACCGGCTCCGCCGACCAGTCGCTGCAACTGCTGTCCGACGCCCTCGGCCCGGACGCCGTGCACCAGTTCGGACGCCGCACCGGCTTCGGCACCGCCGTCAACGAGACCGTGCGCGCCACCTCGCCGCTGCGCCCCCACGACCTGCCCTACGCCATCTCCGCCAGCGGCTACGACCCGGTCGGCGGCGCCGCGCACGACCAGTTCGGCGACCCGCTGGGACACCACGACGAGCTCGCCGACGAGCAGTTCGGCGCGGGCACCTCGGTCGAACCGGTGGAATGGCTGTGGCTGCTCCACGACGACTGCGAACCCCGCCCCGACGCCCTGCTGAAGCTGCTGCAGGTGGCCGAGACCACCCCCAGCGCCGCCGTGGTCGGCCCCAAGCTGCGCAGCTGGTACGACCGCAGGCAACTGCTGGAGGTCGGCGTCAGCATCGCCCGCAGCGGGCGCCGTTGGACCGGCCTGGACCGGCGCGAGCAGGACCAGGGTCAGCGCGACCAGGTCCGTCCGGTGCTCTCGGTCTCCAGCGCCGGCATGCTGATCCGCCGCGACGTCTTCGAGGAACTGGGCGGCTTCGACCCGGTGCTGCCGCTGATGCGCGACGACGTCGACCTCTGCTGGCGGGTCGCCGCCGCGGGCCACCGCACCGTGGTCGCCCCCGACGCCGTGCTGCGGCACGCCGAGGCGGCCAGCCGCGAGCGCCGCCCGGTCGACTGCGCCCGCTCGGACCGCCCGCACCGGGTCGACAAGTCCGGCGCGGTCTACACCCTGCTGGTCAACTCCCGTACCGCGCTGCTGCCGTACCTGCTGCTGCGGATCACCCTCAGCACCGTGCTGCGGGCCCTCGGCTACCTGCTCGGCAAGACCCCCGGCCAGGCCGTGGACGAGTTCGCCGGGCTGGCCCAGGTGCTGCTGCGCTTCGGCCGGATCCTCGGCGGCCGGGTCCGCCGGGGGAGGACCCGCAGACCGGACGCGCTCGACGACCGCAGCCTGTTCCCCGCGCCCGGCGCGACCACCCGGGCCGCGGTGGAGAACCTGGTCGCCGAGTTCGCCGGGAAGACCGGCAACGAGGCCCAGTCCAGCCGGCACGGCTCGGTCGAGTCGGGCCCGGTCGACGACGACTCGGACTTCCTGGAGATCGAGCAGTTCGCCAGGATCAAGCGGATCGCCCGCAAGCCGGCCCCGGTGCTCTTCGCCGGACTGCTGGTGCTCACCCTGATCGCCTGCCGCGGCCTGCTCGGCAGCGGCACCCTCTACGGGGGCGCGCTGCTGCCCACCCCCGGCGGCGCCATGGAGCTGTGGCGGCAGTACGCCGCCTCCTGGCAGGCCACCGGCGTCGGTTCGTCCGGCGGGGCACCCCCGTACCTCGGCGTGCTGGCCGCGCTGGGGACGATCACCCTGGGCAACCCCGGGCTCGCGGTCACCCTGCTGCTGCTGCTCTCCGTGCCGCTGTCCGGGGTCTCCGCCTACCTGGTCTCCCGGCCGCTGATCGACTCCCGGCTGGTCCGGGCCTGGGCCAGCGCCGGCTACGCGCTGCTGCCCGCCGCGACCGGCGCGCTGGCGCAGGGCCGGCTCGGCACCGCGGTGCTGGCCATGCTGCTGCCGCCGCTGGCCCGCGCCGCGGCGATCGCCGTGGGCCTCGGCATCCGCAGCGAGACCGCGGCCAAGGGCGGACGCCCCGGCTGGCGCAGCGCCTGGGTCGCCGCCCTGCTGCTCACCCTCACCACCGCCTTCGTGCCGCTGGCCTGGCTGCTGGGCCTGCTGCTGGCCCTCGGCGCGCTGCTCGCCGCGTTCCTGCGCGGCGGCGCCTTCGGACAGGGCCCGGACGTGCTGCGCAGTCTCGGCCCGCGCTGCCTCGCCATCGTCGGCACCCCGCTGCTGGTGCTCGCGCCCTGGTCGCTGGGGCTGCTGACGCACCCGGCCCGGCTGCTGCTGGAGGCCGGCATCCCCGGCGCCGTCGGTGCCACCGCGACGCCCACCGGACTGCTGCTGCTCGACCCCGGAGGCAGCGGCGCAGTGCCCGGCATCCTGGTCGTCGGCATCGTGCTGGCCGCCCTCGCCGCGCTGCTGCGCGCCGACCGCCGCCGTGCGGTGGCGGTCGCCTGGGGCGCCGCCTCGGTCGCCATCCTCGGCGCGGTCCTGGTCGGCACCACCAAGGTCGTTCCGGGACCGGGGGCGCAGGCCGTCTCCGCCTGGGCCGGACCCGCCACCCTGATCGCCGGGATCGCGCTGCTGTCCGCCGCCGCCATCGGCGCCGACGGCGCCCGCGCCCGGGTCGCCGGCATCGACTTCGGCTGGCGCCAGCCGGTCGCCGCGCTGGTGCTGGTCACCGCCGGGCTGGCCCCCGTCGCCGCCGCCGGGTGGTGGCTGCTCAACGGCGCCGGCGGCCCGCTGCACCGCGGCAACGGCCAACTGGTCCCGGCCTTCATCGCCGAGCAGGCCGACACCGTCGACCAGATCCGCACCCTGGTGCTCAGCACCAGCAATAACGGAGGGGTCGTCAGCTACTCGCTGGCGCGCGGTGCCGGGCCCACCGTCGGCAGCGCCGAGACCACCATCGCGGCCGGACCCTCCAGCAACCTCAACGCGCTGGTGGCCAACCTGGTCGCCGGGGCTGGCGGTGACCAGGCCGACGCGCTGGCCGGGTACGCCATCCAGTACGTGCTGGTGCAGGCACCGGTCAGCACCAAGGTCAACGACACCCTGAACGCCACCGCGGGACTGACCCGGGTGAACCAGCAGCAGGACGCCAGCATCTGGCGGATCACCGCCAATGTGTCCAGGGCCGTCATCCAGACGCCCGGGGCCGCGGACACCGCCGTCCCCGCGGGTGCCGTCGCGGTCGACGCGACCATCCCGGCCGGGGCCGAGGGCCGGGTGCTGCGGATCGCCGACGCGGCCGACCCCGCCTGGCGGGCCACCGTGGACGGCAAGGCGCTGACGGCGGTCACCGTGGACGGCTGGGCGCAGGGCTTCCAACTGCCGGCGGCCGGCGGCCGGCTCGCGGTCAGCTACCACGAGAGCCCGGTGCACCTGGCCTGGATCGCCGGGCAGGGCTTCCTCGCCCTGGTGGTGCTGGTGCTGGCCCTTCCCGGGCGGCGCGACCACAACGACGACGACCTGCCGGACGAGGGCGACGTGGACCAGCAGGCGGCGGCCGAGCCGCCGCTGCCCGGTTCCCGCCGGGCCCGCCGCCTGGCGGCCGAGGACCCGGGCGCGGACGCCGGTACGGACGGCCGGGCCGGGGAACCGGCGGAGGCTCCGGCCGCGGCGGCTCCGGCGGGGGCTCCGGCCTTCGCGGAGGCGGCCGCCTTCCAGCAGCAGCCCGCCGCCGAGCCGTCCCCGTACCAGCAGCCCGTCCCGGACCAGCCGGTGTACGCGGCCTACCCCGGGCAGCAGTACCAGGACCCGGCGTACGGAGACCCGGCGTACCAGGACCCCGGCTACGCGGCGCAGGGCTATCCGGACGCCGGCTACCAGGACCCGGCGTACCAGGGCCCCGGCTACCAGGACCCGGCCTACCAGGGGCAGCCGTACCCGCCCTATCCGGAGCAGCCGCCGCAGCCGTACTACGACGAGCAGGGCTACCCGGTGCAGCCGCAGCAGTACGCCGATCCGCAGCAGTACGCCGACCCCCAGTACGCCCAGCAGCCCGCGCCCCCGCACGGCTACGACTGGAACGGCGGCGCGGCTCCGGCGGCGGTGCCCAACCAGGCCGGGGCCGCGCACGACGCGCCGGCCGGCGCCTACGGCTCGCTGCCGCCGGACGACCCGTGGCTGCAGGCGCAGCAGCCGGTCCGCCACCCGAACGACGAAGCCGGGAGCTGAGTGATGATCAGCCGTACCACCCAGTCCCTGCTCGCCGCCGTCGGTGTGCTGGCCCTCGCCGTCGGCATCGCCGAAGTGCATCCGCCGACCGGGCAGGCAGCGGTCACCGGGGCCACCGTGCTGACGGCGGTTCAGCACAGCACGCTCATCTGCCCGCCACCGCTGCAGGGCGGGAGCGGCAGCACCGGCTACAGCCTCGCCGTGCCGGGCGGGCTCGCCGGCGCCGGTTCGGCGGCCGCGAGCGGTTCCGGCAGCAGCGCCTCCGCCTCCAGCACTGCCAGCGGTGCCTCGCTCGGCAGCCTCACCGCCGGCGGGAACGGCTCCAAGGCGCTCGTCAAGCAGACCGCGGCCGGTGGCAGCACCACGGCCAAGGCGGTCGGCGGTGACAAGGCCCCGGCGCTGCTGGCCGAGTCCGACGGCAGCACCGCGCCCGGCTTCACGGTCCAGCAGATCACCAGCGGCATCGGCACGACGCTCTCGGGCACCGGCTGCACCGCCCCCGGCACCGAGTTCTGGTTCTCCGGGGCGGACACGGACAAGGGCAGCACCGACTACCTGGAGCTCAGCAACGCCGAGGCGACCGCGGCCGACGTGGACATCCAGATCCTCGGCCCCAACGGCGAGGTGGACAACACCACGGCCGCCAACATCAATGTGCCGGCCGGCGGCACCGCCTCACTGCTGCTGTCCACCCTGATCGGCCCGGGCAACGAGAACAGCTCGCTGGCGGTGCACGTGCTGGTCCGCAGCGGCCGGGTGGCCGCCGCCCTGCACGCCGACAGCGGCTCCAAGGGCGCCGACTGGATCCCAGCCACCACCGCGGCGGGTACCCAGGTCGTCTCCGGGCTGCCGGGCGACCTCAGCGACGCCACCCTGGTGGTGGCCGCCCCGGGGACGGACGACGCCGACCTGAAGGTGCAACTCGCCTCGCAGACCGGCTGGATCACGCCGGCCGGGCATGAGACCGTGCACGTCAAGGCAGGGATGGTGACCACGGTCGACCTCGGGAACATCACCCGCGGCCAGCCGGCGGCGCTGCGGCTCACCCCCACCGACCCCAAGCAGGCCACCCCGGTGGTCGCCGGGATCCAGGTGGTCCGCGGCGGCAAGAGCGGGACCGACACCGGCTACCTGGCCGGCAGCGGTTCGATCGGCCAGCGGGCCACGGCAGCCGGCAGCACCGGCAGCGACACCACGCTGCTGCTCACGGCCACCGACACGGCGGCCGTGGTGAAGGTCGGTACGGTCGGCTCCGGCTCCACCCCGACCAGCACCAGCGTCTCCATCCCGGCCGGGGCCACCGTGGCGGTGACCCCCAAGGCGCCGGGCAACGGAACGTACGCGGTGACGGTCGAACCGGTGTCCGGCGGCAGCGTCTACGCGGCGCGCATGATCACTCGTAAGAGCGGCTCGGTCCCGGCGTTCACCATCCAGCAGATGGTCGACGACCGCAGCACCGTGCAGATCCCGCACGCCCTGCAGGACAACTCGATCCTGACGCGCTGACAGCTCGGGGCGTCGGGGCGGGGGTCGGGTGGGACCGGGTCAGTCGCCGTCCGGGGCGGGGTCGACCGCGTCGGGGTCCATCCCGAGCAGCTCGGCGACCTGCTCCACGACGATCTCGTGGACCAGCGCGGCGCGCTCGTCGCGTCCCTTGGCCCGGGTCTCCACCGGCCGCCGGAACACCACGATCCGGTCCGGCCGGCCCTGGCCGGCCGGGATCAGCCGGCCCAGCGGCACGTCCTCGGCGCGGACGTTCTCCAGGTCCGCCTCCGGCTCCCCGGGCAGCGGGGCCGGGACGTCCTGCACGGCGAACTCCACCGTGGTCAACTGCGGCCAGCGTCGCTCCAGCCGCTCCACGGACTCGCGCACGTAGTCGTCGAAGAGCTCGGAGCGGCTGAGCGACAGCGGCACCTGCGGGGGCGCGAGCGGCCCGCGCAGTCCGCGGCCGTGCCGGTCACGTCGGCGAGGGCGACGGCCCGAGCCTGCTGGTCTGTCCATCCCGGCAGCTTAGAGGCTCCGAGGACCGCTGAACTCCGGCGACGCGGCGCCGGATTGCGGCGACACGGGGCGAGTCGTCGCGGACAGGTCGCCCGGTGAGGTACCGTCCATCGTCGTGAGCCCTGTACGTCGCTGTTCGCGCACCGCGTGCGGTCGTCCCGCCGTCGCGACGCTGACGTACGTCTACGCGGACTCGACCGCGGTCCTCGGCCCGCTCGCGACCTACGCCGAACCGCACTGCTACGACCTCTGCGCCGAGCACTCCGAGCGGCTCACCGCCCCCCGTGGTTGGGAGGTGGTACGGCTCACCGTCGACTCCGGCCCGATCCGGCCCAGCGGCGACGATCTCGAAGCCCTGGCCAACGCGGTCCGTGAGGCGGCCAAGCCACCGGTGCGCCGTCAGGACGGCGGCAGCCCGGCCGACCCCACCGAGGTCGGCCGACGGGGCCACCTCCGGGTGCTGCGGTCGCCCGACCCGCAGCAGTAGCCTGCTCACAGCCCGTCCTTAACATGCACCGGGTAATCTCCCCCTACCAGCTGTGACCGCAGACCTGTGACCGCAGACCAGAATGGCGGAGATCCCGAGTGCGTGACCTGAAGCAGATCGTGAAGGCGTACGACGTGCGCGGCGTCGTCCCCGACCAGTGGGACGTGCCGCTCGCCCGCGCCTTCGGTGCCGCTTTCGTACTCGTCACCGGTGCGGACGCGATCGTCACCGGACACGACATGCGCCCCTCCTCCCCGGGGCTGTCCCGGGCCTTCGCCGAGGGGGCCGCGGCCCAGGGCGCCGACGTGGTCGAGATCGGTCTCTGCTCCACCGACCAGCTCTACTTCGCCAGCGGCAAGCTCGACCTGCCCGGCGCCATGTTCACCGCGAGCCACAACCCGGCCCAGTACAACGGCATCAAGATGTGCCGGGCCGGCGCCTCCCCGGTCGGTGAGGACACCGGCCTGGTGGATATCCGCGAACTGGTCGAGTCCTGGACCGCCGAGGACGACACTGTCACCGTCCCCGCCTCGGACGCCGCTACCGGGACCATCACCCAGCAGGACGAGCTGCAGCCCTACGCCGACCACCTGAACGGGCTGGTCGACCTCAGCGGCATCCGCCCCTTGAAGGTCGCCGTGGACGCGGGCAACGGCATGGGCGGCCACACCGTGCCCACCGTGCTCGGCGGCCTGCCGCTGGAGATCGTGCCGATGTACTTCGAGCTCGACGGCACCTTCCCCAACCACGAGGCCAACCCGCTGGACCCGAAGAACCTGGTCGATCTGCAGGCCAAGGTCCGCGAGGTGGGCGCCGACATCGGTCTCGCCTTCGACGGCGACGCCGACCGCTGCTTCGTCGTCGACGAGCGCGGCGAGCCGGTCTCGCCCTCCGCCATCACCGCCCTGGTCGCCGTGCGCGAACTGGCCCGGGCCAAGGCGGACGGTGAGGAGCAGCCGACGATCATCCACAATCTGATCACCTCCTGGAGCGTCCCCGAGGTCGTCCGCGAGCACGGCGGCAAGGTCGTCCGCACCCGCGTCGGACACTCCTTCATCAAGCAGGAGATGGCCCGCACCGGCGCCGTCTTCGGCGGCGAGCACTCCGCGCACTACTACTTCCGCGACTTCTGGCGCGCCGACACCGGCATGCTGGCCGCCATGCACGTGCTGGCCGCCCTCGGCACCCAGCAGGGCACCCTGTCCGAGCTGGTGGCCGAGTACGACCGCTACGCCGCCTCCGGCGAGATCAACAGCACCGTCGCGGACCAGGCCGCGAGCAGCGCCGCCGTCCGCGAGGCCTACGCCGCGACCCCGGGGGTGACCTTCGACGAGCTCGACGGTATGACCGTCACCGCCGGGGACTGGTGGTTCAACCTCCGTGCCTCCAACACCGAGCCGCTGCTCCGGCTCAATGTCGAGGCCCGCGACGAGGCGACCATGGCGAAGGTCCGCGACGACGTGCTCGCCATCGTCCGCGGCTGACGGTCCGTCGGTCCGTCGGTCCGTCGGTCCGTCGGTCCGTCGGTCCGTCGGTCCGTCGGTCCGGCCGGGTCTACCGGTCTTTCCGGGCCGGCCGGCCCGGCCCGCGCCGAACTGCTGTGTCCCGTACCGCCGCCGTGCCCCTGCCGTCCCGGCCTGCCGGGCGGCGGCGGTACGGTAGCCATCAGGGGCGGAACGCCGCCCCTGTCCCCATCCGTCCCGTCCCCTCTCGGAGCGCACCGGCCATGAGCATCGACCCCGCCCTGCTGGAGATCTTCGCCTGCCCGCAGTGCCACGCCCCGCTGCGCGAGTCGGAGCAGGAACTCATCTGCACCTCCGCCGACTGCGGCCTGGCCTACCCCGTACGCGACGGCATCCCGGTGCTGCTCATCGACGAGGCCCGGCGCTCGGCCTGACCGCCGCCACCGTCCCCGCCCGGGAGGCCAACGCATGATCGAGGAATGGGTGCTCGACAACCCCGACGAGTTGGCGCGTGCCGACGACACCGAGGTCCTGCTCGATCTGGCCTCCGCCGGGGCCACCGTGCGCACCGCGGTCCGCTTGGCCGGGGAGGCCGGCCTCGACCGGCTCAACCCCGAAGGGCGGCCCCGGGCGGTCTTCGTCGCCGGCCACGGCACCGCCGCCCTGGCCGGGGAACTGCTGGCCGCCCTCGGCAACGGCAGCTGTCCGGTCACCGTGCTCCGCCCGAGCACCGCGGACGACCCCGCAGGCTCCGCCATCGCCTTCACCTCCGCCCTGGTGTGGAACCTGCCCGGTTGGGCAGGACCGTCCGATCTGCTGCTCGCGCTGTCCGGCACCGGGACCGAGCCCGGCCTGGTCTCCCTGCTGGAGCAGGGCTATGCCCGCGGCTGCTCCAACGTCGTCGTCGCCCCGGCGGACAGCCCGCTCTCCGAGGCGGCGCTGCAGACCCGGGGCCTGCCACTGCCCTTCGTGCCCCCGACCGGGGCACCGGGCCACCGCACCGCGTTCCGGGAGGGTGACCTGCCCCGGGAGCTCCCCTCGTCGCTCTGGGGTCTGCTCGCCCCGGCCCTCGCCCTCACCGACCTGGTCGGAGTGGTCGATGCCGGGCCCGGCTCGGTGCAGGCCGCGGCCGACCGGCTCGACGAGGTCGCGGTGCGCTGCCGGCCCGGCGCGGAGACCTATGGCAACCCGGCCAAGACCCTCGCGGTGCAGCTCGACGGGGTGCTGCCGCTGCTGTGGAGCGACGGCCCCTGCACCGGAGCGGTGGCCCTGAGGTTCGCCGCCGTGCTGGCCGACCTGGCGGGTCGCCCGGCCGTCCCGGCAAGCCTGCCCGAGGCCCTGAGCACCCAGTACGGCCTGCTGGCCGGACACCTCGCGCCCGATCCCGACGAGGACGACTTCTTCCGGGACCGGACCGAGGACGGGGCCGAGCTCAGGCTCAAGGTGCTGCTGTTGCACCGCTCGCCGGAGCCGGAGCAGCACCCCGACCAGTACCTCGACCCGCAACCCGACCACCGCTCGGATCACCGCTCTGACCGGGCCGTCGACGAACGGGCCGACCAGCAGGTCGACCGCGGCCCGTCCCGGCCGCCGTCCTCGCGTCGGATCCTGGCCCGGGCGCGACGCCTTGCCACGGACCATCAGATCGCCGTCGGCGAGCTGGTCAGCGCGCACTCCGACGACCTGGAAGCGATCGCGGAACTCGTCGCCCTGACCGACTTCGCCGCCGCCTACCTCGGTCTCGCCTCCTCCGGCGCCGCCGACGTCGCCGCCGGAGCGGCACCGGCCGACACCTAGAACTCCCATGGACAGAACTCTCATGGACAGAACTCCCGTGGAACGGCCGACCACCGGAACCTCCTCTCATTGACCGCCAGAATCAGGAATCTCACCGTGGACCGCCTCAGCAACACCATCCGTCCCTACGCCTGGGGTTCCCGTACCGCCCTGCCGGCCCTGCTCGGCACCCCGGCCACCGGCGAGCCGCAGGCCGAGCTGTGGATGGGCGCCCACCCCGGCGCGCCCTCCACCGTCGCCCGGGAGCGCGGTCCGCAGACCCTGGACGCCGTCATCGCCGCCGACCCCGAGGGCGAGCTCGGCTCAGCGGTCGTGGAGCGCTTCGGCCCCACCCTTCCCTTCCTGTTCAAGGTCCTGGCCGCGGGCGAGCCGCTCTCGCTCCAGGTGCACCCGGACCTGGAGCAGGCCAAGGCCGGGTTCGCCGACGAGGAGCGCCGCGGCGTGCCCATCGACGCCCCCTACCGCAACTACAAGGACGCCAACCACAAGCCCGAACTCATCTGCGCCCTCGACGACGCCGACGCCGGCGCGTTCGAAGGGCTCTGCGGATTCCGCGCACCGGACGAGACCGCCCGGCTCCTGGAGAGCCTGGCCGTACCCGCACTCGCGCCACTGGTCGAGCTCCTGCGCTCCAAGCCCGAGGAGGAGGCCCTCCGCGAGGCGCTGACCCTCGTCCTCACCACCGACCCGGCCAGGGTCCGCGAAACCGTGGCCGACACCGCCGCCGCCCTGGAGCGCGCCGCCGCGGACCGGCCCGGCGACCTGTCCGCGGAGATCCACTCCGCCCTGGCTTCCTACGCCGCCCTCGGCCGTGCGTTCCCGGACGACCCCGGGGCCATCGCGGCGCTGCTCCTCAACCACGTCCGGCTGCAGCCGGGCGAGGCGCTCTACCTCGGCGCCGGGATCCCGCACGCCTACCTCAGCGGCATCGGCGTCGAACTCATGGCCAACTCGGACAATGTGCTCCGCTGCGGGCTGACGCCCAAGCACGTGGACGTCCCCGAACTGCTCCGTATCGTTCACTTCCGCAGCACCGACCCCGGCGTGCTGCGCCCCGTCCCGGTCCCCGACTCGGACGGCGAGGAGCTCTACCCGACGCCCATCGACGAGTTCCGGCTCTCCCGCTACCTGCTGGACCCGGCCGACGCCGACAGCCACCGCATTCCCACGAGGACTCCGCAGATCCTGCTCTGCACCGAGGGGACCGCGGTCCTCACCGACGCGGACGGCGGCTCACTCACTCTTCGTCGCGGTGAATCCGCGTTCATTCCCGCCCACGGCCGAGGTACCGACCTGCTCGTCACCGGGGCATCCGCCGGAGCCCGCAGCACGGTGTTCCGTGCCACGGTCTCGCTGACCCAATAAGTACACCCGGGGACCGACAGACGCCCCGGGTTCCGGCGGAAAAGACCGGAACCCGGGGCGAATACCACTCGGACGAGTGATGCCGGGTCGAACCCCTTGCTGAACCCCCTCGCTGAACCCCTCGGACGAGCCGCCGGGGTCAGCCCCCGAGCACCAGCTTCTGCAGTGCGGCCCGGGCCCGGGCGTCTGAGCGCGCCCGCAGCGAGACCGCAGTCGCCAGCGCGGTGGCCCACTCGTCCAGGGCCACCGGCTTGCGGGACAGCACGACCCCGCGCACCACGGTGGCGACCTCGCCCTGGGGGCGTCCGTGCGCGAGTGTGAGGATCAGCCGCCGGTCGTCCAGCGAGACCTCGAGCTTCTCGACTCTGCCCTCCCGGCCGGCCAGCCGGTCCCCGACCGACCGCTTGCGCTCGAAGGCCACCGACCCGGGCGGCAGCGCGTCGGCCAGCGAATCGGTCAGCACCCTGACATAGATGTCCAGGTCCGCCGAATCCTGGCGCAACGCGGCCGCCAGCATGTCGATCGACGCCTCCGGAGCCTCGGCCACGCCGTCGACGGCACCGTCCGCGCCCTCGACGGTGCCGTTCAGGTCCTCCGGCCGCGCGGGCAACGGGTCCTGCTCACTCATCGTCCATCCCCTGCGTCGTCCATCCCTGCGTCAACACCAACCGGACCTTGGAAGCTTCTCACCCGTCGAGGCTCAGCACCATCGTCGGCCGCTCGATCTCGTGGTCGGCCCGCAGCGGGCGCACCGCCGTGCCGATGGAGAAGAACTCGGTGGTGTGACCGCCCCAGCGGTGGTTGTGCGCGTTCAGCTGCACACCGACGACGCCCTCGGCGTGCAGCGCCTCCGCCTCCGCCTGCATCCGCGCCATGGCCAGCTCGCGGGCGTCGTAGAGGGCCTGGGTGAACTGCTCGATCTCCACGTTCTTGCCGAGGTTGGAGAAGACCGCGCCCATCTTCTGGTGGGCGATGTGGTAGACGCAGGTGCCCATCACCATGCCCAGCGGTGCGTAGCCGGCCCGGATCAGGGTCCAGAAGTCCTGGCCGGACAGGTCCGAGGTGAAGGGCTGGCCCTTGTTGTTCCGCCAGCTGCCACCGCCGGGGGGCGGGTTGTCCGCCTTCACGGCGGTGCCGATCGCGATGAACTCGGCCACGTCGTTGCCGAACTCGCGCGCCTCGACCGTGAGCCGCACCCCGACGATCCCGTCCGCACCCAGTGCCGCGGCCTCGGCCTCCATCCGGGTCATGGCCAACTCGCGGGCGTGGTACATGGCCTGACTGAGCGTCTCCAGTTCCTGGTTCTTGCCCCAGCGGCCGATCTGGATGCCCACGTGGTAGATCGAGCTGCCCAGCACCAGGCCGATCGGCTTGAAGCCGGCCTCCCGCACCAGCAGGAACTCGTTCACCGACAGGTCACTGGTGAAGATCGAACCGGGCTTGCCCGGCTCCAGCTCGGCCAGCCGCCGCATCGCATCTGCCGGAACACCCTGGGCGTTCGGCTCCGTGTTCGTCATCTCGCTACCCCTCGTCACACCAAGCAGTTCGGACAGTCGGTCGGACAGTCGGTTTGGTTCCAGTGGGTTCGGCCGGCCGGTGGCCCGGAGGCGCTAGCCACCCGTCTCGTTCAGTTCCTGCACCAGCCGCTGGTACTGCGCCCGGTCCCCGTAGGGGCTGGACGCGACGGCGGCCAGCCGCCGCTTCAGCAACTCGCCGCGGTCGCCCAGAGGCATCACCGAGAGCGTCCGGGGAGGCTCGCGCCGGGCCTTGAACCTGGCGATGGTGGTGCCCACCATCGTCGACTCGGCGACATGGTCCTCCTGCTCGGAGTTGCTGCGGTTGCGGGCGCGCAGGCAGGACTCGCGCCAGACCCGCAGATCGCTGCTGGCCATGATGACCGCGTCGCCGCCCTGCCGGGAGCCCTGGAGCTGCAACTGCCGGCGGGCGTCGGAGCGCACCTCGTGGATCAGGTCGCTCCACCCGGTCACCTCGATATTGCGCCAGGAATAGCTCTGCGACTGGGTGCGGTAGTCGTCGTGGCGCACTCCGATCGACATCCCCACCAGCAGCTCGACCGGCACCCACCCGGAGGCGACCAGTTTGCCGAAGCCCTGCCCGTCCAGGTGCGAGGTGAACGGGTGCTTCGGCCGCACCGGCCCCTGCGCCCGTACCGCCGTCCCGATCACCTTGAACTCCAGGCAGTTCGGCTGGGCCGCGAACGGGGCCATGGTGAGGGCCGCCGACACCACCCCGTCGCCGCCCAGCGCCAGGCACTCCGCCGTCATCCGCTGCAGCGCGCTCTGCCGTGCGTTGTTGAAGACGGCCACCAGCGCCGCAGCCGGCGACCCCTGCCCGGACACCGCGATCGGCGCGTTGCCCACATTGCCGTAGCTGAAGCCGTAGCCGGCTCCGGGGAAGAGGCAGTCGTGATAGCCCCAGTAGCGGCCGCTCCGGCCGACGTGGTAGACCGCCGACCCCATCACCTGCCCGACCGGCTCGAACCCGACCGAACGGATCGCCGCGAACTCCCCGGTCGACAATGCCGAGGTCCAGGTTCCGCTCGCCCTGACCTCGGCCATGCGCTCAGCGGCCGCAGGCGGCAGCCCGCTGCCGCTCCAAGGCACCGACATCCACTCCACCCCATCCGCCGCGTCCCCAGGACGCGCCCCAGGACGAAGATTCGACCGTGCGTATCGGAATGTACGCCTGTCCTCTCGAATCCATCACACACCCCCGAGGCCGAATCCTGCAGTCCCGCGGGCAGCGCGTCGGCGGGTCGGTGTAGATTCGTCACAGAGCCAGACGTCGCTGCTGATGGCGGTCGGTGAGTTCGGGCAGGTCGTCCCGCGAGGGAGGACGTGCTCCGGGCCAGCCGAGGGAGAGAGGGCCTCCGACGCACTGGGCCGCACCAGGTACGACCCCGCAGGCCCGCGCATCCGCGCGACGTCGGCGCTGTTCGTCGTGCCTGCGGTCCACACTGCCCGGGCCGGCGCAGCCGGCGCCTCGTAGCGATAGCGATGGAGACCAAGCATGTCCGCAACTCCCACCGGTGACTTCAAGGTTGCCGACCTCTCCCTGGCCGCCTTCGGGCGCAAGGAGATCCAGCTGGCCGAGCACGAGATGCCCGGCCTGATGTCCATCCGCAAGGAGTACGCGGCCTCGCAGCCGCTGGCCGGCGCCCGCATCACCGGCTCGCTCCACATGACCATCCAGACCGCCGTGCTCATCGAGACGCTCACCGCGCTGGGTGCCGACGTCCGCTGGTGTTCCTGCAACATCTTCTCCACCCAGGACCACGCCGCCGCCGCGATCGCGGTCGGCCCCGAGGGCACCCCCGAGAACCCGCAGGGCGTCCCGGTCTTCGCCTGGAAGGGCGAGACGCTGGAGGACTACTGGTGGTGCACCGAGCAGGCGCTCACCTGGCCCGGCGAGGTCGGCCCCAACATGATCCTCGACGACGGCGGCGACGCCACGATGCTGATCCACAAGGGCGTCGAGTTCGAGAAGGCCGGCGCCGCACCGGACCCCTCGACCGCTGACAACGACGAGTTCCGGATCGTCCTGGAGGTGCTCAACCGCACGCTCAAGGAGTCCCCGCGCAAGTGGACCGAGGCCGCCGCCGCGATCAAGGGCGTCACCGAGGAGACCACCACCGGCGTGCACCGCCTGTACGAGATGTTCCGCGACGGCAGCCTGCTGTTCCCGGCCATCAACGTCAACGACGCCGTCACCAAGTCGAAGTTCGACAACAAGTACGGCTGCCGCCACTCGCTGATCGACGGCATCAACCGCGCCACCGACGTCCTCATCGGCGGCAAGGTCGCCGTGGTCTGCGGCTACGGCGACGTCGGCAAGGGCTGCGCCGAGTCGCTCCGCGGCCAGGGCGCCCGCGTCATCGTCACCGAGGTCGACCCGATCTGCGCCCTGCAGGCGGCGATGGACGGCTACCAGGTCACCACCCTGGACGACGTCGTCGGCATCGCCGACATCTTCATCACCACCACCGGCAACAAGGACATCATCCTTGCCAGCCAGATGGAGAAGATGAAGCACCAGGCCATCGTCGGCAACATCGGCCACTTCGACAACGAGATCGACATCGCCGGCCTCTCCAAGCTGCCGGGCATCGTCCGGACCGAGGTCAAGCCGCAGGTCCACGAGTGGCGCTTCGCGGACGGCCACACCATCATCATGCTGTCCGAGGGCCGCCTGCTGAACCTGGGCAACGCGACCGGTCACCCGTCGTTCGTGATGTCCAACTCCTTCGCGAACCAGACCATCGCGCAGATCGAGCTCTTCACCAAGACCGAGGAGTACCCGGTCGGCGTCTACGTGCTGCCCAAGCACCTGGACGAGAAGGTCGCCCGCCTCCACCTGGACGCCCTGGGCGTCAAGCTCACCGTTCTGACGGACGAGCAGGCCGCCTACATCGGCGTCCCGGTCGAGGGCCCGTACAAGCCGGAGCAGTACCGCTACTGATCCGGCGGCGGCACTGACAGCGGTAGCGCTGTGAGTAGTCTCCAGTGAGCGTTGGTGTGGCCGGCCTCCCGACCCCGGGAGGCCGGCCACACCGCTGTCCACCCATAGAGTCGGACCATGCCCAGCGGCCGCTACTCCTTCCACGACACGCACGACGACACCCCTCTCGGCGAGGAACGCTTCAGCTGCGCCCGCGGCCCCTCCGGCTGGCGCTACACAGCGCAGACCTTCTCCGCCTCGGGCGAGCCCGAGGGCTCGATCGACCTCACCCTCGACCTGCACAGCCGCCCGCTCCGGCTGGAGCTCCGGCACCGGGGCTGGCAGATCCGCGGCGGCCTGCTGGACGGCCTCAGCTGGGTCCGCAGCCACCAGGACGACCCCATCGGCGAGCACGCCCGCGAGGGCACCGAGCGCGCCCACGCCTTCATGGGCCGCTCCCCGGCCTTCCTCGTCGCCACGGCCCGCCTGCTGCGGCTCCAGCCCGGCGGCGCGACCCGGCTGCGCCTGGTGCACTTCACCGATCCGGTGCTGGCACCGCACACCATCGACCAGGGCTGGACCCTTGAGGCCACCGACACCCACGCCACCGACAGCGGCCCGCTCCTGGTCGAGCGCTACCGCGTCGCCGACCTGGGCACGGGCGAGGAGAGCATCGTCCACCTGGCCGGCGACGTCCTGCTTGCGGCCCCGGGCATCGAGCTGGAGCAGCTGGAAACTCCCCCCAGCAAAGCCGTTGACGGGCCTGCCGAGGCCGGGTAGGTTCAAGCAGTTGCCTGCGATTGGACAAGTCGCATGGCAGGTGAGTAGTCTCTGACACCTCGCCCCCGAGGGCAGTCGAAATCCAGCAGGGAATCTGGCAGAAATGCCGAGTCGATGCTGTTCGCGCTGTGACGGGGATGCGGGCCGCGAAAGCGGGTCAGAAAGCCTGATAAGCTTTCTGACAACGGCGGGGAAATTCGCCGCCAGTGCAGCTGGAAACGGAATTCGACTGGTTCGACCGGCCGAAACGAATCTGCTAAGCTGGAAAACGAAGGAAGCGCCCGGAGGGCCGGTGTGAAAGCCGCTCGAAGGAAGCGTCCGTACCTTGAGAACTCAACAGCGTGCCAAAAGTCAACGCCAAATGTTGATACCCCGTCCGCCTGCAATTCTGTGGGTGGTCGAGGTTCCTTTGGGAAACAGTTTTACATTTATAGCGAGGACGCAGTGCACGGGACCGCCTATTCCGGTGGTTGCTGTGCCGCTCTTGCGTGAGACATTCACGGAGAGTTTGATCCTGGCTCAGGACGAACGCTGGCGGCGTGCTTAACACATGCAAGTCGAACGGTGAAGCCCTTCGGGGTGGATCAGTGGCGAACGG
>NZ_JBEUKS010000020.1:0-162025 GCF_042510965.1 Streptacidiphilus jeojiensis
CGCCGGCGCCGCCGATCGCGGTGAGGCCGAGGGCCAGCAGCAGCGCGGTGCCGGCGGCCGCCGCCTTGCCGGCGGTGGAGCCGGCCGGGGCCGGCGCGGCGGGCGCGGGTGACGGCTCGGGCGCCGGGGCGGTGCCGGGCGGGGTGCCGGGGGCGGCGCCGCGCCTGCTGCGCCGGTAGCGGCGGTACCGGCTCAGGCCGAACAGGGCCAGGAGCAGCAGCAGTGCCAGCAGGGTCCACGGCACGGTGGCGAAGCGGGTCTGGCTGGTGCTGCTGGACAGTCTGGGGTCGGTGTCCCCGGTGACCGCGAGCGGGTCGACGGTGATCGAGGCGGTGGACCACAGGGTGGGGAAGAAGCCTGAGACGGTCACCGTGTAGGTCGAGCTGTTGCCGGGCAGCAGTTCGGTCAGGTCCGCCGGTCCCTTCGCGGTGACGATCGACCCGGTGGCGGTGCGCACCCGGACCGCCTGGTGTCCGGCCAGCCGGATGTTGCCGGTGTTGCGGACCGTGTAGCCGACGGTGGTGCTGCCGGTGCCGAACGGGTTGAGCGTGCCGTGGTAGACGGTGCTCACGCCCTCCAGGGTGAGCTGCGGCCGGAGCGCCCCGGGCACCCGCAGGTGGATCCGGGTGCCGACCCGCTCGTCCACGGCGACCTCGTTGCCCTTGGCGTCCTTGGTGATCCGCCGGAGCGAGAGCACGATGCCGCCGGAGTGGTCGCCGGGGGTGGCCCCGGCCGGGACGGCCAGCGTGAACGGCACCGTGCGGTGCGACCGGGCCGGGAGCGTGACGGCCGCGGTGGCCAGGTGGACCCAGCTGCCGACGTCCTTGGAGGGCTTCCCCGCCGGGAGGACGTCGTAGCCGCCGGTGTCGGTGTTGAAGGCGTCGGCCGCATACAGGCTGAGCTGCAGCGGCTGGTCGCCGTAGTTCCAGACCTCGACGTGGTCCTTGACCTGGGCGCCGGGGCCGGCCGAGTAGCTGAAGGAGCCGCGGTTGTCCGGTCCCTTGGCCGAGGCGGGCTGGATGCCGAAGGTCTGCGGGGCGGGCATGCCCGGCGCCGCCGTGGCGGGGGTGGCCGTCCCGAGCGCGAGCAGCGCCGCGACCAGGGTCGTCAGCAGCAGCACCAGGGCGGGTGCTCGTCCTTGCTGGTGCGGTGCGGTGCGTCGTGGTCTCATCGGACGTCCTTCGCTGGCGGGGAGAGCGGTGGGGCGGTGCCCCCTCCGCACGGCGGGCTGCCGTGCGGAGGGGACTGCGGCTGACGTCAGGTCAGCTGAGGTGGTGTCACATCACGGTGAGCGTCAGCACACCGGTGTAGGCGCCGGCCACCGTGGAGGTGGGGGCGACCAGGGAGAGGTCGGCGCCGAGCTGGGCGGTGCCCAGTCCGGTGGCGCTGGCCAGGGTGCGGGAGGACTTCAGGCCGAGCACGCCGGTGTCCGAGGACGACACGCCGTCGGCCGGGGCGACGTTGCCGCCCAGGCTGAGCTTGACGCTGTCGCCCTTGTTGACCAGGTTGGGCGCCCAGCCCAGGTTCTCGGCGTTGATGCTGTTGCTGCCGGAGGCGAAGTCCGCGACCTGGCCGCTGAGCGACCAGCCGGGGGCGCCGGCCCGGGTGTCGGTGACGGTGACGGTCTGGATCGGACCGGCCGTGGTGAACAGGGTGCTGGTGGTGTTGAGCGCCAGCGCCGGCAGGTTGACCTGGCTGCCGGCCACACTGAGGGCCAGCGCGCCGGGTGCCACGGAGGTGTTGATGGTCTCCGTGCCGGTCGACGACCCGCCGGTGCCGCCACCGGTGGGAGCGGTGACCGTGAACGGCACGGCGGTCGCGGTGGAGGCCGCGAAGGCGGTGGAGTCGGTGGGCGTGAACGAGGCGGTGAGCGAGTGGTCGCCCTCGGCCAGGCTGCTGACGGTCAGTGAGGCGCTGCCGCCGGAGAGCGCGACGGTGCCGAGGGTGGTGCCGTTGCCGGCGTCGGTGAAGGTGACCGAACCGACCGCGTCCGAGGGCGCGACCGTGGCGGTCAGCGCCACCGGGGTGCCGGGGGCGGCCGAGCCGCCGGGGACCACGGCCAGCGAGGTGGTGGTGTTCACCGCGCCGGGGGCGCTGACGGTGTAGGCGGTCGCCGTCGAGGTGGAGCTGCCGAAGGCGGCGTCGGTGGAGGTGAAGGCGGCCGAGAGCTGGTGCGCGCCCTGGGCCAGGGCCGAGGTGGTGAGCGTGGCGGTGCCGTTGGTCACCGTGACCGGGGCGCCGATCGCCGTGGTGCCGTCCAGGAACTGCACGGTCCCGGCGGCGCTCGGGGAGACCTGCGCGGTCAGCGTGACCTGGCTGCCGGTGGTGGCCGATCCGGTCGGGCTGACCGCCAGCGTGGTCGTGGTGGCGGTGACCTGGGAGCCGGCCGGGTCGGTGGACTGGTAGGTGGTCGGCGTGGTGAACCAGATGGCACCGGTGTAGGAGCCGAAGGTGGTGGCGCCGAAGGCGTTCTTGCAGACCATGGTGAACACGTACTTGCCGGAGAGGGCGGCGATGCCGGCCTCCTGGGCGTCCTGGCGCATGGTGTCGACCAGGCCGAAGACGTAGCCGCCGGCCGTGGTGGTCGGCAGCGTGGTGAAGTCGACGGACGGCGTCACATTGGTGGCGGTGGTGAAACCCTCACCGGTGACGGAGATCTGCACCCGGCTACCGCCGGCGGTGCAGCCTCCGGAGGAGGTGAAGGACATGCCGTCGTCGTCGGCCCCGGAGGCCGGGGTCGCCGTGAGGGTGCCGAGCACGGTGTCGTCGGCGTGCGCGGCGGGTGCGGCGATCATGGCCATGGAGCCGGCCGCGAGCAGGGTCGCGGTGCCCAGGGCGATGCGCTTGGGCAGTCGGTTGACGGTAGTTGACACGGTGGGACTCGCCTTCTCGGTGGGAGGGTGGAGCCTTGCGGACCGGAACTGCGGGAGCACGTCAGCCGCTGGTCTTCGAGGTGTCGCCGCAGTTGGCGTCGAGCCCGAAGCCGTAGTTCTTGATGATCGAGGTCTGCTGGCAGATCAGCGAGGTGCCGCCGACGAAGACCGTGCTGTACGGGGCGGTGCCGACCTTGCTGCTGGGGATCACGTTGTAGACCTCGCGGGTGGCCGTCGCGCCGGTGTTCAGCAGCAGTGACGGGGTGCCGTCGATGTTGCCGAGCAGTGCGCTGCCGCGCAGGTCGGTGATGGTGCCCGACTCCTGCGCGATGTACTGGGCGATGGAGAACGGCGCGATGGACGTGTCGTCCAGGACGCGGCCGTCGTGCTCCTCGATGGGCTTGCCGTTCTTGGTGTCACTGATGCAGGGGTACTTTCCGCTGACCACGTCGGTGTCGGAGATGCCGACCGTGGTCTCCCAGAAGCTGCGGGTGCCGGATCCGGCCTGCGGCAGCAGCGCGTGGATCGAGTAGTTCGGCGCGGTGCCCACGTAGTTGGGGTCACAGGTGTAGATGGAGTGCAGGTCCGCCTGCGACAGGTTGCGCGGGATCGAGCTCTTGGGCGTGATCGCGTAGGTGACCGCGTCGATGGCGTAGGGGACGTAGGTCAGGCCGGGGATGCTGGCCGTGGTGTTCAGGCTGGAGGAACGGCTGAACTGCAGGCAGCCGTCGGCGGCGGTGAGCGAGTTCAGGAGGGCGGTGCGGCCGGCGCCGGAGCCGTTGGGACGGGCCACGGCCTGGCAGGCCGCCCCCGACTGGGTGGCGATGGTGGCGGAGCCGGTGGCGTCGTAGGAACCGATCACCTTGGTGCCGTTGATGGTGATGGCATTGGACATCGCGTTCATGACGCCCTGGGTGGTGTCGGATCCGACGCCGGCCAGCTGGCGGTAGGTGGGCGTGCCCGACGGGTCGGCCTGCGCGGTGCCGGCACCGAAGGCCATCAGGCCGATGCCGGCGACCGCGGTGGCGAGCTTGAGCGAGTTCTTCATGGTGGGATGCATCCCTTTCAACGGTTCTGCGCGCATCACGGCCCGGAGGGATTCCGGTCGGCGGGATGGTGGTCTGAGATGCTGACCCGGCGTCAGTCGACGTGTCAGCTGCGGCGTCGACGCAGGTAACGGGGCAGCAGCGGGCCTGCGAGCGCGGCGGCGGCACCGGCCGCCAGCAGGCCGAGGAGCAGGTAGTGGAAGGCACCGGCGTCGGTCCGTGCGGTACGGGCCAGGGTGACCACCGGGGTGGCCGAGGGAGCCAGCACCACCGTGGAGTGCGAGGGGGACGGCGACGGCGCTCCGGTGCTGCCGCCGGAACCACCGGAGCCGGTTCCGCCGGACCCGCCGGCGCCCTTGCTGCCGGACCCGCCGGTGCTCCCGCCGGTCCCGCTGCCGCCGGTCCCGCTGCCGCCGGTGCTCCCGCCGCCGGACGATCCGCCGGACCCGGCGGTGGCCGAGGCGTGCGCCTTGCCGGTGCTCGGCGCGCTCGACGGCGAACTGCCCGCGGTGGTCTTCGGGGTGTCGTCCACGATGGTCTGCGCCGCGGCCAGCGCCGTCGTCCGCAGGCTCTCCGGCAGCGGCACATAGCCGTCGCCCAGCTGGCCGGGGGCGACCCCCGGTGTCTGGCCGTCGCCGACCGCGAACCGGATCAGCGAGGCGTAGGCCGCGCCTTCGTCCGGCTGGAGCAGGGTGGGAACGGTGGCCGCGTAGCTGACCATGGTGAGCGGGTAGGCGCCGGCCGCCTTGGTCGTGGGCGACTCGGTGAGCACCCCGGTGCCCGGCACCTCGGTCATCGCCGCAGCGCCGGCCAGCAGCGAGTCCGCCGTCGGCGCCACGTACTCGCCGTTGCCGTTGAGCAGTTCGGCGGTGTCCAGGCCGTAGCGGGCCGCGGTGGCGGTGTCGGTGACGGCCAGGATGCCGATCTGCCCCTGCGGTTCCGGATTGCCCTTCTTCAGCTGCGGCGGGGTGGCCGTGGCGTCCCAGATGCTCTTGGAGAGGGTGTCGCCGCGGGAGGCCGACCTGGCCGCGTCGTGCAGGTCCAGGGCGTAGGGGTGGGCGTCCTGGGTGCACCAGGCCGGCCGCTTGTCGGGGTCGTTGGGGAACTGCTGGCAGAACGGGTCCTTCTTGGGGAAGTCGTCCCGGGGCAGGTTCAGGGTGTCCAGGGTGTAGTTGGGGTTGACCACCATGCCCCAGGGATCCTTGGTGCCGGACAGGAACGCCCTGGCGTCCGGGTCGGCCAGCACCCAGGCCCACAGGTGCCTCGCGGTGTCCGACTGGCCCTCGGGCACCAGCATGTCGGGTATCCGGGACGGGAAGTAGAGGTCGGCGAAGGCCGGGTTGAGCGCCAGGAAGTCCGGGTCGCTGGTCAGGTCAAGCGGATTGCTCTGCACGTCCGTGGCCTGGTAGTTGACCGCGTAGCGGTAGGACTGGGTGAGCAGTTTGGCGACCAGCCGCGGGGTCAGCTTGATCTGCGGGATCCGCTGTCCGTCCAGCAGCCGGGTCGCCGCCGGCGTGCCGGAGTAGGACTGGCTCTGCACGTCGAAGGCGATGGTCACCCCGGACAGCGTCAGCGGGGCGTACACCGGGGTGGCACCGGTCTTCACCGAGTCGACCGGCACCGGGTCGGTGATGTACTCCAGGCCGGGGTCGGTGCCCGCGGTCAGCGCCTGCCGGGCGGAGTTGTCGGTGTTGGGCGTGTAGCCGAAGATCGAGGTGGTCTTCCGGCACAGCACCGGCTGCCACCGGACGATGGCCTCCTCCACCAGCTCGCTGCCGAAGGTGAGCTGCTCGTTCGCGCCGATCGGGCAGTTGAGTCCGAGCGGGGCGAAGTGCAGCGGTACCACCAGGCGGTGGGCCCAGTTGCTGGTGGACAGCGGCGAGGACTCCAGCTTGCCGGAGTTGCCGCTCGGCGGGTTGCCGTCGACCTCGGTCTCCCCGCGCGGGACCACCACCAGCCAGCACTGCCGGCCCTCGGTCGGCGTGGTCTTCTGGTTGGCGTCGACCTCGCCGCAGCCCAGCCCTGCGGCCTCCATCCCGGTCATGGTCTCGAAGAAGACCTGGCCGGTGCCGTTGGCCCGGGTCGGGGCGAAGGGCACCTCGTTGGTGGTGCCCGCGTCGAAGAACTGGCTGTCGGCGCCGGACTCGGTCACCCCCTTCCAGGAGGTGAACGGGGTGTACACATTGACGTTGGGCTTGGTCTGCTTCAGCGGCTCGGCCGGGTCCACCAGATTGCCGTAGTTGAGCTGACGGCTCGCCACGTAGTCACCGCCCCGGCTGTCGCCGCGGTCGGCGCCGTACTCGCACTGGGTGCGGTCCGGGCCGGTGGCCGCGTCGCCCCAGCACTCCATCAGCTCCAGGTAGTCGGTGGCGAAGGTGGTCGGGTTGGGCTGGGTGGGCTTGCCGCCGGTCCAGGTCACCTGGACCACCTGGTCGACCAGGTCCACGGTCTGAGCGACCGTCACCGCGAGCCCGGCGAAGGGCCCGCTGCCGGTCACCGTCACCGCCGAGCCCTCGGCGGAGCTCACCGCCGCCGGGCTGACCGCCTTCGACGACCCGGTCACGGCCTTCACGGCGGCAGCGGAGGCGGCCACCGGATGGCCCGGCAGCAGCGCCGACTCGGTGGCGCTGACCACCGGGGCCTTCGGGCCGGCCGTCGAACCTCCCACGGCGGTTCCGGAGCCGGACGTGGTGGTGCCGCTCCCGGCGGTGGGATCGATCGGCACCGCGGACCCGGTCATCGGATCCACCTGGATCGAGGGGCTCGCAGCGCTGCCCACCGCCGCCGTGCCGGTGGCGGGCCGGTCGAGGTTCTGCGAGGCGTAGCCCAGGCCCGCCGTGACCAGCACGGCCGCCGCGGCGACGGTGCGGAGGATGCGGGAACGGAGCGCGACCCGGGTCGGCACCGCACGACGAAGCAGTCTCATCGCTCGACCCCCCGGCGGCGCGCGGCCCGACCGGCCAGGACCGGGGGCAGCACCACGATGGAGACCAGCAGCAGCCCGGCGACCACCATCAGCACATGCTGCAGGGTGCCGTCGGAGCTAGCCGCGATGGTCACCGGGTTGGCGAGCACGGTGTTGCCGCCGCTCGTCGAGCCGCCTCCGCTGCTTCCCCCGCCGCCGACCAGTCCGGGATCACCGGAGCCCGAGCCTCCGGTGGAGCCCGCGGTCGAGCCGCCGCCGGTCTGCGAGGCCGAACTGCCGGCGGTTCCGCCGGACGAGCCGCTCCCGGACGAACCCGCGCCGCCGGTGCCGTTCGTGCCCGCGCCGGTTCCACCGGTGGCGCTGCCGCCGCCCGAGGTGCCGCCGCTGGTGCTGCCGCCGCTGGTGCCCGGTTGCTGCGAGACGGTCTGGCCACCGGTCCCGCCGGTCCCGCCACTGCCGCCCTTCTTGTCCGAGGCGGGCGGATAGGGAGCGGTCCTGGCCAGGGTGTTGGTGCCGTCGGTGGAGAAGGTCGGGTTGTGGCAGCCGGCGATGTTCACCGTGTTGGCCTCGGCCCCGGGGATCTTCTTGACCTGGATCAGCGCCGCCTTCACCAGGTTGATCGGCAGCGGCGA
Organism: Streptacidiphilus jeojiensis; assembly: GCF_042510965.1. NCBI lineage: Bacteria > Bacillati > Actinomycetota > Actinomycetes > Kitasatosporales > Streptomycetaceae > Streptacidiphilus > Streptacidiphilus jeojiensis. The sequence goes on from NZ_JBEUKS010000020.1 coordinate 7,478, forward strand.
GTAGCCGAGCCGGTCGGCGTTCTGCTGCCCCTGGCAGAGGAAGTAGTAGGCGAAGGCGCTGAGGGTGTTGCCCTTCGCGGTGGTGAACTTGTCCTCCACCGCCGTGGGAAGGATCATGTAGCTGTAGCTGGACAGCGGATAGGTGCGCGGGTCCGGGTTGTCGTAGACCTGGTCCAGGTTCTGCGTCAGGTCCGAGTTGATCTGCGCCTTGGTCAGCGCCACGGCCACGTTCGCCGCGGTGGGGCCGTCGTAGTAGCCGGCCACATTGAGCATCTTCGCCACCGGGTAGCCGGTCAGCACCGCGTAGGAGTACTCGACGTAGGTGATGGAGCCCTCGTTGTTGTCCTGGGCCACGAAGCCGGAGACGCTCTGCGAGCTGCCCAGCGACTGGAAGCCCTGACCGTTGACCAACGGGTAGAAGGAGGTGACCCCGCACGGCGAGCTGCGTCCGGCCTTGACGCAGTAGGCGTTCCAGAGGCCGGTCTCCTTCTTGCTCAGCCAGGTGGTGAGCTGGGCCGTGGTCCCGGAGCCGTCGGAGCGCACCACCGGCACGATCTGCCGGGCGGGCAGGGTCAGTGACGGATTGTCAGCCGCGATGACGGGGTCGTTCCACTTGGTGATGACACCGGTGAAGATCTTCGCGATGGTGTCCGGGGACAGCCGCAGCGTGGTCACCCGGTGCCCGTCGATCTTCAGGTTGTACATGAACGAGGTACCGCCGGCCACGATCGGCATATAGGCGAAGTGCCGGGACGGGGGCGCCTCGTAGACGCCGTCGTCGGTTATCCCGTAGGGGATCTCGGACACGTCGAAGTCGTTGGTGCCGTTCTTGAACTTGGTGCGGCCGTCGGAGGAGCCGGTGGCGTTGAAGTTGACCGTCATCCCGTACTGCTTGACGTTGGTGGTCCAGGCGTCCATCGCGTTGCTGCTCCAGGTGGAGCCGGCGCCGTCGATGGAGACGTACGGTGCCGCGGCCGACGCCCGGGGCGTGCCGCCCCACAGCACTCCCACCGCGATCAGGGCCAGGGACGCCGCGACCGCTCCGGCCCGTCGGGCATAGCGCGTCGCGATCCGGGCCGACGCCCCTGCCCTGCGCTTCTGCTGACGCCGGCTCAGCTCTCCCGGCGCCCGTCCACCGATCAGACGGGCCGTCAGGAACAGTGCCAGGACCAGCAGCATCAGTACCGCGGCCGCGCCGAACCCCCGGCTGATCTGCCACTTGGACGGCAGCCGCACCAGGGTGAAGACCAGCAGCGGCAGTGAGACCTGCGGGTTGTGCAACGGGTCACCGTTGAAGGCCTTGTTGTAGCCGGAGGTCAGCAGGACCGGCGAGGTCTCCCCGATGCCGCGCGCGGTGCCGAGGATGACGGCCGTGGTCAGCCCGGAGCGCGCGGTCGGCAGCACCACCTGCCACACGGTCCGCAGCCGCCCGGCGCCCAGCGCGAAGGAGGCCTCCTTCAGCGATGCCGGCACCAGCCGCAGCACCACGTCGCCGGCCCTGATGATGATCGGCAGCATCATCACCGACAGCGCGCATCCGGCGGCGAGCCCGCACTGCTGCCAGTGCACCACGCTCACCACCACCACGTAGACGAAGAGGCCGGCGACCACCGAGGGGAGCGCCGTCATCGCCTCGACCACGGTGCGGACGAAGCGCGCCAGCCGGCCGGGGACCTCGGAGAGGAAGACCGCGCAGCTCACCCCGAGCGGCACGGTGATCGCCAGGGCGATGCCGATCTGCTCCAGTGAGCCCACCAGCGCGTGCTTGACGCCACCGACCACCAGCGGGGTCAGCGAGTCCGCCTCGGACATGTCCTGGGTGTAGAAGTTGCCGTGCGGCAGCGCGTCCTTGCCCTGGTAGAGGGTGTAGCCGACGGTGAAGGCCAGGGCGATCACCACCAGCGCCGCCAGGCTGTGCACCACCACGGTCGCCAGCCGGTCCCGTACCGCCAGGCCGTTCTCGTCCTGGGCGACCAGCAGCGCGTACAGGCCCAGGAAGCACAGCCAGGAGCAGACCACGAAGCCGAGCGGCCCGTTCAGCGGCAGCAGGTACCGGAACAGCAGCACGGTGGCACCGACACCGCCGGCCAGCGCGCCGACCAGCGCGAAACGGTCACTGGCCCGGGCGCCCCCGGGGCGTCTGCGGACCTCGTCGGTGCCGTCCGGCGGGGGCGCCACCACCACGGTGGTGGTGGCGGCAACCGCGGTGGCGGCCGGGACGGTGTGGCTCATGTGCTTGCTCCGGAGCGGCTGCGGGCGACGACGGCCGAGGCGGCGAAGTTCACTACCAGGGTCATCAGGAACAGGACCAGTCCGGCGGCCATCAGCGCGGACAGTCCGAACGGGGTGGAATCCCCGAAGTGCAGGGCGATCAGGGCGGCGACCGTGCTGGCGCCGCTCTGCAGGATGTGCGGCTGGATGGTGAAGACCATGGAGATGATCATGTAGACGGTGATCGTCTCGCCCAGGGCACGGCCCAGGCCGAGCATGGTGCCGCCGATGATCCCGCCCCGTCCGTACGGCAGGACCACCGAGCGGATCATTCCCCAGCGGGTGGAGCCGAGGGCGTAGGCGGCCTCCCGCTCGCCGGCCGGGGCCTGGCCGAACACCTCACGCATCACCGAGCACATGATCGGGGTGATCATCAGCGCGACCACGGTTCCGGCGATGAAGGTCGAGGAGGTGTAGGCGGGCACCGGCGCCAGCGGGTCGTGCGGATCGGCGCCGTCCACCTTGAACAGCGGGATCCAGCCGAACCAAGTGGAGATCCAGCGGGCCAGGCCGGTCATCCGGTGCTCCAGGAAGAAGAACCCCCACAGCCCGTAGACCACGCTCGGGACCGCCGCCATCAGGTCGACCAGCGTGATCATCGTCCGCTTGACCCCGGCCGGCGCGTACTCGGAGATGTACAGCGCCATCCCGAGCGCCAGCGGCACCGCGACCAGCACCGCCAGGGCGCCGATCAGCAGGGTGCCGACGAGTACCGCGGCGATGCCGAACTGGCCGCGGTGCCCGCCCGGGTTCCAGTGCTGGACGGTGAGGAAGGACCAGCCCGCCACCCGCAGCGCCTGGGTGGCCTGGCTGGCCAGGAAGCCGCCGACGGCCAGCATGATCAGCAGCACCACCACCCCGCTGGAGCGGGCGCCCAGCGCGAAGAGCCGGTCGCCGAGCCCGGCGTTGGTGCTGAGCCGGCGCGGCCGGTCGCCGGTCCCCTCCGGGTCGGCCGCGGGACGCAGCCCGGTGGCCGCGCTCATCGGCGGACCGCCTTGGCCTCGGCGAACTCCGGCTTCCGGCGCGGCAGTTCGGCCAGCGGCACGGCATCGATGAACTGCGTCAGGTTGTACTGGCACTCACGCTGCCGACGGTAGGCCCGCCCGGAGACGGCCACCGGCAGGTCGTCGACGCTCAGCCGCCAGGCCCACATCGCCCCGGGCTGGATCCGCAGCGCCGCCACCACGGCGCGGTGGGCGTCGGCCCGCAGTCGCAGCACCGCCTCCAGGCAGCGCTCCGGGGTGTCGAAGCCGGCGGCTCCGCGCCCCAACTCGCGGTTGTTGGGCCCGAGCAGGCGCCAGACCGTGCGTGCCCCGGCTGCGAACTCGCCGGCCGGGACGGACGGCGACACCGGTCTTGTGACGATGAGAAAACGTGCCTGCCCCATGACGTGCTCCCTCGGGTCCTGCCCACACGCACCCCAGGGCGGATCCGCCACTGGCCGAGAGAGACGGTCCTGTTTCCAAGCAGCTACACAGGATCTGCAAGGAGAACGCCAGACATGAGGCAGGTAAATGAGAGGGATGGAGGTTGTCAGGGAAGTGTGGAGGGGCTTGCACATTACAAGAGGCCGTGGATGAACCACGGCCTCTTATCAGCTGATTTGACCTACTTTGACTGTTCGTCAGCGAACCGGGTGCCCGGCCTCCCGCAGCGACTGCTTGACCTCGCCGATGCGCAGGTCACCGAAGTGGAACACGCTGGCGGCCAGCACCGCGTCGGCCCCCGCCGCCACCGCCGGGGCGAAGTCCGCCAGCCGGCCGGCACCGCCGCTGGCGATCACCGGGACGCCGACCACCTTGCGCACCGCGCGGAGCAGTTCCAGGTCGTAGCCGTCCTTGGTGCCGTCCGCGTCCATGGAGTTGAGCAGGATCTCGCCCGCGCCCAGCTCCGCCGCGCGCTCGGCCCACTCCACCGCGTCGATCCCGGTGCCGCGGCGGCCGCCGTGGGTGGTGACCTCGAAGCCGGAGGCAGTCACCGTGCCCTCGTGCACCCTGCGGGCGTCGATGGACAGCACCAGCACCTGCCGGCCGAAGCGCTCGGCGATCTCCCGGAGCAGCTCCGGCCTGGCGATGGCGGCGGTGTTGACGCCGACCTTGTCCGCGCCGGCCCGCAGCAGCCGGTTCACGTCCTCGACCTCGCGCACCCCGCCGCCGACGGTGAGCGGGATGAAGACCTGCTCGGCGGTGCGGCGCACCACGTCGTAGGTGGTCGCCCGGTCCCCCGAGGACGCGGTGATGTCCAGGAAGGTGAGCTCGTCGGCGCCCTCGGCGTCGTAGAGCTTGGCCATCTCCACCGGGTCGCCGGCGTCGCGCAGGTTCTGGAAGTTGACGCCCTTGACCACCCGCCCGGCGTCGACGTCCAGGCAGGGGATCACACGAACGGCGAGGGTCATCGCTACTGGGCCTTCCTTCGGTACGCCTCGACCTCGACCTCCACGGCCATCCGGGAGTCGAGCAGGGCACTGACGACAACGATGGTGGCGGCCGGCCGCACAGCACCGAAGAGTTCCTTGTGGACCCGGCCCACGTCCTCGACGTCGCGGGCGTGGGTGACGTACATCCTGGTCCGCACCACGTCGGCGGCGCCGAGCCCGTACCGGGCCAGCGAGGCCACGGCCACCCCGAAGGCGGCCCTGGCCTGCTCGGCGGGCGAGCCCTCGAACAGGACCCGGCCGTCGTCCCAGGCCGTGCAGCCGGAGACGAACACGAAGTCACCCGCCGCGACGGCCCGCGAGAAGCCGAACTGCTCCTCCCAAGGGCCGTTGCCGTTCATTCGAACCGTCGGAAAATCCGTCATGACGGGCTCATCTCCCTGGTGCTGGCTGGACTCGACGGTCCCTCAGGACACTGCGGCCAGTGCCTCTTCGAGGGTGAATGCCTGAGCGTAGAGGGCCTTGCCGACGATCGCGCCCTCGACGCCCCTGTGACCGCCGGCTGCGGAACCGATCAGCCCGGCGATGTCGCGCAGGTCCTGCAGCGAGGACACCCCGCCGGAGGCGACCACCGCGCGGTCGGTGGCGGCGCAGACGTTGCGCAGCAGCTCCAGGTTGGGACCGGTGAGGGTGCCGTCCTTGTCGACGTCGGTGACCACGTAGCGGGCGCAGCCCTCGGCGTCCAGGCGGGCCAGCGCCTCGTAGAGGTCGCCGCCCTCGCTGGTCCAGCCGCGGCCGCGCAGGGTGGTGCCGACCACGTCCAGACCGACCGCGATCCGGTCGCCGTACTCGGCGATGGCCTTGGCCACCCACTCCGGGGACTCCAGCGCGGCGGTGCCGAGGTTGACCCGGGCGCAGCCGGTGGCCAGCGCGGCCCGCAGCGAGTCGTCGTCGCGGATGCCGCCGGACAGCTCGACCCTGACGTCCAGTCGGCCGGTGACCTCGGCCAGCAGGGCGCGGTTGTCGCCGGTGCCGAAGGCGGCGTCCAGGTCCACCAGGTGGATCCACTCGGCGCCGGCGCTCTGCCAGGCCAGGGCGGCGGCCAGCGGCTCGCCGTAGGAGGTCTCGGAGCCCGAGGCGCCCTTGACCAGGCGCACGGCCTGACCGTCGCGGACGTCCACGGCGGGGAGGAGGACGAGGCGGTCTGTAGCGGTCACAGCGTGGCGATCCAGTTCTTCAGCAGGGTGGCTCCGGCGTCGCCGGACTTCTCGGGGTGGAACTGGGTCGCGGACAGCGGCCCGTTCTCCACGGCGGCGACGAACGGCTCGCCGTGCTCGGCCCAGGTGACCAGCGGCGGGCGCAGCTGCTCGATGGGCGGCAGCTCCCAGCTGCGGACCGCGTAGGAGTGCACGAAGTAGTAGCGGGCGTCGCTGTCCAGGCCGGCGAAGAGCGCGCTCTGCTCCGGCGCCTTGACGGTGTTCCAGCCCATGTGCGGGACGATCGGGGCCTGCAGCGGTTCGACCGTGCCGGGCCACTCGTCGCAGCCCTCGGTCTCGATGCCGTGCTCGACGCCGCGGGCGAACAGGATCTGCATGCCCACGCAGATGCCCAGCACCGGCCGGCCGCCGGCCAGCCGCCGCCCGATGATCCGCTCGCCGCGGACCGCCTTCAGCCCGTCCATGCAGGCCGCGAACGCGCCGACGCCGGGGACCAGCAGTCCGTCCGCGTTCAGTGCGGTGTCGAAGTCCGAGGTCACCTCGGCCTCGGCGCCGACGCGCTCCAGGGCGCGCTGGGCGGAGCGGAGGTTGCCCGAACCGTAGTCGAGGACGACCACGCGCTTGGCCATCAGGGCCAGCCTTTCTGTGGATTCCGCCGGTGGGGGCGCACGGCCTAGATCCGCATCAGCCCGGTGGCCAGGCACATGCCCGAGCCGAGGACGAGCAGCAGGACCACGCCCTTGGGAAGCTTCTGCTTCCAGAACGAGTAGGCCCCGCCGAGCAGGAACAGGCCGAGGAAGACGAAGACGATGGTCGAGGTACTCATGGCTACAGCGCGCCCTTGGTCGAGGGGAGGATCCCGGCCGCGCGCGGGTCCAGCTCGCTGGCGTACCGCAGCGCCCGGGCGAGCGCCTTGAACTGGCACTCGACAATGTGATGGGCATTGCGTCCATACGGTACGTGGACGTGCAGCGCGATCTGCGCCTGGGCCACGAAGGACTCCAGGATGTGCCGGGTCATGGTGGTGTCGTAGGCGCCGATCATGGGCGCCATGCCCTCCGGCTCGGTGTGCACCAGGTAGGGACGGCCGGAGAGGTCCACGGTGACCTGGGCCAGCGACTCGTCCAGCGGCACGGTGCAGTTGCCGAAGCGGTAGATGCCGACCTTGTCGCCCAGCGCCTGCTTGAAGGCGGCGCCGAGGGCCAGGGCGGTGTCCTCGATGGTGTGGTGGGTGTCGATGTGCAGGTCGCCGTCGGTCTTGACGGTGAGGTCGAACAGACCGTGCCGGCCGAGCTGGTCCAGCATGTGGTCGTAGAAGCCGACCCCGGTGCTGATGTCGGTCTTCCCGCGTCCGTCGAGGTCGATCTCGACCTTGACGGAGGTCTCCTTGGTGGTGCGCTCGACGCGCCCGATCCGGGACATGTGTGGTCAAAGCTCCTTGATTGCAGCGCGTACGGCGTCGAGGAAGGCGTTGTTCTCGTCGGGGGTGCCGGCGGTGACCCGGAGCCGGCCGGGGACCCCGTTGTCGCGGACCAGCACGCCCTGGGCGAGGATCGCCTGCCAGACCGCGTGGGTGTCGGCGAACTCGCCGAACTGCACGAAGTTGGCGTCCGAGTCGGTGACCTCCAGGCCCATCGCGCGCAGCTCGGTGACGATGCGGTCGCGCTCGGCCTTGAGCCGCTCGACGTAGCCCAGCAGGGTGTCGGTGAACTCCAGTGCCGCCAGCGCGGTGGCCTGGGTGACCGAGGACAGGTGGTAGGGCAGCCGGACCAGCTGCACCGCGTCCACCACGGCCGGGTCGGCGGCCAGGTAGCCGAGCCGCAGCCCGGCGGCGCCGAAGGCCTTGGACATGGTCCGGGTGACCACCAGCAGCGGGCGGCCCTCGATCAGCGGCAGCAGCGAGGGCTGGTGCGAGAACTCGATGTAGGCCTCGTCGACCACCACCAGCGTCGGCTTGACCGCCTGCGCGGCCTCGTAGAGCGCCAGCACGGTCTCGCGCGGGACGGCGGTGCCGGTGGGGTTGTTCGGCGAGCAGACGAACAGCACGTCGGGGCGCTGCACCGCGATCGCGGCGAGGGCGACGTCCAGGTCGATGGTGAAGTCGTCGTCGCGCGGGCCCTGGGTCCAGTGGGTGCCGGTGCCCCGGGCGATCAGGTCGTGCATCTGGTAGGTCGGCGCGAAGCCCAGCGCGGTGCGCCCCGGGCCGCCGAAGGTCTGCAGCAGCTGCTGCAGCACCTCGTTGGAGCCGTTGGCCGCCCAGACGTTCTCCCGGGCCACCGGGAAGCCGGTGGACTTCGTCAGGTACGCGGCCAGGCCCTCGCGCAGCTCCACCGCGTCCCGGTCCGGGTAGCGGTTGAGGTTCCGGGCGGCCTCGGCCACCCGCTCCGCGATCCTGGCGACCAGGGCCTCCGGCAGCGGGTACGGGTTCTCATTGGTGTTCAGCAGCACCGGGACGTCCAACTGCGGTGCCCCGTAGGGCGACTTGCCCTTGAGCTCGTCCCGGATCGGCAGGTCGTCGATGGTCATGCGGATCGAGCTCATGCGTCGGGAACCGTCCAATCGAAACGAGCGCGCACGGCGTCGCCGTGGCCGGGCAGGTCCTCGGCGTCGGCGAAGGTCACCACGTGCTTGGCGACCCCGGCCAGCGCCTCCCGGGAGTAGTCCACGACGTGGATCCCACGCAGGAAGGACTGCACGCTCAGGCCCGAGGAGTGGCAGGCGCAGCCGCCGGTGGGCAGGACGTGGTTGGACCCGGCCGCGTAGTCGCCCAGCGACACCGGGGAGAAGGCGCCGACGAAGACCGCGCCGGCGTTGCGGACCCGGGCCGCGACCGCGGGGGCGTCCGCGGTCTGGATCTCCAGGTGCTCGGCCGCGTAGGCGTTGACCACCTCCAGGCCCTGCTCCAGCGAGTCCACCAGGATGATCCCGGACTGCTTCCCGGACAGCGCCTGGCGCACCCGGGCCTCGTGCCGGGTGGCGGCGACCTGGGACTTCAGCTCGGTCTCCACCGCGTCGGCCAGCGCGAGCGAGTCGGTGACCAGCACCGACGCGGCGTTGGGGTCGTGCTCGGCCTGGCTGATCAGGTCGGCGGCGACGTGCCGGGCGTCGGCGGTGTCGTCGGCCAGGATCGCGATCTCGGTGGTGCCGGCCTCGGCGTCGATCCCGATCCGGCCCTTGAGCAGCCGCTTGGCCGCCGCGACGAAGATGTTGCCGGGGCCGGTCACCAGGTCGACCTGGCGGCACTCCCCCGCGCCGTAGGCGAACATCGCGACCGCCTGGGCGCCGCCGACCGCGTACACCTCGTCCACGCCGAGCAGCGCGCAGGCGGCCAGGATGGTGGGGTGCGGCAGGCCGCCGTGCTCCTTCTGCGGCGGCGAGGCCAGCGCCAGGCTGGGCACACCGGCCTCCTGCGCCGGTACCACGTTCATCACCACGGACGAGGCCAGCGGCGCCAGGCCGCCCGGGACGTAGAGGCCGACCCGGTCGACCGGCACCCAGCGCTCGGTGACCGTGCCGCCGGGGACCACGGTGGTGGTGTGGTCGGTGCGGCGCTGCTCGCGGTGCACGATCCGGACCCGGCGGATGGACTCCTCCAGCGCGGCCCTGATGTCGGGGTCGAGCTGCTCCAGCGCGGCGGCGACGGCCGCCTGCGGCACGCGGATGTCGGTGAGCCGTACCCCGTCGAAACGCTCCGTGATCTCGATCAGCGCCTCGACGCCCCGATGGCGCACGTCCTCGCAGATGGGCCGCACCTTCTCAAGCGCGGCCTCGACGTCGAGCTCGGCGCGCGGCAGTACGGCGCGCGGGTCGTCGATGGAACCTCGGAGGTCGATTCGCGAAATCACACAGGCCAGTCTACGGAGCCCCGGCAACGACCGTTTGCGCATATCACGACTTGGGACGGCGTGGCGCGGCCCGACCGCGGGCGCGAAGCGGTACGGCGGGACCCCGCCACCTGAGTACTCTTGCGCTCGTGACGGAACGGCTCCCCCTCTTCCCCTTGGGCACAGTGCTCTATCCCGGCCTGGTGCTGCCCCTGAACGTCTTTGAGGAGCGCTACCGCCGTCTCATGGCGGACCTGCTGGCGGGGCCGGAGCCGCACCGCTTCGGCGTGGTCGGCATCCGGGCCGGCCGGGAGACCGCGCCGACCGGGCTGGAACCGGGCACCGACCCCGGCGGCCAGGCACTGGCCGGCTTCGGCCCGGACCCGGCGCGGGCCCTGTACGACCTGGGCTGCGTCGCCGAGATCGCCTCGGCCGAGACCCGCGAGGACGGCGGCTACGACCTGATCGCGACCGGCACCACCCGGTTCACGGTGCTGGACTTCGACGCCTCCGGCCCCTACCTCACCGCCGAGGTCGAACGGCTGCCCGAGGTGGTCGGCCCGGAGGCGTCGGTGCTCGGGCAGGCCGTCGAGCGGCTGTTCCGCACCTACCAGAAGCGGCTGGCCGGCGCCCGGGAGAGCACGGTGACCGGGCTGCAGGAGCTCCCCGACGACCCGATGGTGCTGTCCTACCTGGTGGCGGCGGCCTCGGTGCTGGACACCGCGGACAAGCAGCGGCTGCTCGGGGCCGGCTCGGCCAGCGAGCGGCTGACCGCCGAGCTGGCGCTGCTGCGCCAGGAGACCGCGGTGCTGGCGAAGCTGCCGTCGCTGCCGGCCGTGGAGCTCACCCGCCAGGCCTTCAACCCCAACTGAGGCGGAGGCGTCAGCGCACCGTCACCTGGACCCCGTACGAGGACACCGGCTCGGCCCAGTCCTTTCCGGGGTAGGACCAGGTGTAGGTCCCGGTGCGGTCCACCCGCACCTTCGCGGTGAACTGGCCCTCGCTGTCGGAGCTGACGGTGGCCACGGTCTCCGGGGCGGTGCAGCCCTTGGCGCAGAACTCCAGCCGGACCGGCTGGTCCGGGCTGGGCACCCACTGCTGGGTCTTCCACTCGGGCCGCTCCAGCAGCCCGCTGATGGAGATCGTCGCGCCCGGCGCGGCCGTCTGCGGCGCGCCGAAGCTGCTGAGCCGGCCCGCCTTGAGGATGGCGAAGCTGCCCGCCTTGGTCTCGGTGCGCCGGTCGCCGTCCCGCCCGTGCGCGGTGGCCTGGACGTACCAGGTGCCGGCCATGCTGTCGAAGATCTGCTGCGCCGCGATGTCCACCGAGGAGGTGCCGGTGCACACCGACACCGTCGCCGACCGCGCGGTGCAGTGGACCGCCGAGGAACGCAGCGCGCCGTAGTCGGAACCCCACAGGCCGACGCCGTCCACCGAGCTGATCCCGGAGTTGTCCTCGGCGGTGATGCTGAAGCCGAAGTCGACCCTGCCGGTGGGTCCCAGCACGATCGGCTGTCCACCGTTCACCACCACGCCGGTGATCCTGGTGTCCCCGTGCGACTGCTTGATCGCCAGCGAGGGCACCAGCACCCCGGCGACCGCGAGCGCGCCGGACACCAGCAGCAGGACCGACCGTCTACGCATGATCTCCCTGCACCGTTCACGTCTCCATCGCCCATTCTGCACCGGCGGCCATTGTGCACAGGGGCAATGTGCGCGTGTCCCCTCCGGTGTGTCCCCGCACTTGGATACGCTGCGTTCCGGTGGGGTATGGGCCTGTTCTCCAATTTCTTTTTCGGGGCGCGGCCGGGCACTCCGACCAGTTCCACCCCCGAACACCGGCCGGCCTGAGAAACGCTCGGCAGACGAAAGCAGGTGTTGGACGTGGATCGCTGTGTCGTCCTTGTGGACGCCGGATACCTGCTGGGGGCCGCAGCCAGCCTGCTGGCCGGCGAGAGTTCACGCTCACGGATCACCGTCGACCAGAATGAACTGATCGGACAGCTGCGCGAACGCGCCGAGGCCGAGACCGGGCTGCCGCTGCTGCGCATCTACTGGTTCGACGCGGCGCCGGACCGCCGTCCGATGCCGGAGCACCGGCGGCTGCGGGTGATGCCCAGGGTCACCGTCCGGCTCGGGGCGCTGACCCGGGCCGAGGGCCGGATGGTGCAGAAGGGCGTGGACGCGGCGATGCACGCCGAACTGTCCGAACTGGCCCGCAACCGCGCCTGCGCGGACGTGGTGCTGGTGACCGGCGACGGCGACCTGCTGCCGGGGATGACCGCGGCCAAGGACTACGGGGTGGCCGTGCACCTGTGGGCGGTCCAGGCCGCCGACGGCGACTTCAACCAGTCCGAGGACCTGGTGGCCGAGGCCGACGAGCGGCGGGTGCTGGACCGGGAGTGGATCACCCGCTCGGTCCAGCTGCGGGAGGTGGTGATTCCCGCGGTCACCGCTGACCCCCGTCCGGAGTTCGCCAAGATCCTCTCCGCCCCGCAGCCGGCCGCGGTCCCGGACACCCCGGAGGAACTGGTCACCGCCTCGGCGACGGTCTCCGCGCGCCCGTCCCCGCCGGCCACGCCCAAGGTCCCCACCCCCAAGGAGATCGCCGCGGGGCTCGGCGCATCGCGGTCGGCGTCCGCGCCGCCGCCCGCGCCCTCGCTGCTGCGCTGGTCCTCCGAGCGCGGCATGGTGGACCGCCCCGGCGAGGGAAACGGCCCGGCGGACCTGATCCCCACCCTGGCCCAGCTCACCACGGCCGAGCAGAAGTGGGCCGACCGCGAGGAGGACATCACCGCGGTCGGCGGCGACCCCACCGAGGTCGGCCAGGTGTTCGCCCGGCGCTGGACCGACCGGCTCGGCGATCCCGCACGGCTCACCGTGCTGTGGCCGGACTACCCCCGGATCCCGCACCGGGTGGACGGCGAGCTGCTGCGCTACGCGGCGAGGTTCGGGCTGCTCGCACACAAGGACGACCAGATCGACGAGCACGACCGCTATGCGATCCGCGCGGGGTTCTGGCGAGAGCTCGCTGCGCGAGTGCCGGGTGGGGAGGCGGTGACGGTCGACAGCTGACCGTTGCCGTCGCGGATGGTTTCTGTTCGCGCAGTTCCCCGCGCCCCTGCAGGGGCGCGGGGAACTGCGCGACAAGCCCCCCTCCGACGCGAGCCCGGCAAACCCACCGGAACCGCGACAGCGCCGACCCGCTAAAGTCGGGCACCGTGAACACCCAGGCAACCCCCGCACCCCCGGCCCCCGCGCCGCCCGCGGAGAACTGTTGCAAGGTGACCGGCCTGACCAAGGCCTACCGCACCGGCCGCGGTGCCAAGGCGAAGACCGTCCTCGCCAACAGCGACATCTCGCTGGAGATCCGCCGGGGCGAGGTCTTCGGGCTGCTCGGGCCCAACGGCGCCGGGAAGTCCACCCTGGTCCGCCAGCTCACCGGGCTGCTCCGGCCGGACCGGGGCCGGATCGAGGTGCTGGGCCACGACATCGTGCGCCACCCCGACCGCGCCTCCCGGCTGCTGGCCTACCTGGGGCAGGAGTCCACCGCGCTGGACGAGCTGACCGTGTCCCTCGCGGTGGAGACCACCGCCCGGCTCCGCGGCCTCTCCCGCCCCGCCGCGGCCGCCGAGCGCGACGCGGTGCTCGCCGAGCTCGCCCTGGAACCCCTGGCCCACCGCCCGCTGGCCAAGCTCTCCGGCGGCCAGCGCCGCCTCGCCTGCTTCGCCACCACATTGGTCGGCGAGCGCCCGCTGCTGGTCCTGGACGAGCCGACCACCGGCATGGACCCGGTGGCCCGCCGCGCCGTCTGGGCCGCCGTGGACCGCCGCCGCGCCGCCAGCGGGACCACCGTGCTGCTGGTCACCCACAACGTCATCGAGGCCGAGACGGTGCTGGACCGGGTCGCGGTGGTCGACGAGGGCCGGGTCATCGCCTGCGACACGCCCGGGGGGCTGAAGGCGCTGGTGGACGGGGACGTCCGGCTGGACCTGGTCTGGCGCGAGGAGCCCCCGCTGCACCTGCCGCTGGTCGCCGCACTCGCACCGCGCGCAGCCGTCAACGGCCGCCGCTGGACCGTCCGCAGCAGCCCCGACGAGGCCCGCGACCTGGTCGCGCAGATCACCGGCGGACCCGCCTTCGCCGCACTCGACGACTTCTCGCTCGCCACCCCCAGCCTCGAGGACGTGTACCTGCTGCTCGGCGGCCGACACGAAGGACTGGTCAAGTGAGCGCGGCCGTACTGCCCGCACCCCGGGCACGCCTCTTCCCCGCCCTCGGCGCGGTCTACCGGGCCCAGCTCTCCCGGGCCCGGGTGGCCAGGATCCCGCTGCTGTTCGTCGCCACCTTTCAGTCCCTGGGGATCATGGTGATGATGCGCGGCGTGGTGACCACCGGGTCCGCCGACGCCGAGGCGGCCCAGGACGTGGTGGCCGGTTCGACCGTGCTGGTGGTCGCCTTCGTGGCGCTCAACCTGCTGGCCCAGTACTTCGGCCGGCTGCGCGCCACCGGCAGCCTGGACCACTACGCCACGCTGCCGGTCCCGGCCGCCTCGGTGGTGCTCGGCACCGCTGCCGCGTACGCCTCGTTCACGGTGCCGGGGACGGTGGTCACCGCCGCCGTGGGCTGCGCGCTGTTCCAGCTCAGCTGGGTGCACCTGTGGGTGCTGGCGCTGGTGGTGCCGCTGTCGGGCGCCGCGCTGTCCGGGATCGGCGCGGCCTGCGGGCTGCTGGCGAACCGTCAGGAGATCGCGACACTGCTGGGCCAGCTCGGCATGTCGGCTGCGCTGCTGCTCGGGGTGCTGCCGCCGAGCCACATGCCCACGGTGATCCGCTGGGTCAGGGACCTGCTGCCGTCCACCTACGGCGTCGAGGCACTGGCCCGTACCTTCGCGACGCACCCGGACTGGACGGCGGTCGCACTCGACCTGGCGGTGTGCGCGGCGGTGGGCGTGCTGTCGCTGGCGCTGGCCGCCTGGGCCTACCGCCGTGCCGCCACCCGTGCCTGAGCACGCACGTGCGACGATGACGCGGTGACCGCACCCGACACCTCTCACAACCCGCACGAGGACCCGGCCCAGGAGTCCCCGGCGGACACCCCCGCCCAGGCACCGGCGCCGCAGGCCGGGGCGGCCCAGGCACCGCCGCCGGAGTACCCGCCGGTACCGGCCCCGGCCGGGAAGCCGCAGCGCAGCGTCCGGACCGAGGCGCTCATCGCCGTCCTGCTGCTGGCGGGCTCCGCCCTGCTCGGCGTGCTGGCCGGTTTCCTCTGGCACTGGCTGGCCCCCAAGGTGCCGCTGTACGCGGACAGCTCCGCGGTCTACCTCAAGGACCCCGAGGGCGAGCAGGCGATCGGCGCCGACGGGACCTTCGCCATCATCGGTGGCTGCGCCGGCCTGCTGGCGGGCGCGGTCGCCTACTGGCTCAGCCGCCGTCGCCAGGGCGGGGTGACCGTCGCCCTCGGGCTGGTCGCCGGCGGACTGCTCGGCGGGTACATCGCGATGAAGCTCGGCACCGCGCTCGGCCCCGGCGGGAACGTCATCGCCACCGCCAAGTCGGTGCCCACCGGATCGACCTTCTACGGCCCGCTGAAGCTCACCGCCAAGGGCGTCCTGCTCACCTGGCCGGCCGCGGCCATGGTCGTCCTCATCGGTCTCACCGCCCTCTTCACCCCCAAGCCCCAAGCCCCGCCGGTGGTCTGGCAGACACCTGCGCAGGACCGTCCCGACACGCCGTGAGGGCGCGCTAGGGTAGAGGCTTCCCGCACTCGCCCCCTTGCCCGAGGAGCGCCCCAACCGTGGCCGACAGCTTCGTTCACCTGCATGTTCACACCGAGTTCTCGATGCTGGACGGGGCCGCGAAGAACGGCAAGATGATCGCCGAGGTGGAGCGGCAGGGCATGCCCGCGATCGCCATGTCCGACCACGGAAACATGTTCGGGGCCTACGAGTTCTTCCATCTGGCCGACAAGAGCCCGGTGACCCCGATCATCGGCATCGAGGCGTATGTCGCGCCCGGTTCGCGCTTCGAGAAGAAGCAGACCTTCTGGGGCCAGCAGGGCGGCCGCCCCAACGCGGCGGACGCCGGCGGCGAGGGCGGCAAGGACGTCTCCGGCGGCGGCCGCTACACCCACATGACGATGTGGGCGCAGAACGCCAGGGGGCTGCGCAACCTCTTCAAGCTCTCCTCGCTCGCGTCGATCGAGGGCTACTACATGAAGCCCCGGATGGACCGCGAGCTGATCTCGCAGAACTCCGAGGGCATCATCGCGACCACCGGCTGCCCCTCCGGCGAGGTGCAGACCCGGCTGCGGCTCGGGCAGTACGAGGAGGCGGTCAAGGCCGCCGCGGCGTACCAGGACATCTTCGGCAAGGAGAACTACTTCCTGGAGCTGATGGACCACGGCCTGGGCATCGAGCGCGACGTCCGCGAGGACCTGCTGCGGCTGGCCAAGGAGCTGCGGATCCCGCTGCTGGCCACCAACGACTCGCACTACGTCACCGCCGACCAGGCGGACGCGCACGACAACCTGCTGTGCATCGGCGTCGGCAAGAACAAGGACGACCCGAACCGCTTCAAGTTCAACGGCTCCGGCTACTACCTGAAGACCTCCGAGGAGATGCGCGAGCTGTTCCGCGAGCTCCCGGAGGCCTGCGACAACACCCTCGCCATCGCCGAGCGGATCGAGTCGTACCAGGAGGTCTTCACCTACGTCGACCGGATGCCGCAGTTCGACGTGCCCGAGGGCGAGAACCAGGTCAGCTATCTGCGCAAGAAGATCGACGAGGGCCTGAAGAACCGGTTCGGCGAGGAGCCGCGCCAGGACATCCTGGACCGGATCGAGCTCGAGATGAGCGTCATCGACCCGATGGGCTTCTCCAGCTACTTCCTCGTGGTCGCCGACATCTGCCAGTACGCCCGCGACAACGGCATCCCGGTCGGCCCCGGCCGTGGTTCGGCGGCCGGTTCGATGATCGCCTACCTCACCGGGATCACCCAGCTCGACCCGATCGAGCACGACCTGCTGTTCGAGCGCTTCCTCAACCCCGAGCGGATCAACCCCCCGGACGTCGACATCGACTTCGACGACCGCCAGCGCGACCAGATGGTCCGCTACGTCAGCGAGAAGTACGGCGCCGCCTACACCGCCCAGGTCAACACCTTCGGCACGATCAAGGCCAAGGCCGCCGTCAAGGACTCCTCGCGGATCCTCGGCTACCCCTTCGCCATGGGCGACCGGATCACCAAGGCGATGCCGCCGGACGTGATGGGCAAGGGCGTCCCGCTCAAGGACCTCTTCAACAGCGAGCACCCGCGCTACAACGAGGGCACGGAGATCCGCTCCCTCTACGAGAACGAACCCGACGTCAAGAAGATCATCGACACCGGCCTGGGCATCGAGGGCCTGATCCGCGGCACCGGTGTGCACGCCGCCGCGGTGATCCTCTCCTCGACGCCGCTGCTGGAACTGATCCCGCTGCACCGCCGCGACAAGGACGGCGTGATCATCACCGGGTTCGACTACCCCTCATGTGAGAACATGGGGCTGATCAAGATGGACTTCCTGGGTCTGCGCAACCTGGGCATCATCGACCACTGCATCAAGATCATCAAGGCCAACCGCGGCGAGGACGTCGTCTGCGACGACATCCCCCTCGACGACCCGGTCACCTTCGAACTGCTCCAGCGCGGCGACACCCTGGGCGTGTTCCAGCTCGACGGCGGCCCCATGCGGGCGCTGCTGCGGCTGATGAAGCCCACCGAGTTCGCCGACATCTCCGCCGTCTCGGCGCTGTACCGGCCCGGCCCGATGGGCATGAACTCGCACACCAACTACGCACTGCGGAAGAACGCCCAGCAGGAGATCACCCCGATCCACCCGGAGCTGGAGCAGCCGCTCAGCGAAGTCCTGGGCCCCACCTACGGTCTGATCGTCTATCAGGAGCAGGTGCAGCGAGCCGCGCAGGTGCTGGCCGGCTACAGCCTGGGACAGGCCGACCTGCTCCGCCGGGCCATGGGCAAGAAGAAGAAGGAGGTCCTGGAGAAGGAGTTCGTGCCCTTCCACGCGGGCTGCAAGGAGCGCGGCTACAGCGACGAGGCCATCCAGGCGGTCTGGGACGTGCTGGTCCCGTTCGCCGGCTACGCCTTCAACAAGTCGCACTCCGCCGCCTACGGCCTGGTCTCCTACTGGACCGCCTACCTCAAGGCCAACTACCCGGCCGAGTACATGGCCGCGCTGCTGACCTCGGTCGGCGACGACAAGGACAAGATGGCGATCTACCTGGCGGACGCCCGTGCCGCCGGGATCCGGATCCTCTCCCCCGACATCAACGAGTCGGTCACCGACTTCACCGCCGTCGGCGAGGACGTCCGCTTCGGCCTCAAGGCCATCCGCAACGTGGGCGAGAACGTCATCGACTCGCTGGTGGAGACCCGCAGGTCCAAGGGCAAGTTCACGGCCTTCCCCGACTTCCTGGACAAGGTCGAGCTGCCGGTCTGCAACAAGCGCGCGGTGGACTCGCTGATCAAGGCCGGCGCGTTCGACTCCCTCGGCCACACCCGCCGCGGCCTGGTCGCCGTCGCCGAGACCGCGATCGACGCCGTCATCGGCGTCAAGAAGCAGGCCGCGATCGGCCAGGACGACCTGTTCGGCGCGATCGACGACGGCAGCGACTCCCCCGGCATCGGCCTGGACTTCACCCTGGACGACAAGGAGTGGCCGCGCAAGCACCTGCTCTCGACCGAGCGGGAGATGCTGGGCCTCTACGTCTCCAGCCATCCGCTGGACGGCGCCGAGCACATCCTGGCCCGCAACCGCGACGTCTCCATCGCGGAACTCCTGGGCTCCGGCCGGACCGAGGGCGAGGTCAAGCTGGCCGGCCTGATCACCGGCGTGGACCGGCGGATCAACAAGGCCGGCAACGCGTGGGCGATCGTGACGCTCGCCGACCGCGACGGCTCGGTGGAGGTGCTGTTCTTCCCCAAGAACTACATGCTGATCCAGCAGGAGCTGATCGAGGACAACGTGGTCGCCGTCAAGGGCCGGCTCAACGAGCGCGACGGCGCACTGTCGATCTTCGGCTCGGAGATGGCACCGCTGGACATCTCCTCGGCGGAGCTGGGCGGCAAGCCGCCGATCCAACTGAACATCCCGGAGCGGAAGATCACCCCGCAGCTGGTCGCCGAACTCAAGCGCACGATGCGGGCCCACCCCGGGGAGACGCCGGTCCGGCTGCTGCTGGAGGGCCGGATGAAGAGCGTGCTCTTCGAACTCGGCTTCCTGGTCGACGCGGAGAGCGGGTTCGCCAGCGACATCAAGGGACTCCTCGGCCCCGGAGTCTGGGCAGCGGCCTGATTTTTTTAGGGGCGCGGGGAACTGCGCGACCAGCCCTCTACGGAGGTGCATGGTTGGCAGCGCAGTTCCCCGCGCCCCTAAAAGCTAAAAGAGAGGCGGCAGGGTCCCGGCGTACAGCCACTCCGTGAAGAAGGCGTGCAGCGGGCGGGGGCTGTGGTGCTGAGCCAGTGAGGTGAAGTCGGCGGTGGTGACCGTGGAGTGACGGTGCATCGTGGCCCACTCCCGGAGCAGGGCGAAGAACGGGCCCTCGCCGAGAACCCCGCGGAGCGCGTGCAGGACCAGCCCGCCGCGCTGGTAGAGGCGGTCGTCGAACATCAGGCTGCGGCCGGGGTCCGCCAGGACCAGGTCCTGCGGCAGGGCCTTCAGCTTGGCGTGGGCCATCGCGGCGTGCGCAGCGGCGTCCCGACCACCGGAGCGTTCGGACCAGAGCCACTCCGCGTACTTGGCGAAGCCCTCGTTGAGCCAGATGTGCCGCCAGTCGGCCACGGTGACGCTGTTTCCGAACCACTGGTGCGCCAGCTCGTGGGCGACCAGCCGCTCGCTGCCCCGGCGGCCGTCGACGTGGTTGGCACCGAACGTGGACAGCCCCTGGGCCTCGACCGGGACGTCGAGTTCCTCGTCGGTCACCACCACCGCGTACTCGCCGAAGGGGTAGGGACCGAAGAGGTCGACGAACAGGCTCATCATGGCCGGCTGGTGGGCGAAGTCGTGCACGCAGGAGCCGATCAGCCGGGCGGGCGCGTACACCGTCTGCGGAACGGGTCCGGCCGAGATCTGCAGCTGCTGGTACTGGCCGACCTGGACGGTGGCGAGATAGCTCGCGGTGGGCGCCGGCTGCTCGTACACCCAGGTGGTGCTGCTGGCACGGGTGGTGCGGGTGAGCAGTCGGCCGTTGGCGACGACCGCGTAGGGGCTCGGCGCGGTGATCGAGATCTGGTAAGCGGCCTTGTCGGCCGGACGGTCGTTGCAGGGGTACCAGGAGGGCGCGCCGATCGGCTGGCTGGCGACCAGCGAGCCGTCCTCCAGCTCCTCCCAGCCCAGCGTCCCCCACTCGCTGCGGACCGGCCGCGGGTTCCCGCTGTAGTGCACCTCGACGGTGAACGCGGCGCCGGGCCGCAGCGGCCGGGCCGGCCGCAACCGCAGCTTGCCGGCACGGTGGGTCCAGCGGACCGTGCGGCCGTCGACCAGCACCCGGGTGATCCGGAAGTCGGCGAAGTCCAGCACCACGTCGGCGAGCGGGTCCGGGCCGGTCAGGCAGGTGAGCCTGGCCGCCCCGGCGAGCCGGTTGGGCGCCGGGCGGTAGTCCAGCGTCAGCTCGTAGCGGTGCACGTGGTAGCGGACGTCGCCGTGGGTCGGGAAGTACGGGTCAGCTGCCGACTGGGGACGGGGCGACGTCTGCTTGGCGCTCAATGCTGCTCTGCTCCAGTGCGGTTGGTGCTCAGGCGGGTGCTCCCGGTCCTAGGGGACGGAGCGGACCCAGGGCGCGATCGGGTTCCCCAGCCAGCGGCTGTCCGCGGGCACGGACTCGCCGCGCATCACCAGGGAGGCGGGTCCCAGGGTGGTGCGGGCGCCGATGGTGGTTCCGGGCAGGACGATACCGTGCGGGCCCAGCGTGGCACCCTCCTGGAGGGTGACAGTGTCCATCCGCATGATCCGGTCGTGGAACAGGTGGGTCTGCAGCACACAGCCGCGGTTGACGCTCACTCCGTCGCCGAGGGTGACCAGGTCGGCCTCGGGCAGCCAGTAGCTCTCGCACCAGACCCCGCGGCCGATGCCGGCACCGAGGCCGCGCAGCCAGAGGTTGAGCACCGGGGTGCCGGGCAGCGCGTTCAGCAGCCAGGGAGCGGCCAGCACCTCGGTGAAGGTGTCGGCGAGCTCGTTGCGCCAGACATGGCTGCTCCAGAGCGGGTGCTCGACCGCCTTGAAACGGCCGATGAGCAGCCACTTCGCGGCCAGCGACACGACGCAGGCGACCGCTCCGGCGGCCAGCAGCACCGCTCCCGAGCAGACCGCGGCGAGCAGCAGCCCGCCCTGCTCGGCGATCAGCGCCAGCACCCCCAGCACGCTGAGGCCGAGCGCCACCGCGGCCATCACCGGCACGATCCGGAACAGCTCCATGGCGCCGCGCATCAGCTTGAGCCGGCGGGCGGGGGCGTAGGTGAGGCTCTGGTCGCCGGTCTCGGCCCGGCGCGGCAGCTTCATCGGCGGCATGCCGAGGTAGGAGCTGCCCTTCTTGGCCTTCTTGGGGGTGGCCGAGAGCACTCCGACCAGGCCGCGGTCCGGGACGCTGCGGCCGGGCGCGGTCATCCCGGAGTTGCCGAGGAAGGCGCGTTCGCCGATCTCGGCCTCGTCGATGCGCAGCCAGCCGCCGCCCAGCTCGTAGGGGGCGATCAGGGTGTCGTCGGCGAGGAAGGCGCCGTCGCCGACGGTGGTCATGCTGGGCAGGGCGAGCACGGTGGAGGCCTCGACGCCCCGGCCGACCTTCATGCCGAGGGCGCGCAGCCAGGCCGGGGTGGCCAGGCCGGCGTAGAGCGGGAAGAGGCTGCCGCGGGCCAGGTCCATCAGCTGGATCACGGTCCAGGCCTGCCAGGCGGTGCGGCTGTGCACCGGGTGGTGCCCGGCCCGCAGCCCGATGCCGAGCAGCCGGACGGCGACCAGGACCAGCAGCGCGTAGGCGGCGAACCCGGTGAGGGTGACCAGCGGGACCGCGGCCAGCGCCTGCGCCAGCACGCTGCCGACCGTACCGGGGGTCACCAGGGCGGCCAGCACGGCCACCGCGGGCAGCGCGGCCAGCAGCGGCAGCAGGCTGAGGCCGGCGCCGCTGAGCCCGTACATCGCGGCCCAGCCCCTGGTGCGGGCCGGACGCTCCTTGGGCCAGGCGTGGTTGGCCCGGCCGGTCTTGACCGCCGGCGCACCGGCCCAGCGCTGGCCGGTGGGGACCTGGCCGGTGACGCCGGAGCCGGGAGCTATCTCGGCGCGCTTTCCGACCCGCGAGCCGGGGAAGAGGATGGAGCGGGTGCCCACGACGGCGCCGGCGCCGACCCGGACCGCACCGAGGTGCAGCAGGTCGCCGTCCAGCCACCAGCCGCTGAGGTCCACGTCGGCCTCGACCGCGCAGCCCTTGCCGAGCTTCAGCAGCCCGGTGACCGGCGGCAGGGTGTGCAGGTCCACGTCCGGGCCGACCTTGGCGCCGAGGGCGCGGGCGTAGCGGAGCAGCCAGGAGCCGGAGAGGTCGGTGGCGCCGCTCAGCTCGGCCAGGCGCTCCGCGGTCCACAGCCGCAGGTGCACGCTGCCGCCGCGCGGGTGGGTGCCGGGCTCGACGCCGCGCAGCAGCAGCCTGGCGCCGCCGGCGGCCAGCGCGATCCGTCCGACCGGGGACCAGAGCACCGCGGCGACCGGCACCAGCAGCCACCAGGAGGCCCAGGCCGAGGAGCCGAAGCCCCACCAGCCGAGCAGGTGCGCCAGCGCGGCCAGCGCCACGGTCCAGCGCAGTCCGACCACGGTGAGCAGCGGGACGGTGAGCATGGTCTGCACCACCCCGGCCCGGCGCGGGGTCGGCGCGACCTCGCGGACGGCGCCGGTGGACTGGGCCGAGGTCTCCAGCCGGCGGGCCAGCTCGCGCAGCACCGGGGCCTGGTAGATGTCGCTGACGGCGATGGCCGCGTAGCGGGCCCGGATCAGGGTGACCAGGCGGGCCGCGCCGAGGCTGCTGCCGCCGATCGCGAAGAAGTCGTCCTTGGCGCTGCCTACCGGCACGCCGAGCACCTCGGCCCACTGCTCGGCGAGCCAGGCCTCGGTGCCGTAGAGCTGTTCGGCGGCGCCCTTGGTCTCCAACTGGGCCAGCGGCCAGGGCAGCGCGTTGCGGTCGACCTTGCCGGAGGTGCGCACCGGCAGGTCCTCGACCAGGGCGAGCAGCGGGACCATGGCGGCGGGCAGCTCGGCCCGCAGCTGCTGGACCGCGGCCTCCTGGTCGAACGCCTGGTCGGTGACCAGGTAGCCGACCAGCAGCTGGTTGCCGCTGCGCGCGGTGCGGACGGCGGCGGCGGCGCCGGTGACCCCGGGCAGGGCCTGCAGTACGGCGTCGACCTCGCCGAGCTCGATCCGGCGGCCGCCGAGCTTGATCTGCTCGTCGGCCCGGCCCAGGAAGACCAGGCCCTCGGGCTGGGCCAGCACCAGGTCGCCGCTGCGGTAGGCGCGCTCCCAGCCGACCGACTCCAGCGGGGCGTACTTCTCGGCGTCCTTCTCCGGGTCCAGGTAGCGGGCCAGGCCGACGCCGCCGATGACCAGCTGGCCGCTCTCGCCCATGGCGACGACCTGGCCCTGCTCGTCCACGACGGCGAGCTCCCAGCCGTCCAGCGGCAGCCCGATCCTGACCGGGGCCTCGCCGGTGAGCGGCGCGGCGCAGGCGACCACGGTGGCCTCGGTGGGGCCGTAGGTGTTCCAGACCTCGCGGCCCTCGGTGGCCAGCCGCTCGGCCAGCTCGGGCGGGCAGGCCTCGCCGCCGAAGATCAGCAGCCGGACGTCGCCGAGCGCGTCGGCGGGCCAGAGCGAGGCCAGCGTGGGGACCGTGGAGACCACGGTGATCTCCTGCTCCACCAGCCAGGGGCCGAGGTCGGCCCCGCTGCGGACCTGCGAGCGGGGGACGGTGACCAGGCAGGCGCCGTAGCGCCAGGCCAGCCACATCTCCTCGCAGGAGGCGTCGAAGGCGACCGAGAGCCCGGCCATCACCCGGTCGCCCGGGCCCAGCGGCTCCTCCTGCTGGAACAGCGCGGCCTCGGCGTCGACGAAGGCGGCGGCGCTGCGGTGGGTGACCGCGACGCCCTTGGGCTTGCCGGTGGAGCCGGAGGTGAAGATGATCCAGGCGTCGTCGCCGAGGCCGGGACGGGCGGGGGCCGTCTGGGGGTCCTGGGGAGTCCGGGTGGCCCGGGGGGTCCCGGCAGCGGCCTCGGGGGCCTGCTCCGTCAGGGTGAGTGCCCGCTCGGCGCTCAGCACCGCGCGGACCCCGGCCTCGCCGAACACCAGCGCCGCCCGCTCGTCGGGGTCCTCGGCGTCCACCGGCACGTAGGCGGCGCCGGCGGCGAGCACGGCGAGGATCGCGACGTAGAGGTCGGCCGTGCCGGAGGGCACCCGGATGCCGACCCGGTCGCCCCGGCCGATCCCGTTGGCGGCGAGGCGGCGGCGCAGCGTGTCCACCTCGGCGGCCAGGGCGCGGTAGCTCAGCGCGCTGCGGCCGTCGTCCAGCGCGGGCTCGTCGGGGTGGGCGGCGACGGCGGCGTCGAGGATGTCGACGAGGGTGCGCGGAGCGTGTGCGGGGCGCCCGGGGAACAGTGCGAGCCCGCTCGGGGCTACCGCTTTCTCCAGGTACGGGGCGTACACGGCCGTGGCCATCGGTCCTCATCTCGTCGACAACCCGGTCGATGCTAGTCCGGCAGATGCGTCAGCGGTATCGGAGTCGAAGCGGTATCGGACCAGCAATGGCCTTTCTGCGCATGATTTCTGACGTACCGTCAGAGGATAGGCGCACTACTGGCCCTGATACTTGACGGCCCGTCAGCTGAATCTGACGGACCGTCGGACGTTTTCCGAAATGAGACCGACGACACATGCCGGAAACCTGCCGGCCGCTGCCCTGAGTACACATTCCATAACAGAGTGTATCGAACGCGACGATTTCCGGCGCCCGATCCGCATGCCCTGGCCTCAGGCGTACTGCCAGTGCGGGCGGCCGCTCTCCATGGCGCACTTCAGCAGCCTGCCGTTGGCGTCGTCGGTGGTCTTCCCCAGATCGGCGTTCCGGCAGAACTGGCCGGCCTTGTAGCAGTTGCCGGCGGCGGAGACGATCGTGCAGCCCGTCGCGGCCGTGGTGGCGGCCTTGGTCGGCGCCTGCGTGGGCGCCTTGGTCACCGTCCGCGTCGTCGGCTTGGTCGTGCTGGCGGCGGTGGTGGCCCGGTGGGTCGGCGCGGCGGTGGTCCGACGGGGTGACGGCGAGGCGCTGGGGTGCGTGCTGGCCGGTGCCGCAGTGGTGGGCGCCGCGGTGCTAGGCGCCGCGGTGGACGGGTCCGCCGAGGCGGAGACGACCGTCACCGCGGTGGCCGTCGCCGTCGGCTGCTGCCCGGCGGACGCCGCCCCCGCCGTCGGACCGCAGGCAGCCAGTAAGGCGGACACGGCAAGGGCGGCGACGCCGGCCGAGAGACGGCGGGCCGATCTGGACGCACGGGACAGGCGGGGCGCGCTGGATATGCGCGGGATACGGGTGGGCACAGGAGTCCTCCGAGGCTCTTACCTTCAGTGCCGCCACACGGTACTCACCTGATCACCGCAGAACACACACAACTCGGAAATCCCCGCACCCGCTCCTCAATCGTGCGTAGGCGCGACCGCGTACCCGGGCACCGAGGGCCAGCGGACCGTCAGCACGACCGACTCCTGCTCCGCGTACCAGGAGTGGTCCACCCCGTGCCCCCACACCACGTAGTCGCCCTGCTCCGCCAGCACCACGCTGCGCCCCGGGACCTGCACGTGGAAGCGCCCGCTGATGAGCACCAGCAGCGCGGTCCGCTGCTCCCCGCGCACCCACTCGGCCCGCTCGTCGCCGCGCGGATGGACCCCCCACTTGATCTCCACCGCCTCGCTGTGCCGGGGATCGCCGACGTCCTTGAAGTGCCCCAGCAGCCACCCCCGGTCCAACGCCGCGTCCTTACCCGCATTGCCCACGTACACGCTGTCGTCCATGCGACGGGACGCTACCCTCCCCGGCCCGCGAACCTGTCCCCGAAACCGGGACAACACCCCACCCGCTACTGCTGCGGCGCGCTGCGGATGTCCAGCCTCCGGATGACCCGGTCCACCAGCTCCGGGTCCGCCCCCGGTTCCATCCGGGCCGACTGCATCTCCGCGCGCCCCGCCGCGAGCATCTCCTGTTCGATCTGCTGGAACAGCCGTACCTGCTTGACCCGCTTCTTCAGTTCCTGCCGCTGGTCCTCGTCGTACATGTCCGGGCGGTTGCGGGCCAGGCGGTCGGTCTGACGCTGCTTCAGCCGCTCGACCAGCTCGTCCGGGAGGTCGTCGGCCTCGGCGAGCTCCTTCAGCCGGCGCAGGCTGGCCTTGGAGACGCGGTACCAGAGCTGGCGCTCGGCCGCGTCCTCGGCGTCCTCGTCGCGGCTCAGGTGCAGGCGTTTGACCACCCAGGACAGCGACATGCCCTGGACCAGCAGGGTGAACAGGACCACGCAGAAGGCGGTGAAGACGATCTCGTCCCGCCCCGGGAAGGCCGAGCCGTTGTGGACGTTGAGCGGGATGGCCAGGGCCAGGGCGACCGAGGCCACCCCGCGCATCCCGGACCACCACAGCACCACCGACTCGCGCCAGCTCAGCGGCGCGGCCTCCTCCTGCTCGCCGCGGCGCCGGTCCCACTGCTGGGTGACCCAGGCGCCGGGCAGCAGCCAGAGGAAGCGGACGCCGACCACCACCACGATGACCAGCCCGGCGTCCCCGAGCATGCTGGTCCACTGGTGGCCGACCTCCTTGAGGACGCTGGCCAGCTCCAGGCCGATCAGTCCGAAGGCCATGCCGGAGATCAGCAGCTCCACCACGTCCCAGAAGGCGCTGCCGACCAGCCGGTAGCCGACGTCGTCGGCGCCCACCGTGCGGTCGTTGATCCACAGTGAGGTGACCAGGACGGCCAGGACGCCCGAGCCGTGCAGTTCCTCGGCCAGCGAGTAGGCCGCGAAGGGGACCAGCAGACTGAGCGCGACCTGGAGGGTGGGGTCGTCCAGCATGCTCATGATCTTGCCGCTGAGCCAGCCCAGGCCCACCCCGATGACCACGGCGAGCACGGCCGAGAGCACCAGCAGCCCGACCGCGTTCAGGGTCGAGAAGTGGCCGCTGACCACGGCGTCCACCGCCAGCCCGTACACCACCAGGGCGGTGACGTCGTTGAACAGTCCCTCGGTCTCCAGGATGCCCATCAGCCGGCGCGGCAGGCCGACGCTGCCGGCCACCGCGGCGGCGGCGATCGGGTCCGGCGGGGAGATGATCGCGCCCAGCGCGACGGCGGCGCCCAGCGGCAGGGCGGGCATGATCGAGCGCGCCGCCCAGGCCACCACCGCCGTGGTGACCAGGACCAGCGCGACCGCCAGCAGCAGGATCACCCGGGAGTTGGCCTTGAAGTAGCGGGTGGTGGAGCGCTGCGCCGCGGCGTAGATCAGCGGCGGCAGCACCACCGGCAGGATCAGGTCCGGTTCCAGGGTGATGTTGGGGACGAAGGGCAGCACCGCCATCACGATGCCCACCAGCGTCATCATCACCGGCTGCGGGAACCCGATCCGCTCGGCCAGCGGAGTGGTGACGACCGAGGCCAGCAGCACGATGAAGAGCAGCATCAGCTGGGTCATCCCGCCGCCCACCCCTCCCGCTCGCCGACGCCGTCTCCGGACAGCTCTTGATCAGCCTGCCAGGGATCGGGTCATCGTGCGGTGGGGGATACCGCCGTCCAGGTACTCCGGGCCCTCGGCGACATAGCCGAGGCGCTGGTAGAAGCCCAGCGCGTGGGTCTGCGCGTGCAGTTCCAGTTCGACGGCGCCGCGGGACCGGCCCTGCTCCTCGATGGCCCGGACCAGGGCCGCGCCGAGGCCGGTGCCGCGGGCGGCGGCGCGGACCGCGAGGCGGCCGAGCAGTACGGTACCGTCCCGGCCGGTGAGCTTGAGGGCCTGCTCGCCGTGGATCAGTCGGCCGGTGCCCAGCGGGCCGCCGTCCGCGCCGAAGGCCAGCAGGTGCAGCGAGGTCGGGTCGAGGTCGTCCCACTCCTCGTCCTCGGGGACGTTCTGCTCGACGATGAAGACCTCGCGCCTGATGGCGTGGACGGTCTCCAGGTCGGCCGCCGAGACGGCCACGCGTATGTCGGGTGTGTCAGCTTTCGGCACTGATGATCTCCAGGGCGCGGGCCAGGTCCTCCGGGTACTCGCTGCGGAACTCGACCCAGTCGCCGGTGCCGGGGTGCTCGAAGCCGAGCTGGACGGCGTGCAGCCACTGCCGGGTGAGCTTGAGCCGCTTGGCCAGGGTGGGGTCGGCGCCGTAGGTGATGTCGCCGACGCAGGGGTGCCGCAGCGCGGACATGTGCACCCGGATCTGGTGGGTGCGGCCGGTCTCCAGCTTGATGTCCAGCAGCGAGGCGGCCCGGTATGCCTCGATCAGGTCGTAGTGGGTGACCGACGGCTTGCCGTTGGCGACCACGGCCCACTTCCAGTCGCTGCTGGGGTGCCGGTCGATCGGGGCGTCCACGGTGCCGGACATCGGGTCGGGGTGGCCCTGGACCAGGGCGTTGTACTTCTTCTCCACCACCCGGTCCCGGAACTGCTGCTTGAGCAGGGTGTAGGCGCGCTCGGACTTGGCGACCACCATCAGCCCGGAGGTGCCGACGTCCAGGCGGTGCACCACGCCCTGGCGTTCGGCGGCGCCCGAGGTGGAGATCCGGTAGCCGGCGCCGGCCAGGCCGCCGATGACGGTGGGGCCGGTCCAGCCGGGGCTGGGGTGGGCGGCGACGCCGACCGGCTTGTCCACCACGACCAGGTCCTCGTCGTCGTAGACGATCTTCATATTGTCGATGCGCTCAGCGACGATCTGCACCGGAGCGGGCGGCGCCGGGATCTCGACCTCCATCCAGGCCCCGGCCATCACCCGGTCGGACTTGCCGACCACGGAGCCGTCCAGCGTCACCTTGCCCTCGGCGGCCAGCTCGGCGGCCTTGGTGCGGGAGAACCCGAACATCCGGGCGATGGCGGCGTCGACACGCTCACCCTCGAGGCCGTCGGGTACGGGCAGGTTTCGGATCTGCGGAACGGTGCTCACCTGAACGAGTATGCCGGACCGCCCGGGCCCGGCCCGCCATCAGGCCTTGCCGGTGCCGTCCTCGGCGGGCTGCTGCTCGACGGTCCGGTCCGCGTTGCCACTGTCCGTGGTCCCGTCCGCGGTCCCGTCCCCGCCGCCGTGCTCGCGCATCGTGGTCCCGTCCGGGTTGGTGCCGAGGAAGGAGAGCAGCACCACCAGCACGCCGCCGCAGACGATCGCCGAGTCGGCGAGGTTGAAGACGGCGAAGTGCTTGACCGAGATGAAGTCCACCACGGCGCCGCGGAAGGTGGACGGCGAGCGGAAGATCCGGTCCGTCAGATTGCCGAAGGCGCCGCCCAGCAGCAGGCCCAGGGCGATGGCCCAGGGCAGGCTGTAGAGCTTGCGGGCCAGTCGGCAGATGACCACCACCACGGTGGTGGCGATGACGGTGAACACGATGGTCATCGCCGCGCCCATGCCGAAGGCGGCACCGGGGTTGCGGATGGCCTGGAGCATCACCCAGTCGCCCGCGATCCTGATCGGCTCGTGGTACTCCAGCCTGGCCACGACCAGCAGCTTGCTGCCGAGGTCCAGCAGGTAGGCGAGCAGGGCGACGGAGAGCAGCACGCCGATCCTGCGCCTGCGCCGCACCGGGGTCCCGGCGGCGGCGGGATCGGCGGGATCGGTGGAAACGGCAGGGTCGGCGGGGGCAGCAGGGTCGACCGGCGCGGCAGAGTCAGCCGCCGGAGCCTTCTGGAAACCTGGGGTACTGATGATGCTCTCCGCTACACCGAGAGGGGTGGTCTTACGTCGAGCGTACGGTACGCCCACCGGGTGGTGCGGACAGGTCCGCACCACCCGCCGCAGCCGCTAGCGGCGCTCCTGCTTGGCCTTGCACTGGACGCAGAGGGTGGCCCGGGGGAAGGCCTGGACCCTGGCCTTGCCGATGGGCTCCCCGCAGGACTCGCAGAGGCCGAAGCCGGTGCCGGTGAGCCGGGCCAGCGCACGCTCGGTCTGGGCGAGCATGTCGCGCGCGTTGGCGGCCAGCGACAGCTCGTGCTCGCGGGAGATGTTCTTGGTCCCGGCGTCGACCTGGTCGTCGCCGGCGCCGTCGCCGGAGTCCCGCATCAGGCCGCTGACGGCCTCCTCGGAGGCGGCGATCTCGGCGCCGAGCGCGGCGGCCTCGGCCACCAGCTCCGTCCTGAGCTCGGCCACCTCGGCCTCGGTCCAGGGGTCCTCGCCGGGCCGCACCGGCAGCGTCCCGGCCGCGGCCGGGGCCTCCGGCGGCGTGTCGGCCGCGGAGTCGGCCGGAGCGGCCGGAGCGGTCCTGGCCCTGCTGCCGCTCGGCCGGGCGGCGGCCGGCCTGGCCACGGCCTCGGTCTTGTGTCGCACCACGGTGCCCTCCCCCACGTCTCCGGGACCCGCCACGGACGTCTCCGCGCGGCGTGCGCCCGCAGCCCCGCTCCTTGCCTTGTCCGCCATGCGTCTGACCCCTTTGCCCTTTGCGAGTGTGCGTCTGCGACTGTCGTCTGCGTGCTGCGGCCGAGCTGCTGGTGGCGCACCGCCGTGAGCACGGCGACACGACATGGTGCCGGAACGATAATGCGTACTGAATCCATCCACAACGGGACATACCGCAACAGAGGTCACGGGTTACCGGCTCACGCCCGGCTCGACGAATGTGTGCCCAGAACGTGACCTGATAATCGCCTTCCGTCATCGTTACTGGTGCGTCACCGGCGCGCGGACGGCGCCCGGCGCGGAAAATCTTCTTGCCGGGCCCTATAGACTCGGGGCTGCAAGGCGTGGATGGGGACGAGTACCGCCGAACGCAGCCAGGAGCGACCCGGGGTCGGTGAAAGCCCGGGGGTGTGCGCGACGGGAAGATCACCCCGGAGCCGCCGGAGGAAAGGCACCGCCCAATGCGCTCGCAGCGCGTGGGCGGACCGAGTAGAACCGGCCGCAACCCCTAATGAGGGGGCTCGGCACGTCCGCGTGCCGCAGCCAAGAAGGGTGGTACCGCGGGGCCCGCAGCACTCGGCCTCGTCCCTTCGTCGGAAGCCGCACAGCTCGGACGCGCCCGCCGGAGGAACCTCCTGATGACCCAGTACCGTCCCGTCCCCGCCCAGGTGGACCTGCCCGTGCTCGAGCACGGGATCCTCTCCTTCTGGCAGGACAACAAGATCTTCCAGCGCAGCCTGGAGCAGTCCGAGGGCCGCCCCGAGTGGGTGTTCTACGAGGGCCCGCCCACCGCCAACGGCATGCCCGGCGCGCACCACATCGAGGCCCGGGTCTTCAAGGACGTCTTCCCCCGCTACAAGACCATGAAGGGCCACCACGTCGCCCGCAAGGCCGGCTGGGACTGCCACGGCCTGCCGGTGGAGCTCGCCGTCGAGAAGGAGCTGGGCTTCTCCGGCAAGCCGGAGATCGAGGCCTACGGGATCGCCGAGTTCAACGCCCGGTGCCGGGAGTCGGTGACCCGGCACACCGACGCCTTCGCCACCCTCACCAACCGGATGGGCTACTGGGTCGACCTGGACGACGCCTACCGCACCATGGACCCGGACTACATCCAGTCGGTGTGGTGGTCGCTGAAGCAGATCTTCGACAAGGGCCTGCTCACCCAGGACTTCCGGGTCGCCCCCTGGTGCCCGCGCTGCGGCACCGGCCTGTCCGACCACGAGCTGGCGCAGGGCTACGAGACCGTCGTCGACCCCTCGGTCTACGTCCGCTTCCCGCTCACCTCCGGGCCGCTGGCCGGGGAGGCATCTCTCCTGGTGTGGACGACCACGCCGTGGACCCTGGTCTCCAACGTCGCCGTCGCCGCGCACCCCGCCGTCGACTACGTGGTGGCGACCGACGGCGACGAGCGGGTCGTGGTGGCCGAGCCGCTGCTGGAGAAGGCCCTCGGCGAGGGCTGGACCGCCACCGGCGAGCGCTTCACCGGCGCCGAGATGGAGCACTGGAGCTACCGGCGGCCGTTCGAGCTGGTCCCGGTGGAGGGCGCGCACTTCGTCGTCAACGCCGAGTACGTCACCACCGAGGACGGCTCCGGCCTGGTCCACCAGGCGCCCGCCTTCGGCGCCGACGACCTGGCCACCTGCCGGGCCTACGGCCTGCCGATGGTCAACCCGGTGCTGCCGGACGGCACCTTCGAGCCCGATGTGCCGCTGGTCGGCGGGCAGTTCTTCAAGAAGGCCGACGAGGCCCTGGTCGCCGACCTGGACGCACGCGGCCTGCTGTTCCGTCATGTCCCGTACGAGCACAGCTACCCGCACTGCTGGCGCTGCCACACCGCGCTGCTCTACTACGCGCAGCCGTCCTGGTACGTCCGCACCACCGAGGTCAAGCAGCGGCTGCTGGAGGAGAACGAGAAGACCAACTGGTACCCGGAGACCGTCAAGTACGGCCGCTTCGGGGACTGGCTGAACAACAACATCGACTGGGCGCTGTCTCGCAACCGCTACTGGGGCACCCCGCTGCCGATCTGGCGCTGTGAGGAGGGCCACCTCACCTGCGTTGGCTCGCTGGCCGAGCTCAGCGAACTCACCGGCCGGGACCTGTCCGACCTGGACCCGCACCGCCCCTTCATCGACGAGGTGGTCTTCCGCTGCACCGGGAGCGGCTGCGCGCTGGACGCGGTCCGGGTGCCCGAGGTCATCGACGCCTGGTACGACTCGGGCTCCATGCCGTTCGCCCAGTACGGCTACCCGCTGAAGAACGCCGAGCTGTTCGAGAAGCGCTACCCGGCCCAGTTCATCTCCGAGGCCATCGACCAGACCCGCGGCTGGTTCTACACGCTGATGGCGGTCGGCACGCTGGTGTTTGACAAGTCCTCGTACGAGAACGTGGTCTGCCTGGGCCACATCCTGGCCGAGGACGGCCGGAAGATGTCCAAGCACCTGGGCAACATCCTGGAGCCCATCTCGCTGATGGACCAGCACGGGGCGGACGCGGTGCGCTGGTTCATGGCGGCCGGCGGCTCGCCCTGGTCCGCGCGCCGGGTCGGGCACAACACCATCCAGGAGGTGGTCCGCAAGACCCTGCTGACCTACTGGAACACGGTCGCCTTCCAGGCCCTCTACGCCCGCACCGCCGGGTGGGCGCCGTCGGCCGCCGACCCGGCACCGGCGGACCGTCCGCTGCTGGACAAGTGGGTGCTGTCCGAGCTGAACACCCTGGTCAAGGAGGTGGACGCGGCGCTGGACGGCTTCGACACCCAGCGGGCCGGCAAGCTGCTGTCCGCGTTCGTCGACGACCTCTCCAACTGGTACGTCCGGCGCGGCCGGCGCCGCTTCTGGCAGGGCGAGCCGGCCGCGCTGGCGACCCTGCACGAGGCGCTGGAGACGGTCACCCGGCTGATGGCGCCGCTGACCCCGTTCATCACCGAGCGGGTCTGGCAGGACCTGGTCGTCTCCGTTGACCCGACCGCGCCGGTCTCGGTGCACCTGGCCGAGTTCCCGGTCGCGGACGAGTCGCTGGTCGACGCCGACCTGTCGCGCCACATGGCGCTGGTGCGGCGGCTGGTGGAGCTGGGACGGGCGACCCGGGCCGACTCCGGGGTGAAGACCCGTCAGCCGCTTTCGCGCGCACTGGTCGCGGCGCAGGGGTACGAGGAACTCCCGGCCGAGCTGCGGGCGCAGGTCGCCGAGGAGCTCAATGTGGCGGGGCTCGAATCGCTGTCGGCGGTGGGCGGGTCGCTGGTGGACACCACGGCCAAGGCCAACTTCCGCGCCCTGGGCAAGCGGTTCGGCAAGGGGGTGCAGGAGGTGGCCAAGGCGGTGGCCGCGGCGGACGCGGCAGCGCTCTCCGCGTCGCTGCGGGCCACGGGTACCGCGTCGGTGGAACTCGGCGGCGAGAGGGTCGAGCTGACGCCCGATGAAGTCATCGTCACGGAGACTCCGCGGGAGGGGTGGGCCGTCGCCAACGAGGGCGGCGCGACGGTCGCGCTCGACCTGCACATCACACCGGAGCTGCGGTTGGCGGGCGTCGCGAGGGATGCCATCCGGCAGGTGCAGGAGGCCCGCAAGAACAGTGGCCTGGACGTGGCCGACCGGATCCAGCTCCGCTGGACGTCTGACGACGCCACGACGGTCGAGGCCCTGACGGCCCACGCCGCCCTGATCGCCGACGAGGTCCTCGCCACCGACTTCGCCTCCGGCGAAGCCGACTGGGAGTCGGCCACGCCGTTCACCGACGAGACGCTCAGCCTGACGTTCTGGCTGCGGAAGGCCTGAACGAAAGGGGCGCGGGGAACCTGTCCGCTGGACAGTCACCCCCTACTACCCAGGGGCGCGGGGAACTGCGCTGCCAGCCATGCACCTCCGTAGCGGGCTGGTCGCGCAGGGCCCCTGCCGGAACGTTCCGGCAGGGGCCCGCGGTAGGGGCGGCGGCGGGGGCTGGGGTCAGCCCTCGTCGTCCTGGTCGATCAGGAAGCCGCGCATCGGCTGCGGGGCCTGCTGCAGCGGCGGCTGCGGCCGCACCGCGGCCATCGGCTGCGTCATCGCGGCGGGAGCCATCTGCTGCTGGCCGCCCGCGCTCTGGTGCTGCGCGCCCGGGTTGAAGCTGTTCCCGCCGAAGCTCGGCTGCTGCTGCCCGCCACCGAAGCTCTGGCCGTTGCCACCGAAACTCTGCTGACCGCCGAAGGTCTGCCCGCCCATGGGCGACGCACCGACCGGGGTCATCGACGGCTGCGACATCGAGGGCTGGGACATCGAGGACGGCGGCAGCGACGCGGTGGCCGGCTGGCGCGGAGGCGCCAGCGAGTCGTCCGCCTGCGACTCCAGCTGACGCAGCTGGGTCTCCAGGTAGGACTTCAGCCGGGTGCGGTACTCGCGCTCGAAGGCGCGCAGGTCCTCGACCTTGCGCTCCAGCGTGGCGCGGGCGGACTCCAGCGAGCCCATCGCGACGCGGTGCTTCTCCTGCGCGTCCCGCTCCAGCGCGTCGGCCTTGGCACGGGCGTCGCGCTCCAGACCCTCGGCGCGGCTGCGGGCCTCACCGACGATCTTGTTGGCCTCGGAACGCGCCTCGGCGATGGCCTGGTCCGCGGTCTGCTGGGCGAGCGCCAGCACGCGGGCGGCGCTGTCGTTGTTCTGGCCCTGCTGCTGCTGCGGGAAGTGCGGCTGCTGCATCTGCTGCAGGCCGCCCATGTGCTGCGGCGGCTGCATCTGGCCCTGCTGCTGCATCTGGCCGGGCTGCTGCATCTGCTGGCCGAAGCCCTGCTGGCCGCCCATGGTGCCGCCCTGGAGCTGGGGCGGGCCCTGGAGCTGCGGCGCACCGCTGGGCAGCTGCGGCGGGCCGGGGTGGCCCATCTGCTGCTGCGGCTGGCCCTGCATCTGGCCGGGCTGCTGCATCTGGCCCTGCTGCTGCAGCTGCGGCGGCATGCCCTGCTGCGGCACGGGCGGACCAGATATGGCGGCCGGCACCGGGGGGCCGGGGCGCTGGTGCTGGTCCTGCTCCTTGCGCATGTTCTGCTGGTTCTGCGCGGCCGCGCGAGTCGCCGCGGCCAGCTTGGCGCGCAGGTCCTCGTTCTCGCGGAGCAGTCGGGTCAGCTCTCCTTCGACCTCGTCGAGGAAGGCATCGACCTCGTCCTCGTCATAGCCTTCGCGGAGGCGGACGGTCGTGAACTGCTTGTTCCGCACGTCCTCGGGGGTCAATGGCATCTCTTCACCTCAACGTGATCGTCGGACAATCGGCGGCCTGCGGGGTTCACACGGCCCCCTGCACGACGGAGATCAGGATCGAAACAATGATGATCAGTACGAGGAAGGACAGGTCGAGCGCCACGCCCCCGAACCGCAGCGGCGGGATGAACCGCCGCAACAGCTTGAGTGGTGGATCGGTGACGGTGTAGATGCACTCCAGCACAACGATCATCCCGCGGCCGGGCCGCCATTCGCGGGCTAGTTGTTGCACCCAGTCCATCACAAGCCGGGCCAGCAGGATGACGAAGAAAACCATCAGCACGATGTACAGCACCTGCCATACAACGTTCACCGCTCGTCCCCTCGAACTCGTCCTGCTGCCTGCCCGCCGGGAGCGGAAGCCCCGCTACCCGGCGTCACGTGATCCGCACGTATCGTCCCGCTCTGGTCAGCTCTGGTTGAAGAACCCACCCTCGGCGATCCTGGCCTTGTCCTCCGCCGTTACATCGACGTTAGCAGGAGACAGAAGGAACACCTTCTGAGTCACACGTTCGATGCTTCCGTGGAGGCCGAAGACCAGTCCAGCCGCGAAGTCTACGAGGCGCTTGGCATCCGTGTCGTCCATCTCCGTGAGATTCATGATCACCGGGGTGCTCTCACGGAAGTGTTCCCCGATGGTACGGGCCTCGTTGTAGGTTCGGGGATGAAGTGTCGTGATCCGGTAGGGCTCCCGCTCGGAGGCGGCCTTGGGCATGATCACCGGGGCACTCTTCTCCACGTGACGACGTTCAGGTGTGATGGACGACACTGGCGCCATCCTTGGCTCCGACCGCATCGGGGCGACCACCGCCGCGGCCGCCGGCTGCGCGACGGGCGCGGGGGCGGGGCGGGGGACCTCCTCGGTACGGGCGGTGTTGCGAAGCGGTTCGGGCTCGGGGCCGTAGTCCTCGTCGTCCGGGTCGTAACCCTGGACGTCGTAGCGTTCGTCCTCCACGAGGCCGAGGTATTCCGCCATCCTGCGCAGTGCGCTGGCCATACTCCTGTCCTCCGCTCTGTGGTGGATCGGGTCCGTCACCGGCCGCCCCGCTCGCGCGAGGTGGTTCTACGATCCACGGTCTGACCCCGCGATGCAGGGGAGATTCCTACTTGTCCTGATTTGTTCTGCGATCTGATCTTCTAACCGGTGACGTTACCCGAGGGGCGGCCGGACACCCAGTACCGCCGTACCGACGCGCACATGTGTCGCTCCGGCGGCGATCGCCTCTTCCAGGTCGCCACTCATACCCGCGGAGACCATCGTGGCAGCCGGATGCTGACGGTGCACCAGAGATGCGATTTCCACAAGGCGTGCGAAAGCACCCGCGGGGTCACCGGCGTACCTCCCGCGCAACGGCGCCACGGCCATCACGCCGTCAAGTCGCAGTCCCGGGGCCCCGGCCAGCGCATCGGCGAGCTGGAGCACCTGTTCGGGGCGGGCGCCGCCGCGGTGGGCCGGGCCCGACTCGGGATCACCCTCCAGGGCGACCTGGATAAGGCATCCCAATTCGGGGCGTTCCGACTTCTGGACTTCGGCGGAGAGCGCATCGACGAGTCGGATCCGGTCGACGGAATGCACCATGTCGGCGTACTTCAGAACAGAACGGACCTTATTCGTCTGCAATTGGCCGACGAAATGCCAGACGAGTGGGAGGTCGCGGCATTCCAGCGCCTTCGGTCCGGCGTCCTGGTCGCGGTTCTCGGCGACCTGCCGCACCCCGAGCGAGGAGAGCAGCCTGACGTCCGAGGCCGGGTAGGTCTTGGTCACCACGATCAGGGTGACCTCGTCGCGGGCGCGCCCGGCGGCGGCGCAGGCGTGGGCCACCCGCCGCTCGACGGCGGCGAGGTTGGCGGTCAACTCGGCCAGGCGCGACTGGGGCTCGGTCATGAGGTGGTTCCGTTCAGCCAGACGTAGCCCGCGAGGCGGCCGGTGCGCTGCTCGCGGCGGTAGGAGAAGTGGTCCGGCGATTCCATCGTGCAGATGTGCGGGAGGTCCGCGACCGTGACGCCGAGCGCGGTGAGCTGGGCCCGCACCCCGGCCGGGAGGTCCAGCGCCGGAGTGCCCCAGCTGGTCTCGGACCAGGTCGCGGGCTCGACCCCGGCGACCTCGGCGCGGAGTTTCACAGGGACTTCATAACAATGGCCGCAGACCGAGGGCCCGATCGCGGCGGTGATCCGACCGGCCTCGGCGCCCAGAGCGACCATGGCGGCGACCGCCTCCGGCACCACTCCGGCGGCCAGTCCGGGGCGGCCCGCGTGCGCGGCGCCGACCACTCCGGCCACCGGATCGGCGAGCAGCACCGGGACGCAGTCCGCGGTGAGCACCGCGAGCGCCCGCCCGGGTCCGGCGCCGACCAGCGCGTCCGCGGTGGGGGCGGTGCCGTCGGGCTGGCGCCCGGCCACCTCGGCGACGTCCTTGCCGTGCACCTGGTTCATCCAGGCCACGTCGGCCGGGTCGAGGCCGAGGCCGGCGGCGGCCAGCCGGCGGTTCTCGCGGACCGCGGCGGAGTCGTCGCCGACCGCGCCGCCGAGGTTCAGCTCCTGGAACGACGAAGTGCTCACCCCGCCCCACCGGTCGGTGAAGGCGAAGTGAGCACGGTCGTGGAGGGTGAGTCGCTGGCCGATCATGATGATCAGCCTAGTGCGGCTCCGGTTACTTCAAGAAGTCCGGGACGTCCAGCTCCTCGGCCGGGCTGTCCACGTAGGGCGGCCGGGTCTGCGGAACGTGCGGCGGCAGCGGCGGGGCCTGCGGCTCGACGTGGCGCGGCGGCTCCTCGGCGCGCGGGACGCTGCCGATGGTGTGGACGCTGCGCCCGGCAGCGGTGGAGCCGGCCCGGTTGTACTCGCCGACCCGCTCCTGCTGCGGCGGCGGGGTGGCCGAGTTGGTCGAGCGGACCACCGGCTCGCGGACGATGGTGGGCGGCGCGCCGCCGTCGAAGCCGGCCGCGATCACGGTGACCCGGACCTCGTCGCCGAGCGCGTCGTCGATGACCGCACCGAAGATGATGT
This sequence comes from Streptacidiphilus jeojiensis, assembly GCF_042510965.1. NCBI lineage: Bacteria > Bacillati > Actinomycetota > Actinomycetes > Kitasatosporales > Streptomycetaceae > Streptacidiphilus > Streptacidiphilus jeojiensis. Next base: position 46,029 of record NZ_JBEUKS010000020.1, read on the forward strand.
TGGCCTCGGGGTGCGCCGCCTCGCTGACCAGCTGCGCCGACTCGTTGATCTCGAAGAGACCGAGGTCGGAGCCGCCGGAGATGGAGAGCAGCACGCCGCGGGCGCCGTCGATGGAGGCCTCCAGCAGCGGCGAGGAGATCGCCATCACCGCCGCCGCCTTGGCGCGGTCCTCGCCCCGGGCGGAGCCGATGCCCATCAGCGCCGAACCGGCGTCCGACATGACCGACTTGACGTCGGCGAAGTCCAGGTTGATCAGACCGGGGGTGGTGATCAGGTCGGTGATGCCCTGGACGCCGGAGAGCAGCACCTGGTCGGCGGAGCGGAACGCGTCCAGCACGCTGACCTGGCGGTCCGAGATGGACAGCAGCCGGTCGTTGGGGATCACGATGAGGGTGTCGACCTCTTCGCGCAGCTGCGCGATGCCGTCCTCGGCCTGGTTGGCGCGGCGGCGGCCCTCGAAGGTGAAGGGCCGGGTGACCACGCCGATGGTCAGCGCGCCGAGGGTGCGGGCGATGTTGGCCACCACGGGTGCGCCGCCGGTGCCGGTGCCGCCGCCCTCGCCGGCGGTGACGAAGACCATGTCGGCCCCCTTGAGGACCTCCTCGATCTCCTCGCGGTGGTCCTCGGCCGCCTTGGCGCCGACGTCCGGGTTGGCGCCGGCTCCGAGGCCGCGGGTGAGCTCGCGGCCGACGTCGAGCTTGACGTCCGCGTCGCTCATCAGCAGGGCCTGCGCATCGGTGTTGATCGCGATGAACTCGACGCCCTTGAGCCCGACCTCGATCATCCGGTTGATGGCATTGACGCCACCGCCGCCGATGCCGACGACTTTGATGACTGCGAGGTAGTTCTGGGGTGCTGCCACGTCGAAGGCCTCTCGCCTCGGATGTACGGTGCCGAAGGGGCGGGAACTCTGAACGCGAGGCCCTGACCCGAACCCTGAACCTGAGGTTTAGGGTTAATGCTCTGTCACTCTTCCATCATCTACTGTCACAGGACACTAGGTCTCCGAGCCTGCCCGTTCAACGGACACGCCGAGCCTGCGCTTTTTTCTTGTGATGCTATGTGATCAATGTGCCGGACTTTCACCCGGGGTGGCCACCCAGATTCGGGGAGGAACTGGCAGTCCGTCAACACCGCGCCGCTGTGACGTTACCCGACTCAATGCCGCACTGCGGGGTCGTCGGGGGCGCTGACGTCGTACGACGTGCCCTTCTGCCGGAGCAACGCGGTGAGCACCACGGCTTTTCGCTGGTCCTGTTCAGAACTTCCCCACAGCACCTTGGAACCGTCCGCGAGTTGCAGTTCCAGATCGTCGTACGAATGCACGACGACCGACCTGGTCTGCTTGGAAACCGCTGCCGGAAGCGCTTTGGCGACATCCACCGCCGCGGCGACCAGGGCCTGTTCGGGGAAGACGGCGAGCGCGCCGCGGCCCGCGGCGGAGAGCGACAGTTCGACCACCGGCACGCCGCTCGGGACCTGGCGACCGGTGGCGAAGCGCACCCCGGACGCGTCGACCTGGGTGTAGACGCCGCCGGAACCGGCGATCGCGGCGATCGCCTGCCGCTCGGTGACCCGGATCCGCACGGTGTGCGGCAGCGAGGTGCTGACCTGCGCGTCGGCGGCCCTGGGCAGCGCCCTGAGCACCCTGGCCCGCACCGCGCCGGTGTCCAGCCGCTCCAGCGGTCCGCCGAGCGGGACCGAGGCCGCCGCCAGCACCTGATCCGCGGTCAGCACCCGGGTGCCGGAGACCTCGACGGTCCGCACGTCCAGCACCGAGGAGAACCAGACCAGCCAGCAGACCGTGCCCAGCACCGCCGCCAGCAGCGCGCCCAGCACGACGAAGCCGCGCCGGGACAGCCGTAGCGGGACACGCGGCGGTGCCGCCGGGGCCTCCTCGGCCCCGGCGGCTTCCAGCTGCTCCTCGGCCGAGGGGGCCGAGGGGGCGTCAGGCACGGCGGTGCGCGGCGATGGCCTCGTAGACCATGCCCACCAGCAGTTCGTCGGCGTCGCGGCGGCCGAACTCGGCAGCCGCCCGGCTCATGTCCCACAGCCGCTGCGGGTCCGTCAGCACCGGCAGCAGGTTGGCGATCACCCAGTCCGGGGTCAGCTCGGCGTCGTCCACCAGCAGCCCGCCGCCGGCCCGCACCACCGGCTGGGCGTTGAGCCGCTGCTCGCCGTTGCCGATCGGCAGCGGGACGTAGGCGCCGGGCAGTCCGACCGCCGAGAGCTCGGCCACGGTCATCGCCCCGGCCCGGCAGAGCATCATGTCGGCCGCGGCGTAGGCGAGGTCCATCCGGTCGACGTAGGGCAGCACCCGGTAGGGCGGCATGCCCGGGATGTCGTCGATGGCGGGCAGTTCGTTCTTGGGGCCTACGGCGTGCAGGATCTGCACCCCGTACTGCTGCAGCCGCGGCGCGATGGCCTGGACGGTCTCGTTGAGGCGGCGCGCGCCCTGGGAGCCGCCGGAGACCAGCAGCGTGGGCAGCCGCTGGTCCAGGCCGAAGTAGGCGCGGGCCTCGGGGCGGGCCGCGTTGCGGTCCAGGGTGGCGATGGTGCGGCGCAGCGGGATGCCGATGTAGCGGGAGTCCCGCAGCTTGCTGTCCGGGGTGCTGACGGCGACGAAGTCGCTGTAGCGGGCGCCGACCTTGTTGGCCAGCCCGGGACGGGCGTTGGCCTCGTGCACCACGATCGGGACCCGGGCCCGCTTGGCCGCGAGATAGGCCGGCATGGCGACGTAGCCGCCGAAGCCGACCACCGCGTCGGCCTTGGTGCGCTCCAGGATGTCCTGCACCGCCTTGACCGTCCCGCGCAGCCGGCCCGGAACGGTGATCAGCTCCGGGGTCGGCTTGCGCGGCAGCGGTACGGCGGGGATCAGTGCCAGTTCGTAGCCGCGTTCCGGGACCAGTCTGGTCTCCAGGCCGCGTTCCGTGCCCAGCGCCGTGATCCCGATCGTGGGGTCGTTCCTGCGCAGTGCGTCCGCAAGGGCGAGCGCGGGCTCGATGTGACCGGCGGTCCCCCCGCCGGCGAGTACGACATGCACCGAAATTCACCGCTCCCTGCGCTGCCGGGCCTTCCCGAGCCGCGCGATGGTCCGTTGGGGCAGACCGATGAGTCTGCCCAGGGCGTTCTTGCGTGTCCGCTTGCTCCGGGCGGCCAGAGCAGCCCTGGCGGCGGGTTCGCTGCGTGCGAAGCAGAGCAGCATCCCCACCGCGAACATGGTCGGCAGCAACGCCGAACCCCCGTAGGAGAACATCGGGAGCGGGACTCCCGCGATGGGAAGGAGTCCCAGCACCGCACCAATGTTGATCATGGCCTGGGCCATGATCCAGGTGGTGGCGCCTCCCGCTGCGTACCTGATGAAGGGGTCCCTCGTGCGTCCGGCCACGCGGATACCCGCATACCCTAGTGCCGCGAAGAGGGCGAGTACCGACAGCGTCCCCAGCAGACCCAGCTCCTCCCCGGTCACGGCGAAGATGAAGTCCGTGTGCGGCTCCGGGAGTTGACCCCATTTCTCGACGCTGGCACCCAGTCCGCGGCCGGTCAGACCGCCGCCCGCCAGTGCGTACACTCCCTGAACGGCCTGCCAACAGGAGCCGTCCGAGGGGACACTGGTGGCCCCGATGCACTGGATCCGGCCAAGACGGTGCGGCACCAGGGCGATCAGCAGCGTGCTGAAGCCCAGGGCGACGGCGGCGGCCCCGCCGAACAACCGCATCGGCGCCCCGGAGATCCAGAGCAGGCCGAACATCAGTGCGCAGATGATCATCGCGGTGCCCATGTCACCGCCGGCCAGCACCAGGGTCAGCAGCAGCACCGCCATCGGCACCAGCGGGATCAGCAGGTGCTTCCACTGGTCCAGCATCTTCATCTGCTGCTTGCGGGCCAGCAGGTCGGCGCCCCAGAGCACCAGGGCGAGCTTGGCGAACTCGGACGGCTGGATCTGGAACGAGCCGCCGAGGCTGATCCAGTTCTGGTTGCCGTTGACGGCCTTGCCCACCCCCGGCACCGCGACCAGCAGCAGCAGTCCGAGCACCGCGATCAGCAGCGGATAGGCCAGCGCCCGGTGCAGCCGCACCGGCAGCCGGGCGGCGACGTACATCAGCCCGCTGCCCAGGACCACGGCGGTGAGCTGCTTGGTGAAGAAGAAGGTGAAGGACAGGCCGAGGGTCCTGGCCTCGATCTGGGAGGCGGAGAACACCATCACCAGACCGAGCACCAGGATCAGCGCCGAGGAGCCCAGGATCAGGTAGTACGGCGTCAGCGGCCGTTCCAGGCCCCGCTGGAAGCGTCCCAGCGCGGTGCCGGGGCCGGTGAAGCGGCTCTTGGAGCGGAACACCGCGACCGAGGTCGCTCCCGGCCTGGCCGGCCGGGCGGCGGGTCGTGCCTTACTCCGGTTTCCCGGGGGGCGACCCCCCGCACCCCCACGTGAACCCGAGGTGGCCGGCGTCGTGATCGCGGCACCCGTGCGGCGATCCGGGGTGGTATCAGCCACGGTGGCCCCCTCTCCCCTGCTCCAGTACTCCGCATACTCCCGCGGGGCGACCCCCGCCGTGACAGCAGCGGCATGCGCCGCGGGCCGTGTCCCCGTGCCTACCGGTCCCCGGCCCTCAGGCTGCGCCGGGGAGGGCCGCTCTCAGTCCTCCGCGAGCGCGACGGCCCGGGCCGCCGCGGCGAAGAGGTCGCCGCGTTCACCGTAGTTGGTGAACATGTCCATGGAGGCGCAGGCCGGGGCGAGCAGCACGGTGTCGCCGGGACGGGCGAGCCCGGCAGCTGCGCGTACCGCCGCGTCCATGGCCGGGGCACCAGTCTGTCCGTCCTGGAGCTCGATCACCGGGACCTCGGGGGCGTGTCGCGCCAGCGCCTCCCGGATCAGCGCCCGGTCGGCGCCCATCAGCACCACGCCGCGCAGCACCTTGGCGGCACCGGCCACCAGCGGGTCCATGTCGGCGCCCTTGGCCAGGCCGCCGGCGATCCAGACCACCGAGGGGTAGGCCGCCAGGGAGGCGGCCGCCGCATGGGGGTTGGTGGCCTTGGAGTCGTCGATCCAGGTCACCCCGCCGCTTTCGACCACCTCGGCGATCCGGTGCGCGTCCGGACGGAAGGCCCGCAGGCCGTCCCGGACCGCGCGCGGCTCGACCCCGTAGGCCCGCGCCAGCGCGGCGGCGGCCAGGGCGTTGGCGATGTTGTGCGGGGCCGCGGGGCGGACGTCCTCGACGGAGGCCAGTTCGGCTGCGTTCCTCTGACGGTCCGCCACGAAGGCGCGGTCGACCAGCAGGCCGTCCACCACGCCGAGCTGGGAGAGGGCCGGCGGGCCGAGGGTGAAGCCGATGGCGCGGCAGCCCTCCTCCACGTCGGCCTCGCGGACCAGCGCCTCGGTGGCCGGGTCGGCGGTGTTGTAGACGCAGGCGACGCTGTTGCCCTGGTAGATCCGGCCCTTGTCGGCGGCGTAGGCCTCCATCGAGCCGTGCCAGTCCAGGTGGTCGGCCGCGATGTTGAGCACCACGGCCGAGTGCGGACGCAGCGAGGACGACCAGTGCAGCTGGTAGCTGGAGAGCTCCACCGCGAGGACGTCGTACGGCTGTTCGGCCAGCACGGCGTCCAGGACGGACACCCCGACATTGCCCACGGCCGCGGTGCGCAGGCCCGCCGCGGTCAGGATCGAGGCGAGCATCTGCACCGTGGTGGTCTTGCCGTTGGTGCCGGTGACGGCCAGCCAGGGCGCTGGATCGCCGGTGGCCGGATGCGGCCTGCGCAGCCGCCAGGCCAGCTCCACGTCGCCCCAGACCGGCACCCCGGCCCCGGCCGCGGCCAGGAAGAGCGGGCTGTGCGGCGGCCAGCCGGGCGAGGTGACGACCAGTCGGGTGCCCTCGGGCAGGCTCGACCCGTCGCCGAGCAGCACCTCGACGCCTAGCGCGCGCAGCTCGCCGGCCTGCGCCCGCTGCCGGGGGCCGTCCCCGCCGTCCACCACGGTGACCCGGGCGCCGAGGCCGTGCAGCACCCGGGCCGCGGGCACTCCGGAGACGCCCAGGCCGGCCACGGCGACCGGCAGGCCCTTCCACTCGGGGGTCCGCTCTGGGGTCCGCTCAAGGGTGCCGTCGGTCATGTGGCGGTCACCCAGCCCGCGTAGAACAGGCCGAGCCCGACCGCGACGCACAGGCCCTGGATGATCCAGAAGCGGACCACGATCAGGACCTCGGACCAGCCCTTGAGTTCGAAGTGGTGCTGCAGCGGGGCCATCTTGAAGACCCGCTTGCCGGTCATCCGGAACGAGCCGACCTGGATGATCACCGACAGGGTGATCAGCACGAACAGGCCGCCCAGGATCGCCAGCAGCATCTCGGTGTGCGAGCAGATGGCCAGGCCGGCCAGCGCGCCGCCGAGGGCCAGCGAGCCGGTGTCGCCCATGAAGATCTTCGCCGGCGAGGTGTTCCACCACAGGAAGCCGAAGCAGGCGCCCATCAGCGCGGCGGCCACCACGGCCAGGTCCAGCGGGTCCCTGACCTGGTAGCAGAGCGGTCCGGCACTGGCAGCGGAGCCGCAGGTCTGGCCGTACTCCCAGATGCCGATGAAGACGTAGGCGCCGAAGACCATCACCGAGGCGCCGGTGGCCAGGCCGTCCAGACCGTCCGTCAGGTTCACCCCGTTGGACATCGCCAGGATCATGAAGATGGCCCAGAGCGCGAACAGCACCGGGCCCAGCGACCAGCCGAAGTCGGTGACGAAGGAGAGCTTGGTCGAGGCGGGGTGGATCCCGGCCGAGTCGGCGAAGTTCAGCGCGCCGATGGCGAAGAGCACGCCGACGATCAGCTGTCCGGCCATCTTGGCCTTGGCCCGCAGGCCCAGCGAGCGCTGCTTGACGATCTTGATGTAGTCGTCCAGGAAGCCGACCAGGCCCATCCCGGTCATCAGGAACAGCACCAGCAGCCCGGAGGCCGTCGGCGGGGTGCCCACCAGGACCTTGGTCAGCGCATAGGCGACCAGGGTCGCCAGGATGAAGGCGATGCCACCCATGGTGGGGGTGCCGCGCTTGCTGTGGTGGGCCTTGGGGCCGTCGTCGCGGATCATCTGGCCGTAGCCGTGCTTGGCCAGGATGCGGATCAGGACCGGGGTGCCGACCAGCGAGAGGACCAGCGCGAAGACCGCGGCGAAGAGGATCTGACGCATCGGCGAGCTGCTGGAACTGGCCAGCTGCACCGTGGCGGCGTGGTCCAGGAGGGTCGGGTTCATTCGGCCGCTCCGTTCGACAAGACGCCGTTCGACCCGACGCCGCTCGACAAGACGCCGTCAGCCAGCAGGGCCTCGGCGACCCGCTCCAGGCCGACCGAGCGCGACGCCTTCACGAGCACCACGTCCCCCGGCGCGACCTGCTCGCGCAGCAATGCGATCGCCGCATCCACATCGGACACCAGCACCGATTCCTCACCCCATGAACCTTCGTTCCGTGCGCCCAGCTCCATGCAGGCCGCTTCCCGGCCGCCGACAGCCACCAGGGTCGCGATGTCCAGCCGAACCGCCAGCCGGCCCACCGCGTCGTGCTCGGCGAGGGAGTCCTCGCCGAGTTCCCGCATCTCCCCCAGAACCGCCCAGGTACGGCGGGCACCGGGCCCTCTGCCACCGATCGCGGCGAGGGCGCGCAGGGCGGCCCGCATCGAGTCGGGGTTGGCGTTGTAGGCGTCGTTGATCACCGTGACGCCGTCCGGACGGTCCGTCAGCTCCATCCGCCAACGGGAGAGGCTGCCGGCCTCGCCCAGCGCGACGGCGATCCGCTTCACGTCCATACCGCACTCGGTGGCCACGGCCGCGGCGGCGAGGGCGTTGGAGACATGGTGCTCACCGTAGAGGCGGAGCTGAACGGGCGCGGAACCGGAGGGGGTGACCAGGGTGAACCCCGGACGACCCGATGCGTCCAGGCGGACGTCCTCGGCCCGGACCTGCGCCTCGGCGGACTCGCCGAAGTAGAGCACCCGCGCCCGCGTGCGCGACGCCATGGCCCGCACCAGCGGATCGTCGGCGTTCAGCACCGCACAGCCCTCGGGCGGCAGCGCCTCGACCATCTCCCCCTTGGCCTCGGCGATGCCCTCGCGGCTGCCGAACTCGCCGATGTGGGCGGTGCCGACGTTCAGCACCAGGCCGATCGACGGACGGACGATCCCGGTCAGGTGGGCGATGTCGCCCCGGTGCCGGGCGCCCATCTCCAGGACCAGGAAGCGGGTGGAGTCGGCCACCTTCAGCGCGGTCAGCGGCAGGCCGATCTCGTTGTTGAACGAGCCCTCGGTGTACACCGTGGGGCCGAGCGCGCCCAGCAGTTGGGCGATCAGGTCCTTGGTGCTGGTCTTCCCGGCGGATCCGGTCAGCGCGACCACGGTGGTGTCGGCGGCGCGCTCGGTGACGGCGTGCGCCAGCAGGCTGAGCCCCTGCACCACGTCGTCGACCACCACGGCGGGGACGCCGACCGGACGGGCGGCCAGCACTGCCACGGCTCCCTCCGCGACGGCGCGTTCGGCGAAGTCGTGGCCGTCCACCCGTTCGCCGACCACGGCCGCGAACAGCGCGCCCGGGACGATCTGGCGGGAGTCGTGGACCACCGGGCCGGTGACCCGGGCCTGCGGGTCCGGAACGTCGTGCAGCTTCCCCCCGGTGGCCTGGGCCACCTCGGCGAGGGTCAGTGGGATCACGTTGGCTCTACTCCTTGGCGTCGCCGTCGCGATGCGACGCGAGGATCGCCTCGCCCAGCACGGCACGGTCGTCGAAGGGTCGGATCTCGTCGCGGACGTACTGGCCGAGCTCATGGCCCTTGCCCGCGACCAGGATGCAGTCGCCGGCGTGCGCCAGGGCGACCGCGGCGGCGATGGCACGGGCCCGGTCGGGTTCGACCAGGACCGCACCGCGTTCCGCCTCGGGCACCTCGGCGGCGCCGCCGAGCATGGCGTGCAGGATCGCCAGTGGATCCTCCGAGCGGGGGTTGTCGCTGGTCAGGATGGCGGTGTCGGCGAACCGGGCGGCGATGGCGCCCATCGGCCCGCGCTTGAAGGGGTCGCGGTCGCCGCCGCAGCCGACCACGACGTGCACCCGCCCCTTGGTGACCTCGCGCAGCGAGCGCAGCGCGGCCTCCAGGGCGTCGGGCTTGTGGGCGTAGTCCACCACGGCCACGTAGGGCTGGCCCCGGTCGACCCGCTCCATCCGGCCGGGCACCCCGGGGACGGCGGCGATGCCGGCGGCGACCTCCTCCAGCGGTAGTCCTGCACATGCCAGGGCGCTGATCGCGGCGAGGGCGTTGGCGACGTTGAAGGGACCCGGCAGCGGCACCGAGGCGTCGACCGACGCACCGTCAGGACCCACCGCGCGGAAGGTCGATCCGGCCGGGCCCAGGTGCACGGCCTCGGCCCGCCAGTCGGCGTCGGGGTCGCCGGTGGCCGAGTAGGTGACCACCGGGATCTCCGCCTCGGCGGCCAGCCTGCGGCCGTAGCGGTCGTCCAGGTTGACCACGCCGAGCTTGGCCCTGCGCTTGGTGAAGAGCCCGGCCTTGGCCCGGTAGTAGTCCTCCATGTCCGGGTGGAAGTCCAGGTGTTCCGGCGTCAGGTTGTTGAACACCGCGACGTCGTAGACCACGCCGTCGACCCGGCCGAAGACCAGGGCGTGGCTGGAGACCTCCATCACCACCGCGTCCGCGCCGCGTTCGGCCATCACGGCCAGCACCGCGTGCAGGTCGGTGGCCTCGGGCGTGGTCCGCTCGCTCTTGATCCGCTCGCTGCCGACCCGCATCTCCACGGTGCCGATCAGGCCGGTTTCCCGGCCGGTGCCGCGCAGCCCGCCCTCGACCAGGTAGGCGGTGGTGGTCTTGCCGTTGGTGCCGGTGATGCCGATCATCAGCAGCCGCTCGGCGGCGCGGCCGTAGAGGGCCGCGGCGAGCGCGCCCATCCGGGCCCTGGGCTGGTCCACCACCAGCAGCGGCACCCCGCAGTCGGCGGCGCGGACGGCCCCGTCGCGGTCCGTGAGCAGGGCCACGGCGCCGTTGGCGGCCGCCTGCGCGGAGAAGGCCGCGCCGTGGGCGTTGGCGCCCGGGAGGGCCGCGTAGACGTCGCCGGGACGGACCGCCCGGGAGTCGTGGGTGATGCCGGTGACCGCGCCGGGCCAGGGACCCGCGGCGTCCAGCCCCAGCAGGGCCGCGACCTGGGCGAGCGGGACGGCGGGCAGTCCCTCCGGGCGGGGCGGTGCCGCTGCTCCACGCGTCGGGGGCGGGGTCTCCTGATCACTTCGGTGCACGGCCGTGAGGTTACCGGTACCGCCCCGCCCGGGGCCAAGCGAGGGTGCGTGCGAAGCCTTGGGATCGGTGGGAGGGGTCATGCCATCACTGCCTTTCACCAGTTCACCGGCAGGTTCGCCGCCGCGGCGCCGGTCGGCGCCACCTGGAGGGTCTTCAGCGCGAACTCCATGACCTGCTTGAACACCGGTCCGCAGAGCTCACCGCCGAAGTGCCCGTTGACCGGGTCCTGGATCACGCAGGACACGGTGACCCTGGGCTTGTCCGCGGGCGCGAAGCCGATGAAGGAGGAGGTGTAGCCCGAGTAGCGGCCGGTGGCCGGGTCGACCCGGTTGGCCGTGCCGGTCTTGCCGGCCACCAGGTAGCCGGGGATCTGCGCCATCACCCCGGTGCCCTCCTGGCTGGCGACCACCGACTGCAGCATCTGGGACAGGGTCTTCGCGGTCTGCTCGCTGACCACCCTGGTCTCCTTGGGGGCCGCGGCCGGGACGAACCGTCCGTCCGGACCGGTGGTCCCGGCGACCAGGCTGGGGGCGATCCGGACCCCGCCGTTGGCGATGGTCGAGTAGACCGAGGTGGTCTGCAGGGCGTTCACCGACAGGCCCTGGCCGAAGGGGATGGTGTACTGCTGCGACCCGGACCACTTGCTCGGCTGGGCCAGGATGCCCTGGGTCTCGCCGGGGAAACCCAGACCGGTCGGCTGGCCGATGCCGAACTTGGTCAGGTAGTCGTACAGCACCTGGTCCGCCTGCTTCTGGGTGGAGCCCAGGTGCTCGGCGGCCAGCATGGTGCCGATGTTGGAGGACTGCGCGAGCACGCCGTTCAGGGTGAGCTGCTCGGTGCCGTGGGCCACGTCGTCGTGGAACACCCGGTCGGCCCTGGGCAGCGTGCCGGGGACGGTGACGTGGGTCAGCGGGGTGGCCACGCCCTGCTGCAGCACCGCCGCCATGGTCATCAGCTTGCTGACGCTGCCCGGCTCGTAGGCGTCCTGGAGCGCGGCGTTGCCCAGGTTGGCGGGGTCGGCCTGGGCCAGGTCGTTGGGGTCGAACCCGGGCGAGGTCGCCATCGCCAGGATCTTCCCGTTGCTGACGTCCTGGACGATGACGTAGCCGCGTTCGGCGCCGGCCGCCTGCACCTCGTCGGTGATGGCCTGCTGGGCGTCCCACTGGATGTCCCGGTCCAGGGTGAGCCGCAGCGTCGACCCGGGCACCGCGGCGGTCTCGCGCTGCCCGGCGGTGGGCACCTCCCGGCCGCCGGACTGGGCGTAGGTGACCTTGCCGTCCTTGCCCTTCAGCAGCGCGTCGTACTGCTGCTCCAGGCCGCCGCTGCCGACGCCGTCGCTGTTGACGAAGCCGATGACGTTGGCGGCCAGCGAGCCGTCCGGGTAGACCCGCTTGGCGTGCTGGGCGTGGAACACCCCGTTCAGCACGTTGGCGCAGGCGTCGTCGACCCGGCCGTCGTCCCCGGCCTTCAGCGCCAGGTTGTTCTCGGTCAGGCAGTGGCCGCTCCAGGCGGTCTTCGTCAGCTTCGTCTGGAGCGCGGTGATCTGGTTCCAGGTCTGCGGCGACTGCTGCTTGGCCAGCAGCGCGTAGCGGTCGCCCTTGCCGGTGGAGGTGAGCGCCTTGGTCAGGGTCGCCACCGGCACCCCGACGATCGGCGACAGCAGCTGTGCGGCCTGCGCGGGGGCGTCGTCGATGTGGGCCTGGCTGGGCGTGAACATGTAGGGGTCGGCGGTGATGTCGTAGGCGTCGACGGTGGTCGCCAGCACCCGGCCGTCGGCGTCGGTGATCGAGCCGCGCGGGGCCGGCAGCGGGTCGGTCCGGTAGAGGCTCACGGTGGCCGCGGCGGCGAGCGAGGAGGAGTCCACGAACTGGAGCTGCACCAGCCGGCCGACGAACAGGGTGAGCACCACGCCGAGGGAGACCACCAGCAGCCGCAGCCGGCGCCGGGGGGTGGCCAGCCGCAGCCGGGCCGGACGCGGGGCCGGACGGGCGGCGGGGCGGCCGGACGACCGGGGCTGCGGCCGGCCGGAGGGCCGGGCGGACTGGTGCGGGGGGCGCTGCCGCGGTGGGCGGGGGGCGGTCATGGCTGCTGTCTCCCCGTCAGTGGGCGGTGCCGGTCGGCGTGCTGGAGGGCGTGGCGCCCGGCTTGACGCCGGTGCCTGTGCTCGTTCGTGTGCCCGGTTTGAAGGCGGTCGTGCCTGCGGTGGCGGCCGCGGTCGTGCTCGCGGTCGTGCCCGCGGTGGCGGCGGTCCTGGCATCGGCCTTCACCACCGCACTCGCACTGGCGCCGGCGCTCGCACTCGCATGCGCACTGGCGCTCGGCTTGGCGCTCGGCTTCGCGCTGGGGCTGGGGCCGGCCGACGGGCTCGCGGTCGGCTGCGCCACCGGCGGCACCGCGCCCGCCTCGATCGGGGCCGGGCTGCCGAGCACCGTGCCGTCGTCCCGCAGGAAGGCCGGGTTGCCGCCGGGCACCATGCCCAGCCTGCGGGCGCGTGCCGACAGGGCGTCAGGTGCCGACCAGGCGCCGATCTGCTGCTGCAGGCCCTGCCGCTCGTCGGTCAGCTTGTCGGTCTGCTGCTGGAGTCTGGTGAGCTGGAAGGAGCCCTGGTTGAGCGCGGTGTTGAGCAGCAGCAGCGCGATCAGGCCGCCCGCGAGTATCAGCACGACCAGCGCCGCGAACGGGCCCCGGCCGGCTGCGCGCCCGGTCCGCCCCGCGCCGGGCCGCGGTCGCCGGCGTGCCGGGGAGGTCCCCCCCGCGACTCTTCCGAGAGCCACCTGCATCCGCTCCTTCGCTGCGCCGTTCGGCCTCTGCGCCGACTCCGTGCCGGCCCGGTCCGGTCGGACCCGCCCGCCGCTACCCCTGCCTGACGGACGCTCTGATTCTCTCCACCGCGCGCAGTCGAACGGGTGTGGCGCGGCGGTTCTCGGCGATTTCCTGTTCCGTCGCCTGCTCCGCTCCCCGGGTGAGCAGCTTCAGCCGGGGCTGGTGCTCCTCCGGTACGACCGGCAGACCGGGCGGCGCCGTGGCCGTCGCCCCCGCCGCGAAGACCTGCTTGACCAGCCGGTCCTCCAGCGAGTGGTACGACATGACGGCCATTCGGCCGCCGACCGCGAGCACGTCCAGCGCGCCGGGGATGGCGCGCTCCAGGACCGAGAGCTCCCCGTTGACCTCGATCCGCAGGGCCTGGAAGGTGCGCTTCGCCGGGTTGCCGCCGGTGCGGCGGGTGGCCGCGGGAATGGCATTGCGTACCAGTTCCACCAGACGCGCGCTGTTGCTGAACGGTTCCCGCTCGCGCTCGCGCAGGATCACCGAGGCGATCTTCCCGGCGAACCGCTCCTCGCCGTAGACCTTGAGGATCCGGGCCAGATCGCCGTGCGAGTAGGTGTTGAGCACCTCGGCGGCGCTGATGCCGGTCGTCTGGTCCATCCGCATGTCCAGCGGCGCGTCCTGGGCGTAGGCGAAGCCGCGGTCGGCCTCGTCCAGCTGCATCGAGGAGACGCCGAGGTCGAACAGCGCGGCCTCAATAGCGGGAATGCCCAGGTCCGCGAGCACCTGCGGGATCTCGTCGTAGACGGCGTGCACCAGGGTCGCGCGCTCCCCGAAGGGGGCCAGCCGCTCCCCCGCCAGCCGCAGCGCCGCCGGATCCCGGTCCACGGCGACCAGCCGGGCCTCCGGGAAGGTGCGCAGCAGCGCCTCGCTGTGGCCGCCGAGCCCCAGCGTGGCGTCGACGACGACGGCCCCGGGCGCGGTCAGTGCCGGGGCGAGGACGTCCAGGCACCTCTGGAGCATCACCGGGACGTGCTTGGCCTCCGGGCCGCTGCTCAATGGGTACCTCTCATGGGGGCACGTGCCGCCTGGTCCCCGCCCGCTCGCCTTGGGGAAGGAACCCTCTGCCACCGGGGAAGGGGCGGCAGCGGGTGAGGAGCGGGTGGAGGCCGGGCCGGTACGTGCGCGTCGTGCGGGTGAGGAGAGCGTTCCGCGCCGTTGTGGGAACCCTGCGCCGAACGTCGCGTCACTTTACTCCACGGCGTCCCCCGGTCAATCGGATGCGACGGCGCACGCCCCCCGGCGCACGCCGATTAACCTGCAGGTCAGCCTGCATTTCGGAACGGCGCCGAGGGGCGCGCCACGCCGATGTCCGGCAGTCGCACCACCCCTCCCGGAGGAAGATCACGCGAATGGAGCAGAGCCGGGGCGGGTACCGCCGACCGGGCCCGTGCGCGTATGCGGTGCGTCACAGCGCTGCTCCGTGCCCCCGTCCGGGGCTGGCGGTACCGCTGGTTCCCACTAACGTCAGAGGTATGACCACGACCCCCGACCTGCCCTCCGCCCAGGCCGCTGCGTCCAGCGCGACCGGCTCCCCCTCGATCATCGACAGCTTCGTCGCCCGCAACCGCGACTACGCCGCCGGCTACCGCGACGGCGGCATGGACGCCCGTCCGGTCCAGCACGTCGCCGTGGTGGCCTGCATGGACGCCCGGCTGGACGTGCACGCCGCGCTGGGCCTGCAGTTGGGCGACTGCCATGTCATCCGCAACGCGGGCGGCGTGGTCACCGACGACACCATCCGCTCACTCACCGTCAGCCAGCGTGCCCTGGGCACCCGCTCGATAGCGCTGATCCACCACACCGGCTGCGGTCTGCTCAGCCTCACCGAGGACTTCCGGCGCGAACTGGAGGACGAGGTCGGCATCAGGCCGTCCTGGGCCCTGGAGTCCTTCACCGACCTGGAGCAGGACGTCCGCCAGTCGATGGCCCGGGTCCGCACCTCCCCGTTCCTGCTGCACCGCGACGACATCCGGGGTTTTGTGTTCGACGTGACCACCGGTCTGTTGCGCGAGATCCAGCCCTGACCAAACCATGACATAGAGTCAACGGCCCCTCCTGGCGTCGGATAACCGGTCCATAACGGACGAATAACGGGAACATTGAGCTGCTATTCGTCCGGTCGAGTGACGTAGTCGGTCCGAACAGGGAACAATGCATCTGCCGTGTCGACGCACACGGAGGGGCCAGGACCGAGGCTGGGGCAATTCCGGCAGCCCGGTCGCGGCCCCGTACACGGGCCAAGGAGTAACCGGGTGACCACCTTCAACGAGCACGCCAGTCTGGACCACCAGGCCGGGGGGATGCCGCCTTCGGCGGCGGCGGGAGTGCCGCAGGGCCTCGGAACAGCCGAGTTGGGCGCCGTCGTCGAACGCGTCCGCGCCTCCGTGGAGAGCGTGCTGGAGGGCAAGCCCGAGGCGGTGCGGCTGGCCCTCACCGTGCTGCTGGCCGAGGGCCACCTGCTGATCGAGGACGTGCCCGGCGTCGGCAAGACGCTGCTGGCCAAGGCGCTGGCCCGGTCGGTGGACTGCACCGTGCGCCGGATCCAGTTCACTCCCGACCTGCTGCCCTCGGACATCACCGGGACCAGCGTGTTCGACCAGAACCGCAGGGACTTCGAGTTCAAGCCGGGCGCGATCTTCGCCCAGATCGTGGTCGGCGACGAGATCAACCGCGCCTCGCCGAAGACCCAGTCCGCGCTGCTGGAGTCGATGGAGGAGGGCCAGGTCACGGTCGACGGGACCAGCTACCCGCTGCCGTCCCCGTTCATGGTCGTGGCCACCCAGAACCCCATCGAGATGGAGGGCACCTACCCCCTCCCCGAGGCCCAGCGCGACCGCTTCATGGCCCGGATCTCCATCGGCTACCCCAGCGCCGACGCCGAGCTGCAGATGCTGGACGTGCACGGCGGCGCCTCCCCGCTGGCCGACCTGCGCCCGGTCGCCCACGCCGACGACGTGGTGAAGGCCATCGACGCGGTGCGCCGGGTGCACGTCGCCGACGAGCTGCGCCGCTACGCCGTCGCCCTGGTCGCGGCCACCCGCACCGCGCCCGAACTCCGGCTCGGCGCCTCGCCGCGGGCCACCCTGCACCTGCTGCGGGCCGCCCGCGCCGCCGCCGCACTGGACGGCCGCGAGTACGTCATCCCGGACGACCTGCAGGCCCTGGCCGTCCCGGTGCTGGCGCACCGGCTGCTGCCCACCGCGGAGACCGTCCTCGGCCGGCGCACCACCGAGCAGGTCGTCCGCGACCTGGTGCTGCAGCTGCCCATCCCGCACCCGGCGCGCTGACGTGCCGCCCGCCGCACCGCCCAGGACGCCGCCGAGGACGCCGCCTCCCCGAGGGGCGGGCCGGGGCAGCACCTTCCGCACCGGGATGCGCGGACTGACCACCCGCGGCCGCTCCTTCCTGGCCGCCGGGATCACCGCCGCGCTCTGCTCCTACCTGCTCGGCCAGCCCGCCCTGCTCAAGATCGCGCTGCTGCTCGCCGCACTCCCGCTGGTCAGCGTGCTGATGCTGATGCGCACCCGGTACCGGGTCGCCAGCGGGCGGCGGCTGACGCCCTCGCGCACCCCGGCCGGACAGGAGGCCCGGGTGCACCTGCGGGTCGACAACGTCTCCCGGGTACCCACCGGGCTGCTGATGCTGGAGGACAAGGTCCCCTACGTGCTCGGACCGCGCCCACGCTTCGTGCTGGACCGGGTGGAGCCCCGCGGGCACCGCGAGGTGTCCTACCGGGTCCGCTCCGACCTGCGCGGACGCTATCCGCTCGGCCCGCTCCAGCTGCGCCTGGGCGATCCCTTCGGACTGTGCGAGCTGACCCGCTCGTTCACCGCCGCCGACACCCTCACCGTGGTCCCCCAGGTGCAGCGGCTGGCCCCGGTCAGGCTCACCGGCGAGTGGACCGGCTACGGCGACAGCCACTCCAGGGCCGTCGCCCTGGCCGGCGAGGACGACGTGGTGCCGCGCGAGTACCGGCACGGCGACGACCTGCGCCGGGTGCACTGGCGCTCCACCGCCAAGTACGGCGAGCTGATGGTCCGTCGCGAGGAGCAGCCGCTGCGCAGCCGCGCCACCGTCCTGCTGGACACCAGGTCCGCGGGCCACCGGGGCAACGGCCCGGCCTCCTCGTTCGAATGGGCCGTCAGCGCCGCCGCCTCGATCAGCCTGCACCTGCTGGAGCGCGGCTACGCGGTACGCCTGCTCACCGACACCGGGGACGCGGTGACCGGGGCCGGCGGCAGCGGCCTCGGCGGGGCCTCCGAGGAGGCCGCCGGACTGCTGCTGGACACCCTGGCGATGGTGCAGCTCTCCGAGGGCCAGGGCCTGGCCCCGGCCGAGGAGGTGCTCCGCCTCGGCGGCGAGGGCCTGGTGGTGGCGCTGCTCGGTTCGCTGGAGGACGAGCAGCTGGCCGAGCTCTCCCGGCTGCGCCGGCGCACCGCGACCGCGGTGGCGGTGCTGCTGGACAGCCCCAGCTGGACCCTGCGCGGTCTGGCCGCCGACGCGGTCGCCCCGGCCGGCCCCGCGCCCGCCGGATCCGACCAGGTCCGGCTGCTGCACGAGGCCGGCTGGACCGTGCTGGCGGCCCGCTCCGGCGACTCGCTGCCCGACCTGTGGCAGCGGGCCGGCCGCTCCTCGGTCCCCGGCTCGTACCAGCCCGCGGAGTCCTTCCGGCCGGAGTCCTTCCGCAAGGCCCAGCCGTCCCAGCAGCCGTCCCAGGAGAGGGGCCTCGCATGAACGGGCGTACCCGGATCGCGTTCTCCGGCGCCGCCGCGACCCTGTTGACGGCGCTGTGCCTGTGGCCGCTGATCACCCCCGCCTACTGGCTGATCCAGGCCGCCTTCGTGATCGCCCTGGTCACCGCGGCCGGGCTGGGACTGCGCCGGCTCGCGGTGCCGCGACCGCTGGTCCCGCTGGCCCAACTGCTGCTGATCGTGCTGCTGCTGACGCTGTTCTACGCGAGCAGCACCGCCGTCGGCGGGATACTGCCGGGCCCGGGCGCCTGGCAGACCCTGACCGGCGAGATCAGCGACGGCATCACCGACATGGGCCAGTACGCCGCCCCGGCGCCGGCCCACGAGGGACTGCGGCTGATCCTGGTCGGCTCGGTGGTGCTGATCGGGCTGGTGGTGGACGCGCTGGTGGCCACCTACCAGCGGGTGGCGCTGGCCGGGCTGCCGCTGCTGGCGCTGTACTCGGTCGGCACCGGGCTGCATCCGCACGGCGCGCTGTGGCTGTACTTCCTGCTCTCCGCCTTCGGCTACCTGTCGCTGCTGATGGCCGAGGGCCAGGACCGGCTGTCCCGCTGGGGCCGGGTCTTCCACGGCACCCCGGCCACCCTGGCCGGGACCACCGGCGGCAACCCGCTCAGCAGCACCGGCTACCGGATCGCCGGAGCCGCCCTGGCCATCGGGCTGCTGCTGCCGCTGGCGCTGCCCGGCCTGGGCACCGGCCTGGTGGGCCGGCTCGGCCACGGCGGCGGCGGGATCGGCTCGGACGGCGACATCATCACCGCGGTCAACCCGCTGGCCTCGCTGGGCGCCTCGCTCAACAAGAGCGTCAACGTCAACATCCTGACCTACACCACCAGTTCGCAGAGCCCCGGCGACCAGTACCTGCGGATCGTCGACCTGGACGACTTCAACGGCGTCGCCTGGACCCCCAGCGAGCACCAGGTCCAGAACGTGCCCAACCCGCTGCCCTACCCGACCGGCCTGGACAACAACACCCCCGAGACGGCGGTGCAGACCAGGATCAGCACCGAGTCCGGCTACGTCCAGCAGTGGCTGCCGATGCCCTACCCGGCGACCTCGGTCCAGGTGCCCGGCGACTGGAAGTACGAGCCCGAGGGCCGGACCCTGATCGGCGACGGCGGCCAGAACGCCGGCGGCCTCCAGTACACCGTCAACAGCCTGGCGCTGGACCCGTCCGAGGACGCCCTCAAGGCGGCCGGGCCGGCCCCGGCCGACATCACCAAGACCTATCTGGCGCTGCCGAAGAACTTCCCCACGGTGATCCACGACACCGCCGTCTCGGTCACCCACGGCGCCACCACCGCCTACGACAAGGCGGTGGCCCTGCAGAACTGGTTCACCACCACCGGCGGCTTCACCTACGACACCACCGTGAAGGACGACACCAGCAGCAACGCCATGGTGGACTTCCTGCGCAACCGCAAGGGCTTCTGCGTCCACTTCGCCGGGACGATGGCCGCGATGGCCCGCTCGCTGGGCATCCCGGCCCGGGTGGCCATCGGCTTCACCCCCGGTGAGCAGCAGTCGGACGGCAGCTGGAAGGTCGGCACCAAGAACGCCCACGCCTGGCCGGAGCTCTACTTCTCCGGAGTCGGCTGGATCCGCTTCGAGCCGACCCCGCACGTGGGCTTCACCCCCGACTACACCGTGGCCACCACCTCCGGCGGCACCTCGGCCGCCTCGACCGCGCCGACCCAGACCAGCACCTCCACCGGACCCACCGCCAGCACCAGCGCCGGCTGCCCGGTGCAGGAGCGCCGGGCGGGCTTCTGCGGCCAGGACTCGGCCACCGGCGCCACCGGCACCGGCACCGGCTCGTCCTGGCCGACCCCGCTGGAGCTGACCGGTCTGGTGCTGGCTGGCCTGCTGGTGCTGATCCTGCTCACCCCGATGCTGTGGCGGCTGCGGGCCCGCAGCCACCGGCTGCGCCGACGGCTGCCGCACGGCCCCGGCGGCGGCTCCGGAGGCCCCGGCGGCCCCGGCGCCGCCGGGGCCACGGCCGGGGCGCCCGCGCCGCGCCGCGGTGGCACGGCCTTGGAGCTGAGCGACCAGCAGGTGCTGCTGGTCTGGCGCGAGATGATCGACTCCGCCTGGGACGTCGGCATCCCCCCGGACGAGGCCGAGACGCCCCGGCGCACCGTG
The DNA here is from genome assembly GCF_042510965.1 of Streptacidiphilus jeojiensis. NCBI lineage: Bacteria > Bacillati > Actinomycetota > Actinomycetes > Kitasatosporales > Streptomycetaceae > Streptacidiphilus > Streptacidiphilus jeojiensis. The sequence continues at coordinate 66,018 of NZ_JBEUKS010000020.1, forward strand.
GCCAGGATCGTCGAGCTGGGGGCCCTGGAGGAGGAGCCCAGGGCGGCGGCCGGACGGCTGGCGCTGGCCACCGAACAGGTGCTGTACGCGCCCAGCTCGTCCCCGCCGACCGCGCTGCGCCAGGACGTCAGGGCGGTACGGCACGGGCTGCGCGCCTCGGCCCGCCCCTCGGTGCGGATCCGCGCCGTGCTCTTCCCGCCCTCCTCGGCCCGGCTGGTGCGCGGGCTGCGGGAGAGCTGGCAGTCGCTGACCGACCGGCTGCGGTGGCGCGGGCGCCGGACGGAGGACGGCGAGGAGCAGTGAGCCGGGAAGGCCCGGGGCCGGCAGCTTCCGCTGCCGGCCCCGGGCCTTCTGCTGTTCGGGTCCTGCTCCGTCCGGTGCTTCCGCCGGTCAGGCGCCGCGTTGCTCGTCGTGGCGGCGCTGCCAGCGCTGCTCCATGCGGTCCACCACGCCGGTCTTGCGCCTGCGCAGCGGCGCCCCGGTGCGCGGGTCGGCGACACCGATCCTGGGGGCCCGGCGCCAGGCGGTGAACGCGATCGCGGCGCAGGCCAGCATGACCGCGAAGCCCACCACGCCCATCCACCAGAGCCCGGTCACGGCGACACCCATGAGCAGGGCCACACCCACCACGAAGCCCGCCGCGGCCGCGTACATCGTCCGGCGGCTACGGGCGCGCAGGCCGGTACCTTCAAGCGCTGTCGCGAACTTGGGGTCCTCGGCGTACAGCGCTCGCTCCATCTGCTCGAGCAGACGCTGCTCGTGCTCCGAGAGCGGCACGTCGTCCTCCTACTCTGGTCGCTGCTGGCGACCGCCGCCGTCCCCGTCAGGACAGACAGTCCTCCCTGGATCCCGCTTGTGTTGCGTTATGCCCCACCGGCAGGTCTGTCATGCCTTGCTGGCTTTACCCGAATCATACGGTCGACCGTGCCTTTTTGGGGCACGGTGCGCCATCGGAGCCATCCCTAGAACGGCCGGAACGGCACCGAAGTTTCCAAGGTCGCTGTGAGCCGCTGTGAGGTGCGCCGCTGCGTCAGTCCAGTTCGGCGAGCAGATGCAGCTGGGTGGCGATGGCGTGGAAGGCGGGCTGGGCGGCGGCCGCCTGCTCCAGCGCCAGCAGCGCCTCGACCGCGCCGGGTTCGGTGTCCACCAGCACCCCGGGGACCAGGTCGGCGAAGATCCGTACGCCGTGCACCTCGGCGACCCGCAGCCCCGCGCCCTCGGCCAGCACGCGCAGCTCCTCGACGGTGAAACGGCGCGGCATCGGGTCGTTGCCGCCCCATCGGCCGTCCGGGTCGTCCAGGACGGTCCGGGCCTCGGCGAAGTGGCCCGCGATGGCCCGGGCCAGCACCGCGCCGTTGCGGTTGGCCGCGAGCAGGCTGACCAGTCCACCCTTGCGCAGCCCGGCGGTGAGCTGGCCCAGCGCCTCGGCCGGGTCGTCGACGACCTCCAGCACCCCGTGGCAGAGCACCGCGTCGACGCTGTCGGGCTCGACCAGGTCGGCCAGGGTCTGGGTGTCCCCCTGCAGGGCCCGCACCAGATCGGTGACCCCGGCCTCGGCGGCCCGCCGCTCCAGGGCGAACAGCGCGTCCGGGCTGGGGTCGACCACGGTGACCCGGTGTCCGAGCCGGGCCACCGGCACGGCGAAGTTGCCGGTGCCGCCGCCGGTGTCCAGGACGTCCAGCACCGGTCGGCCCAGTTCCCCGGCCCGGCGGGCGAGAGCGGCGCTGACCACCTCCCACACCACGGCGGTCCGGAGAGAACTGCGGGGGCGGGTCGGGTACACGGAGGGGCTCCTCGGGAGGTTCTGGATCTGGCTGCCCCAACCTTAGACCGCGCGCTGGTCGGTGGAGCCCTCCGAAGCCTCGGTGCTGCGGACCGGGTTGAGCGCGACCAGCCGCTGCACCATCCGGACGAACAGCGCGGTGTTGCGGATCAGGTCGTCGGCGTCGCGCATGGTCGCGGCCGAGGCGATGCCGGCCTCAGCCGCGGCGCGCTTGGGGGCGCCCGCCGCGTAGTAGACCGCCCACTCGGCCAGCTCCGGGGCGACCTCGGGCAGCACCTCCCAGGCGCTGCGGATCCGGCCGCGCTTGCGCGGGCTCTCCTCGGGAACCCCGCGCACCGCGAGCACCGCGGCCGAGGCCCGCAGCGCGGCGAGATGGGCCACCGCGTAGCGCTCCAGCGGACCCTCCATGCTCCGGGCCTCGTCCAGGCCCCGGTAGGCCTGGGCCAGCAGGTCCAGCGCGGCCGGCGGCGCCCCGGCCCGGCGCAGCACCGGATGCACGTCCGAGGGCGGACGGTAGGGCCTGGCCGCGGAGTCGACCCGGCCGGCGGGGTTGGCGGGACCGGCCGGGTTGGCCGCCTGCAGCGGCAACTGCAGCACCTGTGCTGTGGGGATCACCTTGTCGCTCATGGCTGGTTCAGTCCTCCCGTTCGAATCCGGCCGTCAGGCGGGCGTCGGCGTACGCGGCAGCGGCGTACGGGTGAGAGTCCAGCGCCCGGCGGCGCGGTCGAGGCTGAGGTCGTACACGTCGCTGGCGAAGCAGCGGCCCGGGCTGGCCTGCACCCGCCACACCTCGCGGCCCCCGGTCCAGTGGCCGAGCACCTCGCGCACGGCGTAGACCCGGTCCCGCCAGAGGAAGTGCGTGGGCTGCTCCTGGCCGCCCCTGACCTCGATCGGGTCGGCCTGTCCTGCCCCACGCGCGGTGCTGCTCGGCATCCCCGCCATCGCGGCCACCTCCCTCTCCCTGCCATCGACGCTTATTCGAATCTACGTTCGAACAACCTCAGGGTAGCCCCCACCCACGGGCCTGCGTCAATGCCGCAGGCCCCGGGTCGGACCCTCAGCGCCATGCTGCACCCCACCACTGACAATCCGGCCGGGGCCGCCGGCCGCTACCGGGCCACGGGCTCTGCGGGCTCGACGAGTTCGCGTTCGAGCGCGGGGGCGGGGGCGGGGGCGGAGGTGGCCGCCTCCGGCCCGGACCCCGCCGCGGACGGGCCGCCCGGCACGGTGAACAGCGGCAGGAAGATCTGCACCAGCGGGCCGATGGCCAGCGCGTAGGCCACCGTGCCGATGCCGACGCTGCCGCCCATCAGCACCCCGACCACCAGCACGGTGACCTCGATGGTGGTGCGGACCAGCCGGACCGAGCGTCCGGTCCGGCGGCAGAAGCCGGTCATCAGGCCGTCGCGCGGGCCCGGACCGAAACGGGCGCCGATGTAGAGGCCGCCGGCCATGCCGTTGAGCACGATCCCCGCCATCAGCAGGCAGATCCGCAGCGGGACTCCGTGCGGGGTCGGCAGCAGCGCGAGCGCGGCGTCCACCGACAGGCCGATGACGAAGACGTTGCTGACGGTGCCGAGGCCCGGGCGCTGCCGCAGTGGTATCCACAGCAGCAGTACGGCCGCGCCGACGATCATGGTGATGGTGCCGAAGGACAGCCCGATGTGCCTGGTCAGGCCCTGGTGGAAGACGTCCCACGGGTCCAGCCCCAGCGCGGCGCGGATCTGCAGCGCCATGCTCGCCCCGTACAGGGCCAGGCCGACGTAGAGCTGGACCAGCCGGCGGGCCAGCTGCGCGGGCGGTCGGTTCCGGAGCGGTCGGAACAGTCGGAGCGGTCGGTCGGCGGTCGGTCGGTGCACGGGTGGCCCCCCTTGGATTCCTCGGGTACTGATGCCACCCTGGGGGAAAGTGGACCGGCCTTCCAGGGCCAATCAATGAGAGGTGGACTGGTCGTGGTCGTTCGCTCCTCCATCGGCGCGACCCAGCTGGACCGCGCGCTGGGCAGCTGGCAGCGGTCGCGCGAACCCGCCTACCGCGCCCTGGCCGGATCGCTGCGCACACTGGTCCTGGACGGACGCGTGTCGGTGGAGACCCGGCTCCCGGCCGAACGCGAGCTGTGCACGGTGCTGGGCCTGAGCCGGACCACCGTGGCCGCCGCCTACGAACTGCTGCGCGACGAGGGCTTCCTGGTGAGCCGTCGGGGCTCCGGCAGCTGGACCGCGCTGCCCGAGGGACGGCCGATGCCGGTGGCCGGCCTCTCGCCGTACCCGACCGACCGGGGCGGGGTGATCGACCTGGGCATCGCCGCGCGGCCGGCCGCCGAGCCCTGGATCACCAGGGCGATGACCGCCGCCGTCGCCGAACTGCCCGCCTACACCCGGACCCACGGCACCTTCCCGGCCGGGCTGCAGGTGCTCAGGGAGGCCGTCGCCGAGCGCTTCGCCCAGCGCGGTCTGCCCACCACCCCGGACCAGATCATGATCACCAGCGGCGCCTCCGCCGCGCTGACGCTGCTGCTGCGCGCCCTCGGCGGACCGGCCGAGCGGATCGCGGTGGAGTCGCCCAGCTACGCCAACGCGCTGCAGGCGATCCGCTTCGTCGGCGGCCGGGCGGTGCCGGTCCCGCTGGACCAGGAGGGCTGGTCGATGGACGCCTGGAGCCGCACCCTGCGCGAGGCCGCGCCCGCGCTCGCGTACGTCATCCCCGACTTCCAGAACCCCACCGGCCTGCTGATGTCCGATCAGCAGCGCCGCGAGCTGGCCGCCCTGACCCGGACCACCGGCACCCGGCTGATCGTGGACGAGACCATAGCGGAGATGGCCATCGACGACGTCCCCCCGGTGCTCCCGATGGCCGCCTTCGACCGGAGCGGCACGGCGATCACCGTCGGCTCGGCCGGCAAGACCTTCTGGGGCGGCCTGCGGATCGGCTGGATCAGGGCGGCCCCCGACCTGATCCGCCGCATCTGCGCGGACCGGGCCAGCCTGGACGTCTGCTCGCCGGTGGTCGAACAGCTGGCGGTCCGTCATCTGCTGGCCGAGTGCCTGCCCGAGGTGCTGGCCTTCCAGCGGGACCGGAACCGGGAGCAGCGCGAGGCGCTCACCACCGCGCTCCGGACCGAGTTGCCCGACTGGACCTTCCGGATGCCGCAGGGCGGCCTGTCGCTCTGGGTCCGGACCGGGGACGGCGGGATGGGCGGCAGCGCACTGGCCGAGGCGGCCCAGCGCTTCGGCGTCTGGATCGGCTCCGGCCCGCGCTTCGGCGTCGACGGCGTGCTGGAGCGCTTCGTCCGGCTGCCCTACGCCCAGCCGCCGGAGGTGCTGCGCGAGGCCGTCCGCCGCCTCGCCGCGGCGAGCGCGGCCGGGACCGGCGCCGGCACGGCGGGACCGGTGGAGTTCTCGCTGCTCTGAACGGATCGGCCTACGGGGAAGGGACGGTGTCTGCGTCCCGGCGGATCGTTCCGCCGGCCTGCAGGCACCGCCCCACCCGTTCCCCCCGTGATCCCCCCGGATCCCCCTGCCCCTCCCCCTGCGAGGAGGCCGGACGGCGACGTGTCCGTGTCGCCTCTGGCCGGGTCCCGCTCCGCCGCCCCGTGTCGGCGGTGCGGTCCCGAACCAGTCCGTCACCGGTGCTTCCCGGTGCTCCATACTCTGCCCTTTGCGCAGGTCGGGGGGTATCCGCGCTTCTACTCATCCATCCGCATGGGTAGAACTGAGTACGGGTACTCAGTGATCGCCCCGGGGAACGGGCCCGTTGTCGGTGGCGTCGGTTACGGTGAGCGTGCACCGTTGACCCACGGGTAAGGGGGATCCACCGTGTCGGTCATTCCACTGATCTTCACCAGCAGCTGGGCCAGCGGCATCAACGCCTACGCCGTGGTGCTGCTGCTCGGCCTGTTCGGCCGCTACGACGGCGTCAGCAGCGTCCCGCCCGGCCTGGAGCGGACGGACGTGCTGGTGGCCGCCGCGCTGCTGTGCCTCTGCGAGGTGGTGGCCGACAAGATCCCCTATCTGGACTCGGCCTGGGACGCGGTGCACACCGTGATCCGCCCGGTCGCCGGGGCCGTGGTGGCCGCGCTGATCGCCGGGCACGCCCACGACTCGCTGGCCTCGCTCGCCGCCGCGGCCATGGGCGGCACCACCGCGCTGGTCAGCCATCTGGTCAAGAGCGGAATCCGGATGGGGGTGAACACCTCCCCCGAGCCGTTCAGCAACATAGCGGTCAGCCTGTTCGAGGAGTTCTCGGTCGCGAGCCTGGTGACGCTGGCGCTGTTCCACCCGGTGCCCGCCGCGATCATCGCCGGGGTGCTGCTGCTGATCGGCGTACTGATCGTCGGCTTCACCTACTCCCGGATCCGCCGCTACCGGATACGGCGGCGGGAGCGCCGGCAGCGACGGGCCCTGCCGCGTCAGGACGCGGACGTCCGCTCGGGCGGATGACCGCCACGATCAGCAGCAGCGCGACGGCGACGAACAACGCCGCAACGCCCATCGCGTCGGCCACCCCGTGCGCGAACAGGGCGTGCGGGGAGCGTCCGCCGGAGTGCCGGGTGGCCGAGGCGAACACCGTCAGCAGCAGCGCGGTGCCCAGCGCTCCGCCCATCTGCTGCATGGACTGCAGCGTCCCGGCGGCCGCACCGGACTCCTCCGGCCGGACCCCGCTCAGGATGGTGAGGCTCAGCGGCACCATGGTGCAGCCCGCGCCCAGGCCGAACAGCACCATCGGCACCAGGATGCCCGGGGCGAAGCCGGTGTCGGCGCCGACCCGGCTGAGCAGCAGCAGCCCGGCGGCGAGCAGCACCGGCGCCCCGTAGAGGAAGGGCCGCGCGCCGGTCCTGGGCACCAGCCTCGGGACGATCCGCGCGCCGGCGAAGAGCAGCAGCACCAGCGGCAGGAACGCGGCGCCGGTCTGCAGGGCGCTGTAACCGAGGACGTTCTGGAGGTACTGGGTGACGAAGAAGAACATCCCGAACATGCCCGCGGCCAGCATCAGCATGGCCAGGTAACCGCCGCCGCTGGCCCGCCGGGTGAGCAGGTGCAGCGGCAGCAGCGGCCGGGCGGTGCGGGACTCGATCACCACGAACGCGCCGAGCAGCAGCACGGCGGCCGCGAAGCAGCCGAGCGTGGAGGCCGCGCCCCAGCCCGCGGTGGCGGCCCGGATGAAGCCGTAGACCAGTGACGCGCTGCCGAGGGTGGCGGTGACCGCGCCCGGCAGGTCGAAGCGGCTCGGGTGGCGTTCCGGCTCGCGGATCAGCCTGGGTGCGAGCAGCACCACCGCCAGCCCGAACGGGATGTTGATGAACATGACGGAGCGCCAGGAGAAGGCCGAGGTCAGCACTCCGCCGAGGATCATGCCGACGGCGCCGCCGCCGGCCGACATGCTGGAGTACAGCCCGATGGCCCGGGCCCGCTGCCCGGCGTCCGGGTAGTTGCTGACGATCAGGGCCAGCGTGCTGGGCGCCGCCACGGCCGCGCCGACGCCCTGGGCGGCGCGGGCCACCAGCAGCATGGTCGGGGTGGTGGCCAGGCCGCCGAGCAGCGAGGCCAGGGTGAACAGGGCGATGCCCGCGGTGAGCAGCCGCCGCCGTCCGAGGATGTCGCCCGCGCGGCCGCCGAGGAGCAGCAGCCCGCCGAAGGTCAGCAGGTAGATGTTCGGCACCCAGGACAGCCCTGCCGCGGAGAAGTGCAGGCTGCGCTGGATACCGGGGAGCGCGATGGAGACCACGGTGGCGTCCAGGACCACCATCAGCTGGCAGATCAGGATCACGGCGAGGGCGAGCCCCGGACGCGGTGGCTGCCCGGGACGCTCCCGGTCGGGCGGATCGGCCCGGACGTCTTGGGTTGCGCCGGTGACGGGGGCGATGATGTTCTCGGGCATGGCTCTCCCATGAGGTCATGACGAGGAAGGGAACATAAGCGGAGAGAGTCTCCGGTTCCGAGAACGACGATACGGAGATACTCTCCGTTTATCAACCCTGGGATGAACGATGACCGTGCCGCCCTCTCCACCGGCCCGCCCGATGCGCGCCGACGCCCGTCGCAACTACGAGCGACTGGTCTCGGCCGCCACCGAGGCGTTCCTGGAGAACGGCGCCGACGCCTCCCTGGACGACATCGCCAAGCGCGCCGGCGTCGGCCCCGGCACCCTGTACCGGCACTTCCCGGTCCGGCAGGACCTGATCGACGCGGTGCTGGACCGCTGGATGGCCTCGGTGCTGACCGAGGCCGAACCGCTGCTGCAGGCGGCCGACCCGGCCGAGGCCTTCGCCCTGTGGCTGCGCAGGCTGGTCTCCCACGTCCACAGGTTCCGCGGCCTCTCGAACGCCTTGATCCCGCCGGAGGACAAGTACAAGAAGGAGTCCCCGGCCCGGGTGCTGCACAGCACCTCCGAGGAACTGCTCGCCCGCGCTCAGCAGAGCGGTCAGATCCGCTCCGACGTCGTCATCAAGGAAGTGATGATGCTGGTCAGCGGTGTCACCTGGGCCTGCACCAGCGGCAAGGAGGTCGACGCCGACCGGCTGATCGACCTGATCATGGACGGCCTGCGGGTGCGGGACTGAGCGCTCCCGGCGGCGCATAGGATCAGTGCCCATGGCACGAATCGTCGTCATCGGCGCAGGTATGGGCGGGCTCGCGGCAGCGGCACGGCTGGCCACGGTGGGCCACCGGGTCACCGTGTGCGAAGCAGCCGCCACCCACGGCGGCATGGTCGGGCAGTACCGGCGCGAGGGGTTCGGCTTCGACACCGGCCCCACCCTGCTCACCCTGCCCGCCGTCTACCGCGACCTGATGCTGAAGACCGGCCGCACCCGGCTGGAGGACGAGGTCGAGCTGAGCTCGGTGGAGCCGGCCGCCGTGCACCGGCTGCCGGACGGGACCACGGTCGAACTGGCCAACGCCTCCCGGGCCCGGGTGGTCCAGTCCCTGGACCAGGCGCTGGGCGACGGCGCTGGCCTGCGCTGGGGCGAGATGCTGGAGCGCGGACGGGCGGTGTGGGAGGCCACCCGCCGCCCGCTGCTGGAGGAACCGCTGCCGGACGACCCGTCAGCCCTGCACCAGGACCCCTACCCCTTCCCGCCGACCCGGCGCGGCCTGTTCGCCCGCCGGCCGCTCCCGCCGCAGGGCCTGGCCGACGTCGCCGGACGCGAACTGCGCCACCCCGGGCTGACCGCGCTGCTGGACGAGTACGCGCTGCGCTTCGGCTTCGACCCGCGCCGGGCCCCCGCCTCGCTGACCGCGATCCCCTACATGGAGCAGAGCTTCGGCATCTGGTACGTCACCGGCGGGATGCGCGCCCTCGCCGACGCGGTGCTGCGCCGCTGCGAGCAGCGCCGGGTGGAGCTGCGCTTCGACACCCGGGTCCAGCAGCTGCTCGGCGACGACGATCGCGTCGACGGCGTGCTGCTGGAGGACGGCAGCAAGCTGGACGCCGATGTGGTGGTCGCCGACACCGACCCGGGAGCGCTCGGCGCCGCCGTCGAGCGGCCGACCGCCGAGGCCGCGCCCGGCCGGTTCACCGTGCTGCTCGCGCTGCGCGGCGCGCGTCCCGCCGGGACGGCGCACCGTACCGTCGTGCACGCCGCCGATCGGCTGGACCAGCTGGACGCGCTGTTCTCCGAGTCACCGCGGCTGTGCGAGCGCCCCACCGTGCAGCTGCTGCGTCCTGACGATGCGACACTCGCGCCCGCCGGGCACGAGGCCGCCGTGCTCACGGTGACCGTCCCGGCCCACGGCCGGCTGGACTGGACCGCGGCCGGCCGCGCCGAGGCCTACGCCGACGCCTTCCTCGCCCACGCCGCCCCCGAGCTGCGGGAGCGGGTGCTGTGGCGCGAGGTCCGCACCCCCGCCGACACCGAGGCCCGGACCGGTGCGACCGGCGGCTCCGTCCCCGGCCCGGCGCTGGCCGGCGGCGGTGGCGACTGGCTCCACGCCGCCAACCGCACCGCCAGGGCCGGCCTCTACCTGGTCGGCGGCGCGGCGCACCCGGGCGGCGGGCTGGCCGGGGTGGGCATGTCGGCGGCGGTCACCGCGGAGCTGATCGGCACGCCGTGACCCGGCGTCAGCCCGGCGTCAGCCGTACTGCTGCTGCCAGGTCTCCTGGCCGGCCGGCTGCGGTTGTTCGACGGGCTGCGGCTGCTCCTGCTGGTAGCCGTACTGGTACTGCTGCTCGTAGGAGGCCGAGGGGTCGTAGGCCTGCGCCTGCTGCTGGTGCTGCTGCTCGTAGCCGTAGGAGTAGTCGGCCTGCGGCGCGTACTGCTGCTCCGCCGACTGGACCGGGAAGCCGTTGGTGTCGTACTGGACCTGCGGCTGCGCCTGGGCGTACGCGGGCTGCGCGTACTCCTGGTACTGGTACCCGTAGTCCTGCTGCGGGTAGTCGGTGTAGGGGGTCTCCGGGTAGGGCGTCCCGGCGTACTGGCCCTCTGCGTACTGGCCTTCGGCGTACTGGCCCTGGGCGTACTGCGGCTCGGCGTACGGGGCCTCGCCGTAGGGGGTCCCGGCGTACTCCGGGTAGGGCAGTTGCTGGGGGTCCTCCCCCGCCGCCTCCTGCTCGAAGACCGCGGGGTCGTAGGCGATCGTCGGCGGCGCCTCCTCGATCGGGCCGACCTCGCCGACCCGGACCGCCTCTCCGCGCCCGTCCGCGTCGCCAACCGGTGCGGGCTCGCCCGCCGGGAAGACGCTCGCCAGCAGCGGCACCCCGGCCAGCGGTCCCGGCAGCGACCCGTCCGGGGAGCGGAGCGACCAGTGGCTGCCGGCGCCGGTCTTCACCGAGCGGGTGACCAGGTACTGGCCCGCGCCGAAGGCCACCACCCCGCCGCCGATCAGCGGCAGGGACCCCTGCGCCACACCCGCCACCAGCGCGAGGAAGCCGACCAGCGCCAGCACCCGCCAGTGCGGCGCGGCCCGGTGCTGCAGCAGCAGCTCCCCCAGCAGCCACAGCGCGACCAGCGCGAACGCGGCGTAGAGCACCGCAAGTCCGATGACTCCCACGGGCTTACCTACCTCTGCCTGCAACGGGCACGGCCGTGCCCCTGCGCACCACGGTACCGTTCAGCCCCTGCGGTCAAGGCCGAGGTTCTGATAGATCTCCGTGGTCACCGTCGAGAAGTTCATGGTCATGAAGTGCAGCCCCGGGGTGCCCTCGGCGAGCAGCCTGCGGCACATCTCGGTGGCGTAGTCGATGCCGATCGCGCGCACCGCCTGGGGGTCCTCCTCGGCCGCCAGCAGCCGGTCGGCGAACTGCTGCGGGATCACCGCGTTGCTGAGCGTGGGGATGCGCCGCAGCGAGCGGACCGAGGTCACCGGCATGATCTCCGGGATGATCGGGGTGTCGCAGCCGGCCGCCGCGACCCGGTCCCGGAACCGCAGGTAGTCGTCCACGTCGAAGAACATCTGGGTGATCGCGTAGTCCGCCCCGGCCCGGCACTTGGCGACGAAGTGCCGGATGTCCTCGTCCCAGTCGGACGACCGGGGGTGCATCTCCGGGAAGGCGGCGACGCCGACGCAGAAGTCGCCCGACTCCTTGATCAGCCGCACCAGGTCGGAGGCGTACTCCGGTCCCTGCGGGTGCTTGACCCACTCGCCCAGCGGGTCGCCCGGCGGGTCCCCGCGCAGCGCCAGGATGTTGCGCACGCCCTGGTCCGCGTAGTGGCCGAGGATGTTGCGCAGCTCGGCGACGCTGTGGTCGACCGCGGTCAGATGGGCGACGGGTGTGAGCGTCGTCTCCTGGGTGATCCGCCCGGTGATGTTGATGGTGCGGCCGCGGGTGGATCCGCCGGCGCCGTAGGTCACGCTGACGAAGGTCGGCGCGAGACCCTCCAGCCTCCGGATCGCCTTCCACAGCCCGACCTCCGCCTCCGCGCTGCGGGGCGGCATGAACTCGAAGGAGTAGGAGCACTTGCCCGCCGCCAGGAGCTCCCGGATGGAGGGCTTGCTGTCGTGCCGGACGCTTGAGGTACCGAGGGCCATGCAGGCAGATTAGCGGCCTGTGGAACCGATGCCGAAACGTCCGTCCACCTACTGATACCGCTCCGGGCGGGCTCCGGGTGGGGATGCGCTCACCGGACCCGCGGACCCCTCGCGTTACGCTGGCTGCTCCCGTACCCGCTCGGAGCCCGCCGGTGTCCCTCACCCATCCTGTCCCCCCGATCGACCTCGCCCGCGTTCCGGGCAGCCCGGTCGACGAGGAACTGCTGCGTTCCCGGGTGGACCGGACCCTGGAGCGCTTCCTGGACCGCCAGGAGGCGGTGCTGGCGACGGTGTCGCCGGAGCTGGGCCCGCTGACCGGCACCGTCCGGGCGTTCCTGGACAGCGGCGGGAAGCGGCTGCGGCCAGCCTTCTGCTACTGGGGCTGGCGCGGGGCCGGCGGCGCCCGGGACGACGACGCCGCGGTGGCCGCCTGCTCGGCGCTGGAGCTGCTGCAGGCCAGCGCGCTGGTGCACGACGACCTGATAGACCGCAGCGCCACCCGGCGCGGGCTGCCGTCGGTGCACCGCCGATTCGAGGCCCTGCACGGCGAGCAGGGCTGGCACGGGGACGGCGCGCGGTTCGGGGCCGCCTCCGCGCTGCTGCTCGGCGACCTGCTGCTGGCCTGGTGCGACGAACTGCTCTGGGGCAGCGGGCTGCCGCTGGCGGCGGTGCGCCGGGCCAAGCCGGTGTTCGACCTGATGCGGACCGAGGTGATGGCGGGCCAGTACCTCGACCTGCTGGAGCCGGCCAGCGCGGGCCTCACCGGGGCGGACCGCGAGGACGCGATCGACCGGGCCCGGACGGTGGTGCACTACAAGGCGGCCAAGTACACCGTGGAGCGGCCGCTCCAGATCGGCGGGCTGCTCGCCGGTGCGGATCCGGCCCTGACGGCCGCCTACGCCGCGTTCGGGCTGCCGCTGGGCGAGGCGTTCCAGCTCCGGGACGACCTGCTGGGCGTCTTCGGCGACCCTGAGGTCACCGGAAAGCCCGCTGGGGACGACCTGCGGGAGGGAAAGCGCACGCTGCTGGTGGCCGAGGCCTCGGCGGCCTGCTCGGCGGGGGACGCCGGGCTGCTGGACGAGCTGCTGGGGGCGCCGGACCTGGGCGACCACGAGGTGGGGCTGCTGCGGGCGGCGATCGTGCGCAGTGGCGCACCGGAGCGGGTCGAGCAGCGGATCGCCGCGCTCCGCGGGGAAGCGTTGGCGGCGTTGGAGGCTGCGCCGCTGGTGGAGCCGGAGGCCCGGAGGGTGCTGCGGCGGCTGGCGGGGGCGGCTACCGCACGTCGGTACTGAGCGCTCGCCTCAGCGGACGGTTGCTGTTCGCGCAGTTCCCCGCGCCCCTAAAAAGGGGCGCGGGGAACTGCGCGAAAACGTTCAGCCCCGCTGACGAACACGTTCCGCCAAAGCCTCCGCCGCAGCATACGGATCCGCCGCCTCGGTCAGGGCCCGTACCACCACGATCCGCCGCGCCCCCGCGTCCAGGACCTGGTCCAGGTTCGAGGCATCGATCCCGCCGATGGCGAACCAAGGCCGCGCCGGTGCCTGCTTGGCCGCGTAGGAGACCAGCTCCAGCCCCGGGGCGTGCCGCCCAGGCTTCGTCGGGGTGGGCCAGACCGGCCCGGTGCAGAAGTAGTCGACGCCCGGTTCGGTCAGCGCCGCGTCCACCTCCGCCTCGGCGTGGCAGGAGCGGCCGATCAGAACGGACTCGCCGAGGATCGCCCGTGCCGCGGCCACCGGCAGGTCGTCCTGGCCCAGGTGCAGCACGTCCGGGCGGGCCGCATGGGCCACGTCGGCGCGGTCGTTGACGGCCAGCAGCCGCCCGTGCCGACGGCAGGCCTCGGCGAAGACCTCCAGCGCCGCCAACTCCTGCCGCGCCTCCAGCCCCTTGTCCCGCAGCTGGACGATGTCCACGCCGCCGGCCAGCACCGCGTCCAGGAACTCGGGCAGGTCCCCCTGCTCGCGCCGGGCGTCGGTGCACAGGTAGAGCCGGGCCTCGTCCAGCGCAGCCACCGCGGACGAACGGCTCACAGCGCCATCGCCTGGGCGCGGCGCTTGACCTCGGTGCCGCGGTTCTCGTTCATGGCCTGGGCCGGGGTGCCGGGCAGCGACGGGTCCTCGGTGAACAGCCACTCCAGGATCTCCTCGTCGGTGAACCCGGAGTCGTGCATCAGCGTCAGCAGGCCGCAGATGCCCTTCACGGTGCCGTTGGGGCCGATGAAGGCGGCCGGCACCATCAGGGCGTTGTTCTCGCCGCGGCGGACGGCGAGCAGGGTGCCGTCGTCGACGAGACGCCGGACCTTGGTCACCACCACCCCCCACTGCTCGGCGATGTCGGGGACGTTCATCCACGCGGGAATCAGGGCGTCAATCTTGGGATCAATCTGGCTCACGCCCTCAAGACTGCCATCCCCGGCCGCCCCCGCGCACCATCAGGCCCGCACAGCGGCCTTGAGCTGGACCGCGGGGTCGGCCGTGAGCGCCGGGTCGAGGGGAGTCCGCCGCTCCAGCAGCCGGCGTCCCTGGACCAGGTCGCGGGGGCGGTCCACCGCCAGCAGCGCCACCGGGACGCCGTCGCGCAGCCACAGCGCGCTCCAGTCGGCGGCCTCCGGGTCCCCGCGCCGGAGCAGGGTGTCGCCGGGGCAGTGGTGGCCGGCGTACTGGACCATGCGGCCGAACTGCTCGGACCAGAAGTAGGGAACGGGGTCGTACTGCTGCTCGCCGCCGAGCGCGTTGGCGGCGGCGACCCTGGCGCCCTGCACCGCGTTGTCCCAGTGGTGCACCATCAGCCGGGTCCGGTAGCGGGCGGAGGGGAAGGAGGCGCAGTCGCCGACGGCCAGCACCCCCTCGGCCGAGGTCCGCAGCCGGTCGTCGGCCGCGATCGCGCCCCGGTCGTCCAGGACGATCCCGGAGCCGTCGAGCCAGCCGGTGTCGGGCCGGGCGCCGATGCCGACCACCACCGCGTCCGCACCCAGCTCGGTGCCGTCGGTGAGCAGCACCGTCGCCCCGGGGTCGCCCTCCAGCCGGACGTCCCCGTCCACGATGCCGCCGACCGCGGCGCCGGTCCGCAGCTCGACGCCGGCCTCCGCGTACCAGCCGCGCATCCCCTCGGTGACCTCCGCCGGCAGCGCACCGGCCAGCGGCACCGGCGCCGCCTCGACCACGGTGACCTCGCAGCCCAGCCGCCGGGCCACGGTCGCAGCCTCGGCGCCGATCCAGCCGGCACCGACGACCACGATCCTGGCCCCAGGGCGCAGCGCGCCCTTCAGCGCGACGGCGTCGTCATGGGTGCGCAGCAGATGCGTCCGCGCGGACTGCCCGGGCAGGGCGACCGGGCGGGCCCCGGTCGCCAGCACCAGCCGGTCGTACTCCAGCTCCCCGCCGTCGGTGCCCAGCACCCGCCGTACGGGGTCCAGCCCAGTGGCCCGGCGGCCGAGCAGCAACTCGATGCCCCGGCCCGGGAAGTCGATGTCGAAGCGCGAGTGCTCGGCCTTGCCGAGCAGCACGTCCTTGGAGAGCGGCGGCCGGTCGTAGGGCTGGTGCGGCTCGGCGCCCAGCAGCAGCACCTCCCCCTCGTGCCCCTGGTCCCGCAGCGCCACCGCTGTCTGCACCCCGGCCATCCCGGCCCCGACCACGACGATCCGCATCCCGTCACTCTACGGCCGAGCAGGCACGACTACAGTTGTGGGGACCATCCACGGGAGCCCGGCGTACCGGGCTGAGAGGGAGGCAGCAGGGCGGACCGCGCCCCCGGCCTCCGACCGTCCGAACCTGATCCGGGTCATGCCGGCGAAGGGAGTGGGCACCTGTGCCACGTACCAACACCGACGTGTCGACCGACGCACCGACCGACGTACTGGTCGTCGGCGGCGGGATCATCGGCCTGGCCACCGCCTGGCGGACCGCCCAGCGCGGCCTCTCGGTGACCGTGCTCGACCCGGATCCGGGCCGTGGCGCCAACCGGGTGGCCGCCGGGATGCTGGCGCCGGTCACCGAGCTGCAGTACGGCGAGGAGGAGCTGCTGCGCCTCGGTATCGCCTCCAACGAGCGCTACGCCGCCTTCGCCGCCGAACTGACCGCCGCGAGCGGACTGCCCACCGGGTACCGGGCCTGCGGCACCCTGGCCGCGGCGCTGGACGCCGACGACCGCGCCGAACTGCGCGAGCTGCACGCCTTCCAGCAGCGGCTGGGCCTGGAGGCCGAGTGGCTGACCGGACGCGAGTGCCGCCGGCTCGAACCCATGCTGGCGCCCTCGGTCCGCGGCGGGCTGCTGGTGACGGGGGACCACCAGGTGGACGGGCGGCGGCTGGGCGCGGCGCTGCTGCGCGCCTGCACCGCGGCCGGGGTGCGGATCCACCGCTCCCGGGCCGCCCGGATCGAGCTGACGGACGCTCAGGACCGGGTGGTCGGCGCCCTCGCCGAGGACGGCACCCGGCTGTCCGCCGGGCAGACCGTGCTCGCGGCCGGCAGCTGGTCCGGGGAGGTCCCCGGGCTGCCACCGGAGGCGCGGCTGCCGGTCCGCCCGGTCAAGGGCCAGATCCTGCGGCTGCGGATGACCACCTCGCTGGGCGCGCCGCTGCCCGGCGGCCCGTTCCTCTCCCGCAACCTCCGGGCCGTGGTCCGCGGCGTGCACCTCTACCTGGTGCCGCGCGAGGACGGCGAGCTGGTCGTCGGCGCGACCATGGAGGAGCAGGGCTTCGACACCACCGTCACCGCCGGCGGGGTGTACGAGCTGCTGCGGGACGCCCATGAGCTGGTCCCCGGGATCACCGAGCTGCCGCTGGTGGAGACCGGCGCCGGGCTGCGGCCCGGCACCCCCGACAACGCCCCGCTGCTGGGGCCCACCTCGCTGCCCGGCCTGGTCGCCGCGACCGGTCACCACCGCAACGGCGTGCTGCTGACCCCGGTCACCGCCGACGCCGTCTCCGCCTACCTGGCCACCGGCGTGCTGCCGCCGGAGGCCGCCCCGTTCACCCCCGCCCGCTTCTCCCTCCTGGAGGCCAGCTCATGACGCCCCCCGCGACCCCCGTGACGGCGACCCTCGCCATCCGCGTCAACGGCGACCCGCGCCTGGTCGCCCCCGGCACCACCCTGGCCGAGGTCGTCGCCGAGCTCAGCTCGGCGCCCTCCGGCATAGCCGCGGCCGTCAACGAGACGGTCGTGCCGCGCGGCGCCTGGTCCGCCACGGCTCTGGCCGCCGACGACCGGGTCGAGATCCTCACCGCCGTCCAGGGAGGCTGACAGACGATGTCCGACGACACCCTGACCATCGCCGGCCGCAGCTTCGGCTCGCGGCTGATCATGGGCACCGGCGGCGCCCCCAGCCTGGAGGTGCTGGAGCAGGCACTGCTGCTGTCCGGCACCGAGCTGACCACCGTGGCCATGCGCAGGATCAACCCCGCCGCCCGCGGCTCGGTGCTGGAGGTGCTGCAGCGCAACAACATCGCCGTGCTGCCGAACACCGCCGGCTGCTTCACCGCGGGCGAGGCGGTGCTCACCGCCAGGCTGGCCCGCGAGGCGCTGGGTACGAACTGGGTGAAACTCGAGGTGGTCGCCGACGAGCGCACCCTGCTGCCCGACCCGATCGAACTGCTGGACGCCGCCGAGACCCTGGTCGACGACGGCTTCGTGGTCCTCCCGTACACCAACGACGACCCGGTGCTGGCCCGCAAGCTGGAGGACGTGGGCTGCGCCGCGGTGATGCCGCTGGGCTCCCCGATCGGCTCGGGCCTGGGCATCCGCAATCCGCACAACTTCCAGCTGATCGTGGAGCGGGCCCAGGTCCCGGTGGTGCTGGACGCCGGCGCCGGCACCGCCTCCGACGCCGCACTGGCGATGGAGCTGGGCTGCGCCGCGGTGATGCTCGCCACCGCCGTCACCCGGGCCCAGCACCCGGCGCTGATGGCCGAGGCGATGCGGCACGCCGTCGAGGCAGGTCGGCTGGCCCACCGCGCCGGACGGATCCCGCGCCGCTTCCACGCCGAGGCCTCGTCGCCGATGGCCGGTCGCGCCGAGCTCGACCCGGAGGCCCCGGCCTTCTGAGCCGGGCCGGGGGTGACCCGGGTCACTCATGTCCTTACCGTCCGGCAACAACTCGACCGTCGGTGCGCCCGCAGCCGGCTCCGGGCCCCGTAAACTCCCTGGAATGGACACTGCCCTGCACGACCCCCTCCTCGGGCGGCTGCTCGATGCCCGCTACAGGGTCGAGCAGCGGATCGCCGTCGGCGGCATGGCCACCGTCTACCGGGGCCTGGACACCCGGCTGGAACGGGTCGTCGCGCTCAAGGTGATGCACCCGGGGCTGGCCAGCGACCCCGAGTTCACCTCCCGCTTCATCCGCGAGGCCAAGGCCGTGGCCCGGCTCTCGCACCCCAACGTGGTGAACGTGTTCGACCAGGGCCAGGACGGCGACGCCGTCTTCCTGGCCATGGAGTACGTACCCGGCTGGACCCTGCGCGACCTGATGCGGGACCGCGGCGCGCTGGCGCCGCGCACCGTGCTGGACATCCTGGAGCCGATCCTGGCCGGGCTGGGCGCCGCGCACCGCGCCGGGCTGGTGCACCGGGACGTCAAGCCGGAGAACGTGCTGCTCACCGAGGACGGCCGGGTCAAGGTCACCGACTTCGGCCTGGTCCGGGCGGTGAGCGGGGAGAGCCAGGCGACGACCGGTCAGGTCATGGGCACCGTCTCCTACCTGGCGCCGGAACAGATCGAGCAGGGCGCCACCGACCCGCGCACCGACGTCTACGCCTGCGGCATCCTGATGTTCGAGATGCTCACCGGCTCCAAGCCCTACACCGGCGACAGCCCGATGCAGGTCGTCTACCAGCACATCAGCATGGACGTACCGCCGCCCTCGTCGCTGGTCCCCGGCCTGGCACCGGAGCTGGACGCCATAACGACGGCAGCGGCCTCCCGGGACGCCAACCGCAGGCCGGCCGACGCCGTAGCCCTGCTCGCCGCCCTCCAGCACATCCGCCGCGGCCTGAGCCCGGCCCAGCTGGACGCCGAGCCCGGCCTGCCGTTCCAGCCCGGCCCGCAGCAGCCGCCGGTGGAACGCACCAGCATCATGCGCGAACTGCCGCCCGACCTGGTGATGCCCCGGCGCACCCCGCCGGAGGAACGCTTCGCCCCACCGCCGTCCCGCGCCGCCCGCCGCCCGCAGCGGCGGCGGCGCCGCTGGGTCGTCCCCGCGGTGGTGCTGCTGGTGATCGGCCTGGTCGCCGGCGGCGCCACCTGGGCGCTGGACGGCCTCTACATGCGGATGCCGAGCGTGCTCGGCCAGACCCAGGGCCAGGCGGTGCAGACCCTGCAGGCCGACGGCCTGACCGTCACCGTCACCCAGGACTTCAGCTCCACCGTCGCCAGCGGCAAGGTGATCAGCACCGACCCGGGCGTGGGGACCAGGATCCGCAAGGACTCCACGGTGACCCTGGACGTCTCCAAGGGCCCGGACCGCCCGGCCGTCCCGGACGTCACCGGCAAGTCCCAGTCCGCCGCCGAGCAGGCGATCAAGGACGCCGGGCTCGCCGTCGGCCAGGTCACCCAGCAGGCCAGCGACAGCATCTCCCAGGGCGACGTGATCAGCACCGACCCGGCGGTCGGCACCAAGGAGCAGCCCAACACGGTGGTCAACCTGGTCGTCAGCTCCGGCGCCCAGCCGGTGCCGCTGCCGGACGTGGTCGGCGAGTCGGTCGACCAGGCCACCTCGGACCTGCAGGACGCCGGGTTCAACGTCCAGCTGGACCCCAACCAGGTCTACTCCCCCGACGCCGCGGCCGGCGACGTCGCCGCGCAGAGCCCCAACGGCGACAGCGCCTCCAAGGGCAGCACGGTGACCCTGACCGTCTCCAAGGGCCAGCAGCAGGCCACCGTCCCGGATGTGACCGGGCAGAGCGAGAAGGACGCCCGGAAGGCCCTGGAGGGCGCCGGCTTCCAGGTGCAGACCGTCAAGCTCAACCCGTTCGGCACCCCGACCGTGCACAACCAGAGCCCCGGCGGGAACCAGCAGGCGGCGCTGGGCAGCAAGGTCACCATCTGGCTGTACTGACCACTGGTTGTACCGGGCACCTTGTATCGATTTGGGTAACCCCGCTGACAGTGCGTCCGAGGGGCCTCCGTAGACTCCGTGCGCATGACCTCACCTGCGGCGGTTGACCTCTTCGACACCATGGCCACCATGCGGGCCATGCGCCGGCTGAGCGCCGAGCCGGTGCCGGACGAACTGCTGGAGAAGCTGGTCCAGGCAGCCGTCAACGGTCCGAGCGGCCACAACGCCCAGGACTACGAGTACGTGCTGGTCACCGACCGCGACATGATGACCACACTGGCCCCGCTCTGGGCCCGCTGCGTGGACGCCTACCTCGCCTCGGCCGGCCGGACCATCCCCGCCCCGATGGACGAGGACGCCTACGACCGGATGCGCGCGGCGATCGAGTACCAGCGGGACCACTTCACCGACATCCCGGCCCTGATCATCCCCTGCTACCGCTCCCCCAAGTTCACCGCCGACCTGGGCAGCCTGCGCGGCATGGTCACCCAGCTCGGCACCGCCGGGCTCAGCCGGCTGGCCACCCACGGCGGCCGGTTCAACCTGCTCGCCGAGGCCTCCAGCGTCTACCCGGGCATCCAGAACCTGCTCCTGGCCGCCCGCGGCCTGGGCCTGGGCGCCAATCTGACGATCTGGCACCTGCTCCTGGAACGCGAGTGGAAGGCCGCCCTCGGCATCCCCTCCGAGGTCCACACCTTCGGCATCATCCCGGTCGGCTGGCCCCTCGGCCGCTTCGGCCCGGTCCGCCGCCGCCCCCTCGCCGACGTCCTGCACCGCGACCGCTGGTAGCCCTGACGACCGTTCAGAGGCACAGATCCAGGAAGCCGGGGTGGCCCGGACTCTTCCTGGTCCACGGCTGCCGCGGCGGGCAGCCGAGGCCATACGCTGCACAGTCGTGGACGAACTGGTGTTCAGGGGGACCGAGCGGCCGAAGTTCGCTTGGTGGTTGATGATCCTGCCCGGGCTGGGGATCGCGATCAATATCGCAAAGCTCTCGCTGACCGGAGGCATCTGGGCCGGCGTGGGCGCGACTGCGGCTGTTGCAGTTCTGTTCGGCTACGTCCGCTGGGCGTATCCCCGGTCCTGGTGCCGCGTCGACGTCTCGGGCATCAGCTACTCCCGAGGCGGCCTGTGGGCACGGCACCTCGCCTGGGGCGACGTCGTCGCGGTGGAGATCCGCGACCAGGGGACCCGCATGGGTGTCACCAGCGCGGTCCGGATCACGCGCCGTAACGGCCGGCACCGCACGCTGCCGGTGGTCATGTCCACTCCGTGGATCCGCGATCCGGCGTTCTCCGAGAAGGCCGAGAGCATCGTCGCCATCGCGCGCCGCTTCGGCGCCGCCCCGGTCGATGCCGTTCCGAGACAATGGGTCCCCAGGCCCAGCATGCGGCGCAGTGGCTTCTGGCAGTATCTGGTCGCCGCCGTCGCGTTGGCCGCCCTGGCTGCTCCTGCGAGCCAGATCCCGGCAGACCGGCAGGCCGCGCAGGTGGAACTCGGCGCGAGCCGCTGCCCCGCCATTCCGGTCGACGGAGCAGTCGTCTACTCGCTGGAAGCGGTCTGCCAGAACCACTACACCGTCGCGGTCGATACCGTGGTGCGCGAGCACGACGGCTTCGGCGACGTCGAACTCCTGATCGGCGGCAACGACGTCTCGTTCGGCGCAGCCCCGTCCTGGCTGAGCTCCCTGGCACCGGGCACCGACGTCCGCATCACGGCGATCGGCAGGGGACCGGTGATCGCCGTCTCCGACGGCCAGGCCTCCGCCCGCACCGCCTCCTCGTCGACCTACTCCGTGGACAGCGACGTCGCCGCGATCATCGGCATCGGAGCCCTGGCACTCTTCCTCACCGTCTGGGCCACCGCTCTCCTGCGTGCGCGCCTGCGCCGACTGGAGGTGCGTTCCCGCTGGTGGGTGCTCGGCTGCCTGCCGGGCCTCCTGGTGCTGGAAGCGATCTCCATCCACGCCCAGGCCGTACCCTCCCGGCAGCCGCCGTCCTGGTACGCCTTCGCCGGCGTCCTGTTCCTGGTCGGACCACTGCTGGGCGCGGCCCTGGCACGGATACGGAGCCTCCGGCAGAACGGGGGTGCTGCTCCACTCCCGCAGCCCTCAGACGGTTAGCACGCTGCGCGGTCCAGGCGGTGGACGACGGTGGTGCCGGACTCGGCGGGGGCGCCTCCACGGGAGGGGTCCTTCTCGCGGGAGACGACGGTGAAGCCGAGGCGGCGGGGGACGGCGCCGCTGGCCGCGTTGGCCTCGTCGTGGTGGATCTCGACGTGGGTGGTGCCCGGCAGCGCGAAGGCCGCCTCCACCAGGGCGGCCACGGCCATGGTCACCAGGCCCCGGCCGGTCCGGTCCGGGTGGATCCAGTAGCCGATCTCCCAGCCGCCGGGGCCGATCCGCCGCATCAGGCTGCAGGCGCCGACCGTCTCCCCCTCACTGACGATGGCGTAGTCGTACGACCGGCCCGACTCCCAGTCGGCCTGAGCCGCAGTCAGATGCTCCAGCAGCGAGTCCCGGGAGTAGTCGGACGCCCAGGGCATCCAGGGGGTCAGGTGCTCCAGCGAGTCCAGCACCAGCCGGTGCTGCGCGTCGACGTCGTCGGGCCGCTTCCGTCGCAGCTCGACGCGGTCGTACACCAGTACCTCAGCAGGGTGCTCCATGCCCTCGATCCTGCCGACGGCGGGCCGGGGCGGGCAACCGGATTTGCGGCCGGGCGGCCGACTGGCCGGGTCAGAGCTCCGGGCCGTCGCCCGGGACCTCCTGGTAGGAGTAGCGCTGCTCGGCCCAGGGGTCGCCGATGTTGTGGTAGCCGCGCTCCTCCCAGAAGCCGCGGCGGTCGGCGGTCATGTACTCGACGCCGCGGACCCATTTGGGGCCCTTCCAGGCGTAGAGGTGGGGGACCACCATGCGGACCGGGAAGCCGTGCTCCACCGTCAGCGGCTCGTCGTTGCGGTGGGTGGCGAAGAGGGAGGAGGGGTCGGCGAAGTCCGCGAGGCGCAGGTTGGAGCTGAAGCCGTACTCGGCCCATACCATCACATGGGTGACGTCCGGGGCCGGCGGTGCGAGTTCGAGAACGGTCGCCGTGGAGACCCCGCCCCAGCGGCTGCCGAGCATGCTGAAACGCGTGACGCAGTGAAGATCGGCAGTGACCGTGGTTCTCGGGAGGGTCATAAATCCCTCGTGGTTCCAGCTGTGCTTGTCGCCGGAGGCCGTTGCTCCGAATACCTGGAACTCCCACGTCAAAGGCTTGAAACGGGGCACGGGGCCGTAGTGCAGAACCGGCCATCCGCGCTGCAGGCGCTGCCCCGGCGGGAGCTCCCCCGCGCCGGGCTCCTGGGCCCTGGCCTGCTCGTTCTCGGACTGACCCATGCCTCCATGGTGACAGATCGCGGCCGGACGACAGCACACGGGGACCCCGGAGGCGAGTGTGACCTTACTGGAACTCGCCGGTCCGCGGTGGAACGATGCGCACGACCGTCTTGAGCGGCATAGAAAGGGTGCGAACGATGCAGGGCGACCCAGAGGTCATCGAGTTCCTCAATGAGCAGCTGACTGCCGAATTGACCGCGATCAATCAATACTTTCTGCATTACAAGATGCAGGAGAACTTCGGCTGGACCAAGCTCGCGAAGTACACCCGCTCCGAGTCCATCGACGAGATGAAGCACGCGGAGATCCTCACCGACCGGATCCTCTTCCTGGAGGGGCTGCCCAACTACCAGCGGCTGTTCCACATCCGGGTGGGCCAGACCGTCGGCGAGATGTTCCAGGCGGACCGCCAGGTCGAGGTGGAGGCGATCGACCGGCTGCGGCGCGGCATCGTGGTGATGCGGGCGAAGGGCGATGTGACCTCGGCCAACATCTTCGAGCACATCCTCAAGGACGAGGAGCACCACATCGACTACCTGGACACCCAGCTCGAACTCCTGGACAAGCTGGGCGAGCCGCTCTACATCCAGTCCCTCATCGAACAGCCCGACAGCTGAGCCGTCCGGCGGCGGACCTGCGGTCAGGCCGCCTCGGCGCCGTCCTGCTGCGCGGGCTCCGGCAGGCCGAGCAGGGAGGCCAGGCGGGCGGTGGGGCAGGGGCGGGCGCCCTCGTGGCCGAGGATGGACTGTATCCGGCGGACGCAGGAGCCGCAGTCGGTGCCGGCCTTGCAGCCGTTGGCGATCTGGCGGGGTGTGGAGGCCCCGGAGGCGATCTCCTCGCGGACGCGCTGTTCGGTGACCGCATGGCACACGCACACGTACATGACGGTCCTTCCCGATGGCGTCCGGTTGAGCTAAGGCTAACCTTACCCAATCCCGGCGGGTGCTAAAAGACCCCTCCGGTTCCGCTTCCGCGGAATCGAAGGGGTCTTCGTCACACCGGCCGGGGCTCAGGCGCCGCGGTACATCTCTGCCACGAGGAACGCCAGGTCCAGCGACTGGCTGCGGTTGAGCCGCGGGTCGCAGGCTGTCTCGTAGCGCTGGTGCAGGTCGTCGACGAACACCTCGTCGCCGCCGCCGACGCACTCGGTGACGTCGTCGCCGGTCAGCTCCACGTGGATGCCGCCGGGGTGGGTCCCCAGGGCGCGGTGCACCTCGAAGAAGCCCTTGACCTCGTCCAGCACGTCGTCGAAGCGGCGGGTCTTGTGCCCGGTCTCCGCCTCGAAGGTGTTGCCGTGCATCGGGTCGCAGATCCACACCGGTACCGCGCCGCTCGCGGTGACCTTCTCCACCAGCTGGGGCAGGTTGTCGCGGACCTTGCCCGCTCCCATCCGGGTGATGAAGGTGAGCCGGCCCGGCTCGCGCTCCGGGTCCAGCCGGTCGATCAGCGTCAGCGCCTCGTCCACCGAGGTGGTCGGGCCCAGCTTCACCCCGATGGGGTTGCTGATCTGCGAGGCGAACTCGATGTGGGCGTGGTCCAGCTGCCGGGTGCGCTCGCCGATCCAGACCATGTGGCCGGAGACGTCGTAGAGCTTGCCGGTACGCGAGTCGGTGCGGGTCAGCGCCGTCTCGTAGTCCAGCACCAGCGCCTCGTGCGAGGAGTAGAACTCGACCGTGCGGAACTCCTCCGGGTCCACCCCGCAGGCGTTCATGAAGGACAGCGCGCTGTCGATCTCCTTGGCCAGGCGCTCGTAGCGCTGCCCGGAGGGCGAGTTGCGGACGAAGTCCTGGTTCCAGGCGTGCACCTGGCGCAGGTCGGCGTAGCCACCGGTGGTGAAGGCGCGGACCAGGTTGAGGGTGGAGGCGGAGGCGTTGTACATCCGCTTCAACCGCTCCGGGTCGGGGCGGCGGGCCTCGGGCGTGAAGGCGAAGCCGTTCACCGAGTCGCCCCGGTACACCGGCAGGGTCACGCCGTCGCGGGTCTCGGTGGGCTTGGAGCGCGGCTTGGAGTACTGGCCCGCGATCCGGCCGACCTTGACCACCGGGACGGAGGCGGCGTAGGTGAGCACCACGGCCATCTGCAGCAGGGTCTTCAGCTTGTTGCGGATCTGGTCCGCCGACACGCCGTCGAAGGCCTCGGCGCAGTCGCCGCCCTGGAGCAGGAACGCCTCACCCTTGGCCACGGCGGCGAGACGGGTGCGCAGCTGGTCGCACTCGCCGGCGAACACGAGCGGCGGATAGGAGGCGAGGTCCGCAAGGGACTTGCGCAGAGCCTCGGGGTCCGGCCACTCGGGCTGCTGCGCCGCGGGAAGGGACTGCCAGGAGAAGCCCTGGGCCGAGTCCCCTTCGGGGTGGGTTTCAACGTTCACGGTCACAGCGCCAAGGCTACGGGGTAACGCAACCGAAATGTCCCAACGCCCGCAGGCTGAGACATGCCGCGGATCTCCTGCCCCAGTGCCGTCCGATCCGCTAAGGTCGACCCCGTGAACACGCAGCACACCTACTCCTGGTGGTGGACCGTCCCCGAGGCGGCCCACTGATCGCGCGTTCCCACGCAGACTCAACGGCCGCCCTTCGGGGCGGCCGTTCTGCGTTCTCCAGCGGACACCGCCCCGAGCCGGCCGGCACCCCTCCCGCCGCCGCACCTCCCTCGGAAAGGTCCCCGCTGTGACCAACCCCACTGCTCCGGTCGATGCCGCTGCCCTGGTCGCCAGGCTCGCGGCCGCCGACGAGCCGTTCGCCCTGCTGCACCGCCGCACGCCCCGGCTCGCCCCGGACACCGTCGAGGTGCTGTTCGGCGAGGTCGGCTGCTACGAGACGCTGGCGCAGCTGCCGCTGCCCGAGGGGGCGCCCGGCGTCCCGGTGCACGACCTGCTGGCCCTGGTCCCCTACCGGCAGCTGCGCGAGCGCGGCTTCGAGGCCCGCGACGACGGCACCCCGCTGCAGGCGCTGCGGGTGCGCGAGTCCTTCGCCCTGCCGCTGGCCGAGCTGCGGGCGGCGCTGCCGCAGCTCCCGGTCCAGCTGGACGACGGCGGCTTCGACCTCGACGACGACGCCTACGCGGAGATCGTCCGGCGGGTGATCGAGGACGAGATCGGCCGGGGCGAGGGCGCCAACTTCGTGGTCCGCCGCGACTTCACCGGGACCCTGCGGGACTTCTCCCCGGCGCTGGCACTGACCCTGTTCCGACGGCTGCTGGAGCAGGAGCGCGGGGCCTACTGGACCTTCCTGGTGCACACCGGGGACCGGGTCCTGGTGGGGGCCAGCCCCGAGGTCCATGTCCGGCAGGCCGGCGGGACGGTGGTGATGAACCCGATCTCCGGGACCTACCGCTACCCGGCCGAGGGCCCCGGCCTGGAGTCGCTGCTCGCGTTCCTGAACGACCCCAAGGAGCTGGAGGAGCTCACCATGGTCGTGGACGAGGAGCTCAAGATGATGTGCGCGGTCGGCGACCTCGGCGGCCAGGTGCTCGGCCCGCGCCTCAAGGAGATGTCCCACCTCGCCCACACCGAGTACGAGCTGCGCGGACGCACCTCCCTGGACGTCCGCCAGGTGCTCCGGGAGACCATGTTCGCCGCCACCGTCACCGGCAGCCCGCTGCAGAACGCGACCCGGGTCATCTCCCGCTACGAGCCGACCGGACGCGGCTACTACGCCGGCGCGCTCGCGCTGGTCGGCCGCACCTCCGGCGGCGGCCAGACGCTGGACTCCCCCATCCTGATCCGCACCGCCGACATCGACCCGGCCAGCGGGCGGCTCGCGGTGCGGGTCGGCGCGACGCTGGTGCGGCACTCCGACCCGTACGCGGAGGTCGCCGAGACGCATGCCAAGGCGGCGGGGGTGCTCGCCGCGATCGGCGCCGTCCCGGCGCGGGCCGGAGCCGCGGCGGCGGGGGCGGGGCGGGCACCGCGACTGGCCGACAACCACCGGGTGCAGGCCGCGCTGGACGCCAGGCGCGGCAACCTGGCGCCGTTCTGGCTGCGGATGCAGACCGCGGCGCCGGTCCCGGCCGATCCGCAGCACGTCCTGGTGATCGACTGCGAGGACACCTTCACCTCGATGCTGGCGCATCTGCTGCGCTCGCTGGGCCACCGGGTCACCGTCCGCCGCTACGACCTCCCCGGTCTGGCCGAGGCGGTCGCCGCGCACACCGGTCCGCTGGTGCTGGGCCCCGGCCCGGGCGACCCGGCCGATCTGACGGACCCGAAGATGCGGCGGATGCAGGGCGTGGTCGGCGAGCTGATGGCGACCGGACGGCCCGGCGGGCTGCTCGCGGTCTGCCTGAGCCATCAGCTGCTGTGCGCGTCACTGGGCCTGCCGCTGCGGCGCAAGGCGGTGCCGTACCAGGGCGCGCAGGAACGGATCGACCTGTTCGGGACGGCGCGGACGGTGGGCTTCTACAACACCTTCACGGCGGTCTGCGACGCGGGCGATGTCGCGCGGCTCGCGGCCCGGGGCATCGAGGTGAGCCGTGACGCGGTGACGGGTGACGTCTTCGCGCTGCGGGGGCCGGGGTTCGCGGGGGTGCAGTTCCATCCGGAGTCGGTGCTGACGCTGGACGGGGTGGGGATCGTGGCCGGGATGCTCGCGGGGCTCGGGGAGCGGTCGGTGGTGTAGCGCGGCGCTGCTGTGGCTGGTCTTCGCGCAGTTCCCCGCGCCCCTGTAGGGGCGCGGGGAACTGCGCGGCCGACCACGACGACGCCGCACCATCGAACAACGCTCCGGTTAAGGTGCCTCAGTGACCTTTGCTGATGGCTATTTCCGGTATCCGCACATCCACGGTGACGCAGTCACCTTCGTGGCCGAGGACGACGTCTGGGTCGCCCCCTTCGGGGGCAGGGCCTGGCGGGTGAGTGCCGATCAGGTGCCCGTGTCGCGGCCGCGCTTCTCCCCCGACGGGTCGCTGCTGGCCTGGACCTCGACCGCCGACGGCGCGCCGGAGGTGCATGTCGCGCCGGTCGAGGGCGGCCCCGCACGGCGGCTGACCTACTGGGGCAGCGCCCAGACCGCGGTGCTCGGCTGGACCCCCGAGGGCGAACCGCTGGCGCTGAGCAGCGTGGGGCAGATGTCCCGGGCCCACCCCTGGGCTTTCGCAGTGCCGCTGGACGGCGGTCCGGCCCGGCGGCTGCCGTACGGACGGCTGGGCGGGCTGGCGCTGGAGCCCGGCGGCTCGCGTGCGCTGCTGAGCACGGCCAACGGCGGCCGGGAGCCGGCGCACTGGAAGCGCTACCGCGGCGGGAGGGCCGGCAAGCTCTGGCTGGGCACGGACGGCGCGTTCCAGCGCGTCCACGAGGGGCTGGACGGGAACATCGACTCGCCTATGTGGGTCGGCGGCAGGATCGCCTTCCTGAGCGACCACGACGGTGTCGGCCGGCTCTGGTCCAGCCTTCCGGACGGGTCGGACCTGCGGGTCCACAGCGAGCAGGACGAGTTCTACGCCCGCAACGCGTCGACCGACGGCAGCAGGGTGGTCTTCCAGCGGGCCGGCGCGCTGTGGCTGGTGGACAGCCTCGACGGCCTCGACGGCGCCGGACCGCGCCGGATCGAGTTCGACCTGGGCGGCCCGAGCACCGCCCGCCGGCGCCGCCCGGTCGCCGCCGCGGACCACCTCGGCACGGTGTCGCCCGACGCCGAGGGCCGGTCCAGCCTGGTCGAGGTGCGCGGCACCGTCCACCGGGTCACCCACCAGGACGGACCGGCGCGCGTGCTCGCGGACGCGCCGGGCGTGCGCAACCGGCTGCCGCAGCCGCTGCCTGACGGGGCGTCGGTCTGGGTCACCGACGCCGAGGGCGAGGACGGCCTGGACTTCTCCGACGGCCGTCGGGTCGCCGTGGGGGCGCTCGGCCGGGTCGAGGAACTGGTCGCCTCGCCGGACGGCACGGCGCTGGCCGTCGCCGACCGGGACGGCCGGGTGCTGCTGGTCACGGTCGCGGACGGGGAGGTGCGGGAGCTGGACCGCAGCGAGGCCGTGCAGGCGACCGGCCTGGTCTTCTCGCCGGACTCGGCCTGGCTGGCCTGGTCGCACGGCGCCGACCTCAACGAGCGGCTGCGCCAGATCCGGCTGGCCCGGCTAGCCGACGGCGCGGTCACCGAGGTCACCCCGGTGCGCTTCAACGACCACTCCCCCGCCTTCAGCGCCGACGGGCGCCACCTGGCCTTCCTGTCGATCCGCGAGTTCGACCCGGTCTACGACGAGCACGTCTTCGACCTCTCCTTCCCGGTCGCCTGCCGTCCCTACCTGGCGCTGCTGACCGCCGACACGCTCTCCCCGTTCGACCCGCTGCCGCAGGGCCGCAGGCCGGGCAAGCCCGAGGAGGAGGCTGCCGCCGACCCGGCGGCGATCCGGGTAGACACCGAAGGGATCGCCGCCCGGGTGGTCCCCTTCCCGGTCGAGGCCGGCCGCTACGCGGCCCTGCGGGCGGTCAGGGGCGGCTTCAGCTGGCTGCACCGCCCGCTGACCGGGATGCTGGGGAACGCCAAGGCCACCCCCGACACCCCGGCCAAGCGGACCTCGCTGGAGTACTTCGACCTGGCCGCCCGCCGGCTGGACACCCTGGCCGAGGCCGTCGACCGCTACGCCGTCTCCGGCGACGGCACCAGGCTGACCCTGGTGGACGGGAAGAAGCTGCGGGTCGTCCCGGCCGACCGGAAGGCGGCCGAGGACGACCGGGTCGAGTCCGTCACCGTGGACCTGGACCGGATCAGGATCACCCTCGACCCGCCGGCCGAGTGGCGGCAGATGGTCGCCGAGGCGGCCCGGCTGATGCGGGACAACTACTGGCGGGTGGACCTGAGCGGGGTCGACTGGGAGGCGGTGCAGCAGCGCTACCGTCCGCTGGTCGACCGCCTCGGCAGCCATGACGACCTGGTCGACCTGCTCTGGGAGATCCAGGGCGAGCTCGGCACCTCGCACGCGTACGTGCAGCCCAGGGCCCGCGAGGTGGCGGACGCCCGGCGGCTGGGACTGCTGGGGGCCGACCTGGCCCGTTCCGAGGACGGGGACCGGAACTGGCGGATCGTCAGGATCCTGCCCGGCGAGAGCTCCGACCCGGCCGCGCGGTCGCCGCTGGCCGCCCCGGGCCTGGGGATCAGGGCCGGGGACGCGGTCCTGGCGGTCAACGGCCGTACGGTCGACCCGGTCACCGGCCCGGCCCCGCTGCTGGCCGGCACCGCGGGCAAGCCGGTCGAGCTCACCCTGGGCACCGCGGAGGGCGGCGAGTACTCCGTGGTGGTGGTGCCGCTCGCGGACGAGGAGCCGCTGCGCTACCACGACTGGGTGGCTGGCCGCCGGGCCCGGGTCCGCGAGCTGTCCGGCGGACGGCTCGGCTACCTGCACCTGCCCGACCAGATGAGCCCGGGCTGGGCCCAGCTGCACCGCGACCTGCACACCGAGTCCTCGCAGGACGGCCTGATCGTGGACACCCGCGAGAACCGGGGCGGCCACACCTCGCAACTGGTCGTCGAGAAGCTGCGCCGACGGGTCGTCAAATGGCAGACGATCCGCGGGTTCAGACCGCACCCGAGGTACCCCGAGGACGCCCCGCGGGGGCCGCTCGTGGCGGTCGCGGACGAGTTCTCCGGGTCGGACGGCGACAACATCAACGCCGCGTTCCAGGCCTACGGCCTGGGCCCGGTGGTCGGCGTCAGGACCTGGGGCGGGGTGGTCGGCATCGACGGCCACTACAGGCTGGTCGACGGCACCGGGGTCACCCAGCCGCGGTTCCGCACCTGGTTCGAGGGCTACGACTGGGGGCTGGAGAACCACGGGGTGGACCCGGACGTCGAGGTGGTCTGCACCCCCGAGGACTGGGCGGCGGGGCGCGACCCGCAACTGGACGAGGCCGTCCGGATCGCCCTCCGGGCGCTGGAGACGACTCCTGCGGTCACCCCGCCGGGGTTGCCGCCGTTGTAACGGTTCCGTGCGTTTCGCGCAGTTCCCCGCGCCCCTGGATAGGGGCGCGGGGAACGGCGCAACAGCAACCCCCACAGAGAGTCAGCTGTGACGTGCCCCTAATCTGTCCCACGACATCGGCACGGACAACGGGGGAACGCACATGCAGCCATTGGAAAGTGATGATCCAGCAGCAATCGGCGCCTACCGGCTGATAGCCCGGCTCGGCGCCGGCGGGATGGGCCGGGTGTACCTCGCCCGCTCCGGCGGAGGCCGGACCGTCGCGGTGAAGGTGGTGCGCCCGGAACTCGCGGAGAGCGCCGACTTCAGGAGCAGGTTCCGCCGCGAGGTCGAGGCCGCGCAGTCGGTCTCCGGCGCCTACACCGCGCCGGTCGTGGACTACGACCACGACGCGGCGACCCCCTGGCTGGCCACCGCCTACGTGCTGGGCCCCTCCCTGGCCGAGGCGGTGGACGCCCACGGCCCGCTGCCGGAGCGCTCGGTGGCCGTGCTGGGCGCGGTCCTCGCCGAGGCCCTGCAGGCCATCCACGGCTCCGGGCTGGTGCACCGCGACCTCAAGCCGTCGAACGTGCTGCTGTCCGCGGACGGCCCGCGGGTGATCGACTTCGGGATCGCCCGCGCCCTCGACGGCGGGGCGCTGACCAGCACCGGCGTGGTCGTCGGCTCGCCCGGGTTCATGTCGCCGGAGCAGGCCTCGGGCCGGGCCGTCAGCCCGGCCAGCGACATCTTCTCGCTGGGCTCGGTGCTGGCCTTCGCCGCCACCGGGCACGGCCCCTTCGGCTCCGACTCGGTCGCCTCGCTGCTCTACCGGGTGGTGCACGAGGCCCCCGACCTCGACGACCTGCCGCCCTCGCTGCGCGAGCCGGTCGGGGCCTGCCTCGCCAAGGAACCGGCGGAGCGGATCACCCCGGCGGAGCTCTCCCGGCTGCTCGCCCCGACGGGCACCCCCACCCTGCTGCGCACCGCCTGGCTGCCCGCCGAGGTGGCCTCGGACATCGCCTCGCACGCGGCGCGGGTGATGGACATGGAGGCCCCCGAGGCCGGGCCCGCCGACAGCGGGACCGTGCTGCTCGGGCCGGCGACCGGCGCCAGCCCGGACACGGCCGTACTCGGCCGCACCCCGCCACCGGCCCCGGGGCCGGCGCCGCTCAGGACGACCGCGGTGGCCCCTGCGACCCCGGGCCGGCGCCGGGTGCTGACCGGCGCCCTCTCGGTCGGCGCCGTCGCGGTCGTCGGCGGCGGGGTGGCACTGGCCCTCACCCGGGGCTCGGGCGGCAGCGGCCCCACCCCCGGCCCCACCCACAGCCCCACCGCCACCGCCACCGCCCCGAGCACCTCGGCCGGCCCGACCACGGCCGCCCCCAGCTACGCCACCCACGCGCCCGGCGTGGCCC
The DNA here is from genome assembly GCF_042510965.1 of Streptacidiphilus jeojiensis. Lineage (NCBI taxonomy): Bacteria > Bacillati > Actinomycetota > Actinomycetes > Kitasatosporales > Streptomycetaceae > Streptacidiphilus > Streptacidiphilus jeojiensis. The sequence goes on from NZ_JBEUKS010000020.1 coordinate 98,490, forward strand.
CGGCGCCGGTCTGGGTCTACAAGGGCAGCAGCCTGGCCGAGGTGCCGGTGGTCCCGTACCACGGCACGCTGCTGGTCAGCGGGGCCAATCTGACCGCGATCGACGCGCGCGGCGGCAAGCAGCAGTGGCAGGGCCCGGAGCTGGGTTCCGCCTTCGCCTCGCCGCCGATCGGCATCGGTGCCGGGGTGGTCGTCTCGGTGGGGTACACCGCCACCAACGAGCCGGCCCTCATCGCCACCGATCCGACCACCGGCGCCGAGCGCTGGCACCTGCTGGAGCCGGCGGCCCTGGCCTTCACCTCCGTCCTGGCGGTGGACGACAAGCGGGCCTACCTGCTCGGCAGCAAGTACCCGCTGGACGCCAACGGCAAGGCGGTGATCACCATCGGCGACCCGACCACCAAGGCGGTGATCGCCGTCGACCTGCAGACCCGCAAGGTCGCCTGGACCCAGATGCGCAAGGCCTCGGCCGACGACCAGGTCACCGGCAGCGTGGCGGGGAAGTACCTGGTGTACACCAACGACCAGAACAACATCGTGGTCCGGGACACCACGACCGGGGTGCAGCTCTGGTCCAAGGACTTCGGGCTGAAGAACTTCCAGACCCAGGTCGACCCCCTGCTCGTCGGCGGCGACCTGTACGTCGGCGGCCCGCAGCTGCTGGGCTTCACCGTGGCCGACGGCAAGCAGGTGCTGTCGGCCAAGGACTCCAGCGGCGGCTCCTTCGGCGTACCCGCCATCGCCGACGGCGTCCTCTACGCGGCCGACCTGCGCGGCGACCGGGTGGTCGCGCTGAACGCGGCCACCGGCTCGCAGCAGTGGGAGTGCGTCGTCCCCGACGGTCCGTTCACCTCCACCCTGGTCGTGGTCGGGCCGACCCTGTTCACCGGCTCGTTCGTGGGCAGCAACGGGGTCTACGCGATCGACCGGAAGAACGGGAAGATCCTCTGGAACTACCGCACCACCTCCAACGACAAGGACTGGTGGCTGGCCACCGACGGCACCCTGCTCTACGGAGTGGTCGGCGACGAGGTGCACGCCCTGCCGCCGGTCTGATCCGCCGTCAGCCGAAGAAGACGTCGAACTCGGAGTACAGCGCGGGTTCGACGGTCTTGATCCGGGCGGTGGCGTCCGCCAGCGGCACCCGCACGATGTCGGTGCCGCGCAGCGCCACCATCGTGCCGTAGTCGCCGTCGTGCACCGCGTCGATGGCGTGCAGTCCGAAGCGGGTGGCCAGCCAGCGGTCGAAGGCGCTGGGGGTGCCGCCGCGCTGGATGTGCCCGAGGACCGTGGTCCGCGCCTCCTTGCCGGTGCGGGCCTCGATCTCGTGGGCCAACCACTCCCCGATGCCGGACAGCCGGACGTGGCCGAAGGCGTCCTTGGTGTCGTCCTTGAGCACCATCTGGCCCTCGACCGGCATCGCCCCCTCGGCGACCACCACGATCGGCGCGTAGTTGATCCGGAAGCGCTGCTCCACCCAGGCGCAGACCTGGTCCATGTCGAAGCGCTGCTCGGGGATGAGGATCACATTGGCGCCGCCCGCGATGCCCGAGTGCAGCGCTATCCAGCCGGCGTGACGGCCCATCACCTCGATGACCAGCACCCGGCGGTGCGATTCGGCGGTGGTGTGCAGCCGGTCGATGGCCTCGGTGGCGATGTTGACGGCGGTGTCGAAGCCGAAGGTGTAGTCGGTGGCGTTGAGGTCGTTGTCGATGGTCTTGGGCACGCCGACGACGTTCACGCCGTTGTCGTGCAGGGTGGCGGCCACCCCGAGGGTGTCCTCGCCGCCGATCGCGATCAGCGCGTCCACCCGGTACTTGTCCAGGTTCTCCTTGACCTTGCGGATGCCGTCGGCGACCTTGAGCGGATTGGTGCGCGAGGAGCCCAGGACGGTGCCGCCGCGCGGCAGGATGCCGCGCACCTCGGGGATGCCGAGCGGCAGGGTGGCGCCCTCCAGCGGGCCGCGCCAGCCGTCCCGGAAGCCGGTGAACTCGTAGTCGTAGACCTCGACGCCCTTGCGGACGACCCCCCTGATGACCGCGTTGAGCCCCGGGCAGTCCCCGCCGCCGGTGAGCACGCCGATCCGCATATCCGTCCCCTCCCCTGAGTATGACGAACTGTCACTTCACGGTAGCGGCGGGCGGGACGGATGCACCCTGCTGTGCACGGGGCGGGCTGACCGGGACCGGTCAGCCCTCGTCGTCGAGGCCGCGCTCGATGGCGTAGCGGACCAGCTCCACCCGGTTGTGCAGCTGGAGCTTGCCGAGGGTGTTCTGCACGTGGTTCTGCACGGTGCGGGGCGACAGCACCAGCCGGTCGGCTATCTGCTTGTAGGCCAGGCCCTTGGCGACCAGCCGCAGCACCTCGGTCTCCCGGTCGGTGAGCTGCGGGGCGGCCGGGCTGCGGGAGCCGGCCGCCACCGGCTCCGCCGCCAGCCGGCGGTACTCCCCCAGCACCAGCCCGGCCAGCCCCGGGGTGAACACCGGGTCGCCGACGGCGGTGCGGCGCACCGCGTCCAGCAGTTCCTCCCGGCTGGCCGACTTCACCAGGTAACCGGTGGCGCCGGACTTCACCGCCTCCAGCACGTCGGCGTGCTCCCCGCTGGCGGAGAGCACCAGCACCCGGGGCGCCGGGTCGTGCGCCATCAGCTGGCGGCAGACCTCGACCCCGGGCAGGTCCGGCAGGTTGAGGTCGAGGACGACGACCTGGGCCGCGGCGGCCGGGGCCCGGCGCACCGCCTCGCGCCCGTCCCCTGCGGTGGCCACCACTCGGCAGCCGGCCGCGCCGAGGTCGCGGGCGACCGCCTCGCGCCACATCGGGTGGTCGTCCACCACCATCACCCGGATCGCCTGCTCGCCGTCGGTCGGCTGACCGTCCGTCGGCTGACCACCCGTAGTCTGTTCGGCCGTCACTTCGTGCTCCCTCGTTCGACTCGCTGACGGGGCACCCGCAGCTCGACCTCGGTGCCCTGACCGGCGGCCGAGCTGATCTCGGCGCTGCCGCCCAGATCCCGCAACCGGCCGCGGATCGACTGGGAGACCCCGAGCCGCCCCTCCTGCTCGGCCTCTCCCAACCGCTCCCGGGCGAAACCGGGACCGTCGTCGCGGACGCTGACGACCACCTCGTCCGGCTCGTCCTCGACCAGGATCCAGGTGTGCGCCTGCTCGCCCGCGTGCTTGCGGACATTGTCCACCGCGGCACCGACAGCGGCGCTGAGCTCGGTCGCCGCACGGCCGGGCAGCAGCACCGGCGTCCCCGGCGCGGAGACCGTCACCCGGGAGCCGGCCAGTGGGGTGAGCAGGGCCCGCAGGTCCTGCGGCTCGCCCGGTTCCGGCCGGTGCAGCGGGCGGCGCGGGGCCTCGTAGGAGGGATTGGGCACCAGGCCCTCGGCGATCAGCGCCCGCAGCGCGATCTCCTGCTCACCGGCCATCCGGCCGATCTCAGCGGCCTCGCCGCCGACCTCGGCGCCGCGCCGCTGCACCATCGCCAGCACCTGGAGCACCCCGTCGTGGATGTCCCGGGCCAGCCGCTCCCGCTCCCGGGTGACGGCCTGGATCTCCAGTGCCCTGGCCAGGGTCTGCTCGCTGGCCCGGGCCAGCTCGACCACGTAGCCGATGGCCACGCCGGCCAGCATCAGCAGCACGATGTTGTGGGCGTTGCTGGAGGTGACCCGGCCCCGCTCGCCGATGTTGGCCAGGCCGACCAGCAGTCCGGCCAGGGCGGCCGGGCGCCAGCCGCCCATGACGGCGAAGCCGAGCACGGTGGCGGCGGCACGGACCGTCGGCAGGGTCACGTCGTTGGCGTCCACGCTGGCCGCCTGGTCGAAGCTGCGGGTCAGCAGTATGCCGACGACCACCAGCGCCAGGTCGGCCCAGAGCCACCACCAGCCGCAGCGCGCCTTGGTGGAGAACACCCGCACGGTGGCGAAGGTCCACACCGTGAGCACCGCCATGTAGGCCCAGGCCGCGGCCGGATGGCTGTAGTGGTGGGCGTTCCCTGCGTAGCGGCCCACCGCGTACACCAGCGTGAGCAGGCGGAAGGCGGTCACCGCCCGCCACAGCGGCTGCTCCACGGAGAAGACCCCCGCGGCGCGCTCCTCGGTCCCCACCCTGCGCCCCCTGATGCTCCGTCGGCTACGGCTGTTTCTCCGCGCCGCTCTGCTTGGCCTGCTTCTTGGCTTCCTGGATCTGCCGCTTGGCCGCGGTCGCGTAGATGTCGACGTACTCCTGGCCGGACAGCCGCATGATCTCGTACATGACCTCGTCGGTGACCGAGCGCAGGATGAAGCGGTCGTTCTCCATGCCGTGGTAGCGCGAGAAGTCCAGCGGCGCGCCGATCCGGATGCCGGGCCTGACCCCGAAGTTCGGCTTGACCTGGCCGGGCGGCTGCAGCTTCTCGGTGTCGATCATCGCGACCGGGATCACCGGCGCGCCGGTGGCCAGGGCGATCCGGGCCACGCCGCCGACCTTGCCGCGGTAGAGCTTGCCGTCCGGCGAACGGGTCCCCTCCGGATACACCCCGAAGAGCTCGCCCCGCTTGATGACCTCGATCCCGCTGCTGATCGCCGCCTCACCGGCACCGCGCACCCCGGAGCGGTCCACCGGGAGCTGTCCGACGCCTTTGAAGAAGGCCGCCGTCAACTTTCCCTTGACACCCGTTCCGGTGAAGTACTCGGACTTGGCGATGAAGGTCACCCGACGCTTCATCAGTGCGGGCAGGAAGAAGGAGTCGGAGAAGGAGAGGTGGTTGCTGGCGATGATGGCCGGCCCTTCCGCGGGGATGTTCTCCATCCCCTCGACCCAGGGACGGAAGAAGATCTTCAGCATCGGGGCGACGATCATCTTCATCAGTCGGTAGAACAACCCTGGCCTCCAGATTCACGAACCACGGAGAACCTTAGCCGCTCGGGCAGTGGTGAGCTGTACGGCTGACAGGCAGGCATGGGACTATGCGGGTCACCCGTCGTGTTGTCCCGTGCAGACCCGGTGCAGCCCCCTGTACGAAAGGAGCCGCAGATGCCGCTCATGCCCGGTGCCGAGCCGTACCGCCACCACGGCGGACCGGTCGGAGTCCTGGTGTGCCACGGGTTCACCGGCTCCCCGTACTCGATGCGGCCCTGGGCCGAGGCCGCGGCCGCCGAGGGCTTCAGCGTGTCGCTGCCGCTGCTGCCGGGGCACGGCACCCAGTGGCGCGACCTCAACATCACCCGCTGGCCGGACTGGTACGCCACCATCGAGCGGGAGTTCGACCTGCTGGCGAAGGACTGCGAGCAGGTCTTCGTCTTCGGCCTGTCCATGGGCGGCGCGCTGGCGCTGCACCTGGCGGCGCAGAAGGGCGCGGACGTCTCCGGCCTGGTCCTGGTGAACCCGCTGGTGCGGATGCCCGGACAGGCGCACCGGGCGCTGCCGCTGGTGCGGCACCTGGTGCCCAGCTTCCCGGGGATCGCCAACGACGTGGCCAAGCCCGGGGTGAACGAGGGCGGCTACGTCCGCACCCCGCTGCACGCCGCGCACTCGATGGCGCAGCTGACCCGGCTGGTCCAGTCCGAGCTGCCGCAGGTCACCCAGCCGCTGCTGCTGTTCCGCAGCCCCCAGGACCATGTGGTGACCCCGGCCAGCGGGGCGATGCTGCTCGCCCGGATCTCCTCGACCGACGTCGAGGAGCGGCTCTGCGAGCGCAGCTTCCACGTGGCCACCCTGGACCACGACGCCGAAGCCATCTTCGAGGGAAGTCTCGACTTCGTGCGGCGGCTCACGCCCGCCGCGAAGGGATGACGGCCGTGCCCGAGCTGCCCGAGGAAGACGCGGACGTGCCCCAGGACGCCGCCGGGGAGGACACCGCCCCCGCTCCCGAGGAGCGGGCCGCCGCGGACGACGACGCGGTGTTCGCGCAGCTCGTCGCCGGGTTCGACAGCCCGGTGGACGACGAGGCGCGGTCCTGGCCGGCCGCGGAGGACCTGGCGGAGCTGGCGCCCGCGCCGCGGCCGCGACCGGTGATCAAGCCGCTGCCGGTGGTGCGGGCGATCCCTCCGGTGGACCCGCGCGCCTGGATCCCGCAGGAGTCGGACGAGGACGACCACTACGTCCCGCCGCCCCCGCCGCCCTTGCCCCGCACCGAGACCGCGACCCGGCTGGCCGTGGCCGCGGTGGTCGCAGGGGTGGCGCTGACCCTCTACTCGGCGTTCGGGCAGTTGCCCGGGGTCGGCGGGATGGGGGCGTTCCTGGGCATCGGGCTGTTCGTGGGCGGGGTCGCCACGCTGATCGCCCGGATGCGGGTGGACGACGACGAGGACGAGGACGACGATCCGCAGCGGGGGGCGGTGGTCTGATCCCGGGTGCGGCGCGTGTGTGGCTTGTCGCGCAGTTCCCCGCGCCCCTGGGGGGCTGCAACTGACCCACCGTGAGCAAGTTGCACTCCCCAGCTGCACCCGACCTACGACCCCGCCGGAACCCTCAGGACGGCGATCAACGGCAGATGATCCGTCGCCGCGATCAGATCCTTGCGCGGAAGATCAGGAACCCCGCAGGCGAGGACCTCAATCCCCGGGGTGGCGAAGACCGCGTCGATCCGCTGGTACGGGTTCTCCGGGACGGAAGTGAACTCGGAGCCCCAGGGCGCGGTGGCCCACCCGTCCTGCAGGCGCTCAGCCAACAGCTTCCAGCCGGGGCCGTCCGGGTGCTCGTTGAAGTCCCCGCCGACCACGCCCAGCGCGGTGCCGGTCCGGCCCAACTGCTCCAGCAGCATCCCGCACTGGGCATAGCGCTCGTCCGGGTCCAGCGAGAGGTGACAGCTGGTCACCGAGAACGGCGCGGCCGCGCCGAACCGCACCACCGTGGTGGCGAAGCCCCGCTGGTGCAGCCCCGGCGTACGCGGCAGCAGCACGTCGTGGACCGAGAGCGGCATCGCCCGGAGCCGTCCCAGCAGCAGCGGGCCGGACGCGCTGAGACCGCCGGAGAGGATCACCAGTCCGGTGGACCGGGCCAGCCAGCCGGCCTGCTGCCGGGGGAACCAGAACCGCGGTGACTCCTGGACGCAGAGCAGGTCCGGATCGCAGGTCCGGATCAGCCGCGCCAGCACCGTGCGGTCGTCGCGCAGCGAGCGGATGTTGTAGCTGAGCAGGCGTACGACTTCGGAGCCGTCTGGCTGCGGACCGGAGGCGGGGAGATCGTCGGCGTCCATGGGGCCGAGTCTCGCACCGCCCCCGGGGGCGGTGCGAGAGTGCGCGCGGCGTGTCAGCGCTGGCGGGCCAGGTCGCCGGCGCCGGCGATCCCCGCGGCGGAGCCCAGCGAGGCGAGCACCACCTCGGCACGGGGCCGGTGCACCCCGCCGATCAGGTGCTTCTCGAAGGCCTTGGCAACCGGTTCGAGCAGCAGGTTGCCGGAGTCGGCGACACCGCCGCCGAGCACGAACACGGCCGGGTCGAACAGCGAGGCGAGGTCGCCCATGCCGCGTCCGAGCCAGTCGGCCAGCTCGTCGTAGACCTCCAGGGCCAGCGGGTCGCCCTCTTCCGCCGCCTGGGTGATCTGGCTGCCGGTGATGGTCTCGGCGATGCCCTCGTTCAGCTCCAGCAGGCGCTTGCCGAACACCGGGTCGGCCGCGGCGCGCTCGCGGCCGTAGCGGCGCAGGGCGCGGCCGGAGGCGTACTGCTCCCAGCACCCCTTGGAGCCGCAGCCGCAGGGGATGCCGTCCGGGATCATGTTGAGGTGGCCGATCTCGCCGGCGACGCCGAAGCTGCCCCGGTACATCCGGCCCTCCAGCACGATGCCGCCGCCGATGCCGGTGCCCACCGTGATCATGATCATGTCGTTGTGCTGCGCCGCGGCGCCGAACCTGAACTCGCCCCAGGCCGCCGCGTTGGCGTCGTTCTCGATGACCGTGGGCAGGTGCACCAGGTCCTCGATGCGGGTCTTCAGCGGCTCGTTCTCCCAGGCGATGTTGGGAGCCATGATCACGGTGGAACGGTCCCGGTCGATGTAGCCGGGAGCGCCCACGCCCACCGCGGTGACGTCGTGCCCCGCCCGCAACTCCTTGATGGCGTCGGCAATGGCGCCGACCGCCCACTGCGGGTCCGCGGGGGTGGGTACCCGTGTTCGGGCCAGGATCGCGCCGTCCTCGTCGACGACCCCGGCTGCGATCTTGGTACCCCCGACGTCGACGCCGATGGTCAGTCCCATGTGTCCCTCAGTCTCCGCTGGCTTCCCCGCTGGCCGGTACCGTACCCGGCCGGGTGGGGCCGGGTACACACCTGTGCGTACATTAGCCGAAGACAGACAGCTGGGGATACGTTGGTGAGCCTTCAGGAGTCGTAGTCAACCAGGTCGGACGGACCGGTACCGGTACCGGTTCAGTCGAGGTCGATCTGCTCGGAGGAGGCCGGCTTCTCGGCCGTCCAGCGCTTCTCCGAAGCGGAGACCGCCGCACGGTAGGCCGCCAACAGCTCCCCACCTGCGGCGATGAGGTGACCGTAGACCTCGGGGTGCTTGCTGCGCAGCGGGGCCGCGAGGTTCTGCAGGGCGCCCAGGCTGTCGCCGCTGCTGGCCGCCGCGGAGGCGGCGTTGACCCGCTCGCCCAGCGTGGAGGCGAACCGGCGGACCTCGTCCACCAGCGGGGTCAGCTCCGGGCCGAAGAAGTCGGCCGGCGAGGCGGGCTTCTTCGGCCCGTCGGTCTCCGCCACCTCGTCATGGGTGGACGCAGTTGCCCCGGCGGGCGTGTCGTCCCCCGCGCCGCCCTCGGCCACGGCCTCGGCCCACACGTCCTCGTTGTTCCGGTCGTCGGCAGTCGTCATGGTTCCTGCTCCTTCTTCGAGCTCCGCGGGACGCGCTCAGGGGACTCCTCCGACGCTACCCCAACCGGCATGGCGCGTCGGCGTTCCGGCCGATGCGTTGTCGGTCAGCGGCCTGTCCTTCAGCGGCCCGCCGGTCAGCGGCCGCCGGGCCAGAGCGCCGGGTCCGGGGTGAACCGCACCGCCAGCACGCCGTCGCGCAGCGCCGCGCCGGCCACCGTGCAGCGCCGCAGCGCCGAAGGCAGGGCGACGGTGCGCCGGTAGGGGCCGACGCCGAGGACCAGGTCGTCGCCGCGCCGGACCAGGTCCAGGTCGGCGCGGTCGGCGCCGGGCAGCGGGATCCGCCAGACCAGCGCGCCCTCGTCGCCCTCGCGCAGGTCCTGCACCGGCCAGGGGACGGGCAGCGATCCGGAGGGGTCGATCGACGGCAGTCCCAGCGACGCGAGCCGTTCCGCGCCCTCGGGCTCCGCCCCCAGGTGCGGGACCCCGTGCACCGGGACGTCCCACTCCTCGCGCAGGGCCTCCAGCTGCCGCTGCTGCTCCCGGCGCAGTCCGGCCAGGAACGGCCCGCCGCCGTCCGGCTCGGGGCCCGCCGGCACCAGCCGGTTGACCAGCAGCGACTCCACCCGCTGGCCGTGCAGCGCTAGCCCGGCCCGGGCCTGCCGCAGCGCCGCGGTGGCGCGCGGGCCGGTCGGTGCGTCCAGCACCAGCCGGACCGTGGTCCCGGGCGCGTCGGTGACCGCGCGGACCTCGTCGAGTTCGGCGGCGGCCCAGGAGCGTGCCTCGTAGACCCAGTCGGAGGGCATCGGCACTCCGGCGACGGCGGCCAGCACCGGGCGCAACGCCCGGGCGGCCTGGCGCTGTTCGGGGATCAGCCGGGCCAGGTAGCGGTCCAGCTGCTCGGGCAGCGCGAGCGCCGCCAGCAGCTCGGCGACCACCGGGGCGTCCACCACCACCACGTCCCAGTCGCCCCGGGCCGCGTGCCTGCGCAGCGCGTCAAGCAGGGCGAGGTGCTCGGCGCCGGGCAGCGCGCTGTGTTCGTCGCGGTCCAGCGGATCCACTCCGAGCAGGTCGAACAGGGGCTTGGCGCGGGAGAGCAGCCGCTCGGCGGCGTCCCGGAAGGCGGCCTGCGGGTCGAGCCTGGCCACGAAGAGGCCGCCCTCCAGCCGGGCGGGCTCCGGCGACAGCCGGGTGTCGAAGAGCCGGTCGACGCTGCGGTGCGGGTCGTCGGCGGCGAGCAGCAGGGTGCGGCCGCCCTCGTCCGCGGCGAGCCGGGCGGTGGCTGCGGCCAGGGTGCTGCGGCCGCTGCCGCCGCCCCCGCTGACCAGGACGGTGCGGGGAAGGCCCATCAACCCTCGACGCCCGTCGACTTCACGTCGGCCGACTCCACCCGCTTCTTCAGACCGGCCAGCGCACGGTCGATGATGACCTTCTCGGCCTTGCGCTTGATCATCCCCAGCATCGGGATCTTGACGTCCACGGCGAGCTGGTAGATCACCACGGTGCCGCCGCCCTGGGACGGGTTCAGCAGGTAGGAGCCGTCCAGGGACTTCAGCATCTGGCTCTTCACCAGGGTCCAGCTGACCCGGTGGTCGCCCTCCCAGGTGTAGGCGAGGACGTGCTCGTCCTTGATGGCCCCGGCGTCCAGCAGCAGCCGCACCTGCTCGGCACGGCCGTCCGCGCCCTCGGCCAGCACCTCGATCTCCTTGACCTCACCGGTCCATTCGGGATACGCCGCGAAGTCCGCGATCACCGCCATGACCTGTTCCGGGGTGGCCTCGATCGTGGTGCTCGACCTCGTGTGCTCCGCCATCGCTGGCCTCCGCGTCTCTGCTGCCTGGGTGCTGCTGGAAGGTTACCGGTTCAGAAGTCGAGGACCCAGGGGCGGCCGGTGGAGCGGAAGTGCCCGACGTTGACGCACTCGCTCCGGCCGATCCGCATCCGCCGCGCCAGCGGCTGGTGCACGTGCCCGAAGAGCACATGACCCGGTGCGGTGCTGTGGATCGCGTCCAGGATGGCCTCGCTGCCGCGTTCGAAGCGGCGGGCCACTGTGTCGTAGGTGAGCTCCGGGACGGCCGGCGGGATGTGGCTGCACAGCACGTCGACCCGGCCGAGCGCGGCGACCTTCGCCGCGTAGGTCTCCTCGTCCACCTCGTAGGGGGTGCGCATCGGCGTGGGCAGCCCGCCGCCGACGAAGCCGAAGGTGCGCCCACCGATCTCGACCACCTCGCCGTCCAGCACCGTGACGCCGGCGCCGGCGGCGTACTCGGGCCACAGGTCGGGCCGGTCGACATTGCCGTAGGTGGCGTAGGTGGGGGTGGGGAAGGCGGCGAAGAGTTCGGCGTACTGGCGGCGCACGGCCTGCTCGGTGGCGGTCTCGCGGTCGACCGGCAGGGCCGCCCACAGCTGCCGGGAGAACTCCTTGGCCTCGTCGAACCGCCGGGCCGTGCGCATCGCCACGATCCGGTCGGCGTTCTCCTTGCCGAACAGGTCCGGGAAGATGCCGCGCGAGTGGTCCGCGTAGTCGAGGAAGAGGATCAGGTCGCCGAGGCACAGCAGCGCGTCCGCGCCCTCGCCCGCCCGCGCCAGTGCCTCGCTGTTGCCGTGTACGTCGCTGACCACATGCACCCGCATGGCGTCACCCTACCGACCTGTCCGGCAGTAGGGTTTCGGGCAGAGGGAAGCATGACCCTTCCGATGGCCGAGTGTGCGACCGCACCACACCGGCCACAGGAAACATGCTGCTCACGGCAGTGTGACACAGGAAACACAATTGCCGTCTCCCCTATCGGAGTCCACGTACCGAGCAGTAACGTCCTGGCGTCCCGCAGCGTCGCAGACCGAGGAGCAGTCTTGCGCGAGTTCAGCCTTCCGGCTCTCTACGAGGTGCCGAGCGGCGCAAACCTCACCGACCTCATCCACCGCAACGCCGAACGGCATCCGACGGTCGGCGTGGTGAGCCGCAAGGTGGACGGCGTCTGGGAGGACCTGACGGCCGTGCAGTTCCTGGCCGAGGTCCGTTCCGCCGCCAAGGGCCTGATCGCCTCGGGCATCGGCCCCGGCGACCGGGTCGGGCTGCTGTCGCGCACCCGCTACGAGTGGACCCTGCTGGACTTCGCCATCTGGTGCGCCGGCGCGATCACCGTCCCGGTCTACGAGACCTCCTCCGCCGAGCAGGTCGAGTGGATCCTCGGCAACTCCGGTGCGGTGGCCTGCATCACCGAGCTGCCCCGGCACCAGGCCGTGGTCGCCGAGGTCAGCGAGCGGCTGCCGGAGCTGAAGCAGACCTGGCAGATCGAGGGCGGCGCGCTGCGCGAACTGGCCGACGCCGGGCGGGAGGTGGCCGACGCGACGGTGGAGGAGCGGCGTTCCGCGCTGAACCCGGACACCATTGCCACCATCGTCTACACCTCGGGCACCACCGGCCGCCCGAAGGGCTGTCAGCTGACCCACGGGAACTTCCTGGGCGAGCTGGGCAATGTGGTGGCCCGGCTGGACCCGCTGTTCCGCACCGGGGAGTCCTCGGTGCTGCTGTTCCTTCCCGAGGCGCACGTGCTGGGCCGGATCGCCGAGATCGCGGCCGTGCTGGCCCCGGTCAGGCTCGGCCACCTGCCCGACATCAAGGAGGTCGTGGCGGAGCTCAGCGCCTTCCGGCCGACCCTGATCCTGGGCGTCCCCCGGGTCTTCGAGAAGGTCTACAACTCGGCCCGGGCCAAGGCGCAGAGCGAGGGCAAGGGCAAGATCTTCGACCGCGCCGCCGACACCGCGATCGCCTACAGCCGGGCGCTCGACGCGGACGGCCCCTCACTGGGCCTGAAGCTGCGGCACAAGCTGTTCGACGCGCTGGTGTACAGCAAGCTGCGCGCCGCGCTCGGCGGTCGGGCCACCCACGCCATCTCCGGCGGGGCCCCGCTCGGCGAGCGGCTCGGCCACTTCTACCGCGGCATCGGCTTCACCGTGCTGGAGGGCTACGGCCTCACCGAGTCCTGCGCCGCCACCGCCTTCAACCCGCACGACGAGCCGCGGATCGGCAGCGTCGGCCAGCCGCTGCCCGGCTCCTCGATCCGGATCGCCGACGACGGCGAGGTGCAGCTCAAGGGCCCGCAGATCTTCACCGGCTACTGGCAGAACCCCGAGGCCACCGCCGAGGCGCTGCAGGACGGCTGGTTCTCCACCGGCGACATCGGCACCCTGGACGACGACGGCTACCTCACCATCACCGGGCGCAAGAAGGAGATCATCGTCACGGCCGGCGGCAAGAACGTCGCCCCCGCCGTGATCGAGGACCGGATCCGGGCCCACCCGCTGATCGGCGAGTGCATGGTGGTCGGCGACCGGAAGCCCTTCATCGCCTGCCTGATCACCATCGACCCGGAGTTCTTCCCGACCTGGAAGAAGCTCAACGGCAAGCCCGACGACGCCTCGGTCTCCGACCTGCTCCAGGACGCCGACCTGCTGGCCGCGGTGCAGGCCGCGGTGGACGACGGCAACGCGGCGGTGTCGCACGCCGAGGCGGTGAAGAAGTTCCACATCCTGGACACCGTCTTCACCGAGGAGTCGGGCCATGTCACCCCGTCGCTGAAGCTCAAGCGCGCGGTGGTGGCCAAGGACTTCGGCGCCGAGATCGAGGCCCTCTACGCGGGACGCTGACCCCTGCTCCGACCGGCCGGCGCCGACCCCGGCGCAGGCCGGTCAGAGCGGCGCAGGCCGGTCAGAGCAGTTCGGCCAGCCGCCCGGCCAGCAGGTCCCAGCGCCAGCTCTGCTCCACCCAGGCCCGTCCCCGCCCGCCCATCCGCGCGCGCAGGGACGGGTCCTGGAGCAGCGTGACCAGGCGATCGGTCAGCGCCGCCCCGTCCCGTCCGGGGACCACGTAGCCGGTCTCACCCTCCAGCACCGCGTCCGGCGCCCCGCCGGAGTCGCCGGCCACCACCGGCAGTCCGGTCGCGGACGCCTCCAGGTAGACGATGCCCAGCCCCTCCACGTCCAGGCCGCCGCGGCGGGTCCGGCAGGGCATGGCGTAGACGTCGCCGGCGCCGTAGTGGGCCGGCAGCTCGGACCAGGGCACGGCGCCGGTGAACCGCACCGAGGCGGACACCCCGACCGAGGCCGCCAGCTTCTCCAGGTCGCCCCGGTAGGGCCCGTCGCCGACGATCAGCAGCACCGTGTCCGGCTCCGCGGCCAGCACCCCTGGCAGCGCCCTGATCAGGGTGTCCTGGCCCTTGCGGGGCACCAGCCGGGAGACGCACACCACCACCGGGCGGGAGCTCAGCCCCAGCGCGGCCCGGACCTCGGCGCCGCCCGAGTCGGGGTGGAAGGTCTTCTCGTCCACCCCGGGCGGGACCTGGCGCATCCGCGCCGCCGCCTCCGGGCCCACCGCTGCGGCGATCCGCGAGCGGGTGTACTCGCCGAGGTAGGTCAGGGTGTCGGTGCCGGCGCCGATCCGCCGCAGCAGCTGCCGGGAGCCGGGCAGCTGGGCCCAGGCCGCCTCGTGGCCGTGGGTCATCCCCAGCAGCCGCTCGGCGCCGGCCCGGCGCAGCGCCGGCGCCGTCAGCCCGAGCGGGGCGGCGGCCCCGAACCAGACCGAGCCGCAGCCCTCGGCGGCCAGGATCTCGGCGGCCCGGCGGGTGACCCGGGGCGTGGGCAGCAGCATCGTGGTCCGGTCGCGGACCACCTGGAACGGCTGCTCGGCGTCGAAGCGGGCCGCCTCGGCGCCGTCGCGCCAGGTCGAGGCGTACACCACGATCTGCTCGGCCGGCATCCGGACCGCCATGTTGTGCACGAACGTCTGGATCCCGCCGGGGCGCGGCGGGAAGTCATTGGTGACGATCAGCGTCTTGTTCATACTCCGTCTTTCCGGGCGACCGACCCGCGTACCCCCGCAATCATCGGGAGGCATTCTGTGACCGGCGGGACGTGATCCGTACGATAGGGCAGTGCGGCAACCGCACGAGTGTCCGCGAGCGTGTTCCACCCTGTCGTTCGTTCCACCCAGCGGTTCCCTGTCGGCCTCCAGTCCCCGGGCGAGGATTCCATCACTACTCAGCTGCACCCGCTGTCCCGCCCGGCCGAGCCGGCGGACGACCCGGCGCTCTCGCGCGCCCGGGCGACGCGGCGTGCCTGGGCGGCCGTGGCGGTCAGCTGGGCGGCGACCAGAACCCTGGTGATGCTGATGGTGCTGGGGCTGCTGCAGCTCGGCACCAGCGACGTGACCAGCGACGTCAAGGTGATCTACCAGGGCTGGGCGCAGGTGCTGCAGACCGGCACCTTCCCGCTGGACGACGTGACCTGGCAGTACCCGCCGCTGACCGCGCTGGTGATGCTGCTGCCGCACTGGCTCCCGTGGACCTACTTCACCGGCTTCCTGGTCATGGTCGCCGTCGCGGACGCCCTGGTGCTCGGGCTGCTGCTGCGGGCCTCCCGGCACGGCCGGAGCAGGGCCGGCGCCTGGCTCTGGGCGCTGGTGGTGCCGCTGCTGGGCCCGACCGTCTACTGCCGCTTCGACCTGGTGGTCACCGCGGTGGGGGTGGTCGGGCTGCTGGCCGCGGCCACCCGGCCGCGGCTGGGCGGGGTGCTGGCCGGGATGGGCGCGATGCTCAAGGTCTGGCCGGTGCTGATGGTGCTGGGCACCCCGCGCGGCCGCAGGACCAGGGAGACCTGGACCGCGATGGTGGTCTCGGCGCTGGCGATCGGCTTCTACTACGCGGTCACCAACGTCGGCGCCTACTCGTTCATGAGCTTCCAGGAGAACCGCGGCGTCGAGATCGAGTCGCTCGGCGCCATCCCGTTCTACCTGGCCCACCTCTTCGGCTGGCGCGGCCACGCCGAGATGCACTACGGCTCGACGGAGTTCCTCGGCACCGGGGTGCAGCTGGTCGGCAAGCTGATGGTGGCGCTGTCCTTGGCGGCCTTCGCCTGGCTGCTGCTGTGGCGGTTCCGGGCCCGCCGCTGGACCGCGGCGACCCCCGCCGACGCGGCGCTGGCCGCGCTGCTGCTGTTCACCGTGACCAGCCGGGTGATCAGCCCGCAGTACCTGGTCTGGCTGATCGGCGTGGCCGCCGTCTGCCTGGTCTCCCCGCACACCACCCAGCGGCCCACCGCCTGGCTGATCGCCGCGGCGAGCCTGTTCACCTTCCTGGAGTTCCCGGTCTTCTTCGGCGACCTGGCGGCCTTCAAGCCGCTGGGCGTCTCGGTCCTGGTGGTCCGCAACCTGCTGCTGGCCGCCGCCGCCCTGGTCTCCTGCCGGCGGCTGTGGTGCGCGACGGTCCGGCCGGAGCCGGAGGCCGTGCCGGACATGGTGCCGGCGGCCCTGTCGGAAGGGCTGCCGGTGGCGCTGCCGGAGACCCTGCCGGAGGCGGCGGCGACGGACCCGGAGACCGAGCCGTCCTGCTGACGGCCGGCGGCCCCGCCCCGGGCGGGGGGCGGGGCCGCCGGCCGCGGAGCGGGGCTACTCCCCGGCGCGGGCGACCGGGCAGCCGCCGGTCAGGCCGCCGAGGAAGGCGTTGGGGTCGTAGTAGTGCTCGACCGAGAGCAGCCGCAGGTCGTCACTGACCTTGGCGATGCTGACGCCGAACATCTCCACGGTCCGGCCGTCGGGGGCATGGCCCTCGTACTCGCCGTCGAAGCTGCCCCAGTGCCGCCACTTGAAGGTCACCAGCGGCGGCGGGGAGACGACCTCCAGGACCTCCCAGTAGAAGCCGTTGGGGAAGGCACCGTGGAACACCTCGTGCGAGGAGTCGAAGTCCTTCTGCCCCACCGGGTAGAACGGGCTGTCGCCGATCAGGATGTTGTAGCTGCCCTGCTCGGCGATGTCCGCGGCGGTGGCCCAGCCGCCGCCGTTGACATTGGTGCGGAAGTGCTCGGTCACCATGGACACCCAGGTCGCCGGATCCTTCTTGTGCGAGACCTCCATCTCGAACACCGCGACGATGCTCTCGACGATCGCCTCCAGCGACCCGGGCTGGAACTGGTGGGTGCGCTGTTCTGGCATCACGGTGTGCGAGAGGTGGTAGTCGGGCACCTCTCCGCGCCACTCCGACGGGTCCGCCGCAGCGATCACGGCCTCGCGTCCCTGGAGCCAGAGCGGGGTGGACTCAGCAGTATCTGACACAGTGTCATCCCTCGTTCGACGATCAGAGTCGATCGCAGACACTACTGATACTGATGTTACTCCGTCAGGATTCGATCAAATCCATAACTACCTTGCCGCGTACCGGAGATCGGCCATCCACTGGGCCGTGAAGGTGCTCGTTCCGACGCCGGTGCTGCGGCGCAGTGCGGTGTCCAGCGCGGCCGCCGCGCCGCCGCTCCCGCCGGCCGCCGCCACCGCGCGGTAGAGGGCGACCAGCGCCTTCTGGCCGTGCCGCGCGACGATGCTCCGGCAGGCGAACCAGGCCTGCTCGTACGCCTGCGGCAGGTCGGCGGCCGAGCCGTCGAAGGAGGCGTCGTCGGGGAGCCGGTCCGGGATCCGGCCCGCCCTGAGGTCGGCCAGCAGCTCCGGGGCGATCTGCTGCGGGGTGCGGCCGGTGCCGAGGTAGCCGGTCCAGTTGGCGGCGCCCTCGGAGAGCCAGCGCGGGGTCCACTGCTCGGTGATCGCCCGGGTGGCGACATGGGTGGTCTCATGGGTGGTGACCACCCTCCGGCCGAGCGCGTTCAGGGTGTCCCAGACCTGCGGGTTGACGGTGATCCGCTCGGTGCGGCCGGCCTCGGCCGCGCCCAGCTCCCCGGTGGTGACGGCGGCGATCGCGGTGTACCCGGACGGGTCGGCGCCGAGCAGCCGGCCGAACTGGTCCAGCCCGAGCGGGGCCAGCAGCACCGTCCGCTGACCCCAGCCGGTGCCCCAGACCGCGCTGACGGCCGGCACCGCCCGGTCCGCCTCGTCGGCGAGCTGCTGCAACGTGCCCTGGTCGCGCAGCCCGAGCACCAGGCTGGACCGGCCCTGGACCACGGTGACCGGGCCCAGGTCCCACAGCTGGACGTCGCCGCCGGCGTGGTCGCTGTCCGAACTGAGCAGCCAGCCGCCGCCGCTGCCAGTGCCGCCGCTGCGGGTGAAGGTGAGGTACTGGGTCGCGGTCACCGGCTCGGAGTCGAAACCGCTGAGGCGGTAGGACAGTTCGACCCGGGTGGCGAGCCGCGCCGCCCCCTCGGCCCCGATCACCGGCGGCAGCGGATAGGCGTCCAGCGCCTGGAGCCGGTAGGTCCAGGCGCCGACCGGAACCTGGGCCAGGTTGCCCAGCATCGCGGCGCCGCTGTCGCGCAGGGCCTGCGCCGTCGGCAGCACCGTCGCGGCCAGCGCCGCCTGGTCCCGGGCCAGGACCGCGGCGGCCCGGCGGTCCAGCACCGCCTGCACCGCCCGCGCCGTCGCGGAGTCGGCCGTGCCCGAGGTGCCGCCGGAGGCGGTGTGCCGTCGGTCGTGCCACTCCTCACCGCCCAGCGCCCCGGCGACCAGCACCGCCGCACCCGCGGCCAGCACCGCCCTGCGCCCGGCCGGCATCAGCGGCACCCCCGTCCGGCGGGGAGGTCAGACCCGGACCACCTCGGCCACGGGCATGCTGGTGACCCGCTCGTAGCGGACCCTCGCCCCCGGGTAGGGCGCATGGATGACCGTCCCATTGCCTGCGTACATCCCGACGTGGTGCCTGTCGCCGTAGTAGATCACAAGGTCACCGGGCCTCGCCTGGCTCAGCGGGATCCGCTGCCCGGCGAAGGCCTGGCCCTGCGAGGTGCGGGGCAGCGTCACTCCGGCGTGGCGCCAGGACCAGTACATCAGCCCGGAGCAGTCGAACGATCCGGGCCCCGCCGATCCGTACACATAGGGTCTGCCCAGGGCGCTCTCGGCGGCCGCCAGCGCCTGCGCCGCCCGGGCCGAGGCCGGCCCCTGGCCGGAGAGCGGCGGCTGCTGCGCGGCCTGGGCCGCCGCTCCCGCCGCGTCGTCCTCACCCTGCTGGAGCTGGGCGCGCTGCGCCGCGGTCAGCGAGTCCAGCAGCGCCTTGGCATGGCCGAGCCGCTGCTGCACCTGGGTCTTGCTGCCGGCGATGGACTGACGCAGCGTCTCCAACCGGGCCAGCTGCGCCACCGCCTCGGCCCGGTCCTGCACCAGCTGCCGCTGGTCGGCCTCGATCTCCTGGAGCTTCAGCGCGGCCACGGCGTCGGCCTGGTCGGCACTGGACGCCTGCTCCAGGTACTGGTCCGGATGGGCGTTGAGCAGCAGCTTCACCAGCGGGTCCAGCCCGCCGCCCTGACGGTATTCGGCGCTGGCGATCGAACCCATGGACTGGAGCAGGGCGTTCACATGCTGCTGCTCCTCGGCGACCCGCTGCTGCAGCAGCACCGACTCGCGCTGGAGCGCGTGCTCCTGCTCCTGCGCCCCGTCGTACTGCTGGCCGGCCACCTCCGCCTGCGCGTAGAGGCCGTCGAGCTGGTGCTGCACGTCGTCGGCGGTGACCGGGGCGCCCCCTCCGGGGCTGCCCGGAGTCGCCAGGGCGCTGCCTCCGCCCGCGAGGACCGCCGCGGTGGCCGCCGCCAGGGTCGCGGCGGAACGCGACAGGGCTGCCACGGTGGAGTACTGGCCCAGCGGTCGGGCACGTCGGTGGGACGCCACGGGGAATGGCTCCATTCGTCGAAGCAGAGGACCGAGCGCCGACGTTAGCGAGTCGGACACATCGAGTCCAAACCCCAGCAAGGACGAAAATACCCCCGAAATTAGTACAACTTGACGAAACGCCATGTCGGGAGGGGTGTCCCGGACAGCGCAACGGGCCCGACCCCCCGCAGGGGATCGGGCCCGTACAGCCGTTTGGGCGGCCGGAACGCTCTCAGATGTGGCGCATCGCGTAGATGCTGCCGATCGTGTCGATGCTCTCGTACTTGACCACGGTGCCGGTGTGCGGGGCGTGCAGCACGGTGTTGTTGCCGGCGTAGATGCCGACGTGCGAGTCACCGTTGAAGAACACCAGGTCGCCGACCTGCAGGTTGGCGCGGGTGACCGCGGTACCCGCGTTGATCTGGTCGTAGGTGGTGCGGCCGATGGCCACCCCGGCCTGGGCGTAGGCCCACTGGGTCAGGCCCGAGCAGTCGAAGGTGTTCGGCCCGGTGGCGCCGTAGACGTAGGCGTCGCCGAGCTTGGTCTGGGCGGCCGCGTAGGCGATCGCCTCCACCGAGTCGCCGGCCTTGGAGGAGGACGAGCCGCTCGCACTGCTGGACGAGGAGGAGGACGAGGAGGAGCTGCTGGCGGCCGCGGCGGCCTTCTCCGCGGCTGCGGCGTTGGCGGCCTTCAGCGCCGCCGCCTGGGCGGCGGTGAGCGAGTCCAGCTTGGCCTGCGCGGCAGCGAGCTTCTTCTGCACCGAGGCCTTGGAGGCGGCGAGCTGCTTGCTGGTGGCGTCGAGGGCCTTCAGCTTGGTCTCGGCCTCGGACTTCTCGTTGTTGAGCGTCGACTGCTCGGTCTTCAGCTCGGCCAGCATGTTGGACTGGCTGGAGGTGATCTGGCTCTGCGCCGAGGCCGAGTTCAGGTACTCGGTCGGGTCCGAGGAGAGCATCAGCTGGACCGAGGGGTCGATCGCCCCGCTGCGGTACTGGGCGCTGGCGACCGCACCGAGGGCGGAGGCCTTGGCGGTGACCGAGGCCTGCTGCCGGGCCACCTGGTCCTGCAGCGTGTTGACCTGCTTCTGCAGGGTCTGCTGGTCGGACTGGGCCTTGTCGTACTGCTGAACTGCCGTGTCGGCGTCGCTGTTCAGCTTGTCGATCTGCGCCTTGAGTTCGGCGGTGGTCTGCTTCGGGGCCGCCTGCGCCGACTGGGCGGCGGTCGCGGAGAGGGCGACGGTTGTGGCCGCGGCAGCCGTGAGCACGGTTATGCGGGCGCGACCGGGGGTTTTGGGACGACGATGGGACGCCACGAAGGCGAGCTCCTTCTTCCTACGTCCGCCTACCGGGTGAGCTGACGGGTTCGGGCTGGAAGACGTGCCCTACGGCGCTTCACCGGCGTACCGGCCTGGCGTCGATTCACCCCGAGGAACGTGGTTCCCCGGCTCCGAGACTGACGGCTCTCCCCTGTGGTCGCCCCGATGGCTTCGGGACGGGCCTGCCGTGCGGTCGGACTCGGCGGAAACCTCCGCTGCCACCCAGGCTGGGTGATCGACTTCGCGGTGGTTCGATCGCTGACACTAGTGACCCAACCGTGATCCGTTCAAATCCCTGTAAGTAAAAACTATCTTTGGTTACGACACTGCATCAGATTTCCAACGGACCGTAGTCGCGGAATGACCATCTGGCGACGACATGGCGGTCAAATCGGTCATCAGGCCGAGGCGTTCGAGACCCGTGTGACGTGAGTCACATCAGGAGATAACCCACGCCTCAGCCGACTCCCAAACCTTCGGTCCGGAGCCGACCCTGCGTCAGAAGCGGCGAATCGCCACGATCGACCCGAAGTAGGACATCGGTTGGATCGACACGTTGTAGCCGTACTCGGGGGCGTTCAGCAGCATCCCGTTGCCGGCGTACATGCCGACATGCGCGCCGCCCTCCATCACCACGATGTCGCCGACCTTCAGGTCGGCGCTGGAGGCCACCCGGGTGCCCACCGACTCGTCGCCCTCGGAGGAGTGCGGCAGGCTGATGTTGGCGTGGGCGTAGGCCCACATCACCAGTCCGGAGCAGTCGAAGCTGTTGGGCCCGGCGCCGGCCCAGGCGTACGGGGCGATGCCGACCTTGCTCATCGCCGCCTCCATGGCGGTCCTCGCCGCGGCGGATATCCCGGAGAGGTTGATGTCGGACACCGACATGTGGTTGTCGGTGGAGTCCACCGAGCTGTAGCCGCCGCCACCGCCGGTGCCGGCCCCCTGCTCCTTGAGCGCCGCCGCCTCCACCGCGGCGCGTGCCGCCGCGGACAGCGAACTGAGCACGCTCTGGGCGTGGTTCAGCTTGGTCTGGGCGGTGTTCTTGGCCGTCTGCATCTGCTTGAGCAGCGCCTGCTGCGCCGTCAGCTCCTGGGCCGCCTGCGCCTTCTCCTCGGCCAGGGTCTTCTGCTGGCTCTGCAGCATCTGCAGCAGCGCGGCCTGGCTGCCGGCGACCTGGCTCTGGGTGGACGCCTGGTTCAGGTACTCCTCCGGGTTGGAGGAGAGCAGCAGCTTCACCGTCGGGTCCACCGCGCCCTCGCGGTACTCGGCGCTGGCCATCTGCCCGAGCTGGCCCAACTCCTTGTTCACCGCCGCCTGCTGGCGGGCTATCTCGTCCTGGAGCACACCGGTCTGCCGCTGCAGCTCCTGCTCCTGGCCCTGCGCCTGGTCGTACTGCTCCGTCGCCTTGTTCGCCGCCGACTGGTCCGCCTCGACCTGGGACTTCGCCTGGTCGGTGGTGGTCTTGGCCGGCGCTGCCTGAGCGGTCGCCTGAGCCGAGAGGGCCACAGCGGCGGCGGCAGCGGCGGTCAGGATCGACACCCGGGCGCGGCTGGGTTGCTTGGGGCGACGGTGCGTGGCCACAGAAGCTGGTCCCTTCGAGCAAACACTGGCGAACACAGACAGACGTTCACAGACAGAGGTTCGAAGGGAGAGACTAGTGAGATTGATGTGACTCTGTCGCCCTCGGCGGTGAGTCCGGGGGTGATTGGGCGCAATGTCCTTTATAGGAAAGCCCTTAAGGCACCCTGGGAGGCCACACAGGCTGGACCACTCGGCACGGATCGCTCAGGTGCGGACGAGCCGCCGCAGCAGCATCGCCGAGGGCACCGGACGCGCGCCGGCCTTCCGCACCCCGTCGGCCACCTCCTTGTCGGTGGACACCACGACCACCGGACGGCCCTCCGGCTCGGCCCGCACCAGACGCCGGATCAACTCGTCGGCGTTCTCCCCGGACCGGCTGAACAGCACCCGCACCCCGCGCGGCGGAGCCATCGGCACCGGCGCGTCCAGGTCCTTGCCGTCGAACACGCAGGTGATCTCCGCCCCGCTGTGCGCGGCGAGCATGGAGAGCCCGTTCAGCAGCCTGACCCGCTGCTTGTCCAGCGGCAGCGTCGGGTAGCCGCTCTTGGTGACGTTGTAGCCGTCCACCAGCAGATGCACCTGAGGGAGCGCCAGCAACTGGTCCAGCAGCGCGGGGTCGTCCCCGTCCAGGGCGCGTCTGGCCACGTCGTGCGGGGAGGCCGTGGTGGGCGCGACCGCCTCCACCGTGTCGGCCGGGCGGGTGGTGACCGGCTTCAGGCCCAGCTCCCGCTGCAGCCCCTGGGCGCCCTGCAGCACCACGTCCAGCAGCAGCCGCAGCCGCATCTCCTCGGCGCTGCGCCCCTCCCTGGACGCCCGTCTGGCCGCCTCGACGGCCGACTCGGCCTCGGCCAGCCGGTGCTTCAGCCGGCGCACCTCGCTGTCGGTGGTGCCGCGCTCGGTGGCACCGGCCGCCTTCAGCGCCTCCAGCTCGGCGGTGACCTTGCGGGTCGCCGCCTCGGCGCGCTTGGTGTCGGCCTCCAGGCTGCGCACCCGGCGGCGGAGCGAGTCCCGCTCCTTCCTGGTCTCGTCCAGCTCGACCCGGCCCCGGTCCGCCTCGGTCCTGCTGGTCTCGCGCAGCGCGGACAGCTCCGCCTGCAGCTTCTCCACCAGTCGGGCCGCCTCGGCGGCGGCGCCCTCCGACTCGGCCCGCTCGACCTCCTCGCCGGCGTCGCCGACCAGCTTGCTCCATCCGGTCGGTCGCAGCAGATAGGCCACCGCGGCCACGTCCTGCGGGTCGGCGGCGGCAGGAACCTGCCCGTTCTCCAGCGCCGCGACCAGGTCGGGCTGGCCCTGTCTGACTCGTTCCGCTATCCGCGACCGGAAGCCGGGCTCGGTCTCCAGGGCGGCGGCGATGGCGGTGGCCCCGCGTCTGGCCCGCTGCACCGGGGTGAACTTGGCGTAGGGGCGCAGCCGGGGCGGCAACTCGCCGACCGGCATGGCGCTGAGCCCGTCGGCGGCGATGCCGACGACCCTGCGCCGCACGCCCTCGGGCAGCGGCCGGTCCAACTGCTCGGCGGGCTCGGCGGGCTCATCCGGTTCGGCGGGTTCGGTGGCGGGCAGCGCGAGGTCTGCCGCCTGCTCGGGGCCCACGGGCCCCTCGGCGACGTCCGCCCGGTCTCGCTCCACCACGTCCGCTGTCTCCGATCCGGTCCTGCGGGACTACCTGCCCGCAGTAACCATTCTCGCCCGCCCTACCCCCTACTCGTCACCGCGCCACACATGCCTCAGGCCACCTGCCCCGGGGCACCGCCTTCACACCGGGCGCTCAGGCCTCGGTACGCCCCGCCTGCGCGGCCGCCTCGGCCTCCGCGCCCGGACGGTCCACCAGTTCCACCTGGTCCACCGCGTTGCACCAGCGGCAGCGCACCGACTCCACGGTCTCGCTGAGCACCTCGCGCTCCTCCACCCGGGACTCGCCGGCCAGGTCCAGATGGACGAACTCGACCACGCGGGAGGACCGGGTCACGTCGAAGCGGGTCAGGTTGCCGCACAGGGTGCAGCGCCACCGGGTCCCCTCGGTGGGAAGGGGAACTGACATGAGCGGTCCTCTCGCGACGGGTACGCCTACCTGCACAACCCTATGGCCTTGCCCTCAACGGCAGATACGGCGGGACAACCGGTGTCAGATTTGTCCGGTTAAGGAATGCTCAATCCATGTTGAGGCCGGTAAGCGCGAAGAATCCGCCCCCCGGGGGCGCACAGCCGTTCGTTCCGCTGGTGACCTACGCCCTGATCGCGGCGTGCACGCTGGTCTTCCTGGTCGGCCCGGTCTCCGGGCTCGACCCGCTGTACGGCGGCGGGAACGCGCGCGCCTGTGCGGAGCTGGCCTACTACCACCACTGGGGGGTGATCCCCAGCGAGCTGATGGACAACCAGCCGATCGCGGCACCCACCACCCCGGGCTGCCCGGCGCCGGACGGCTTCCCGAAGATCCCGGCCCTGTCGGTGCTGACCGCGATGTTCGTCCACGGCGGCTGGCTGCACCTGCTGGGCAACATGCTGTTCCTCTACGTCTTCGGCGCGATGGTCGAGGAGCGGATGGGGCGGCTGCCGTACCTCCTCAGCTATGTCGCCCTGGGCTACCTGGCGACCTACGGCTACGCGGTCTTCGCCGGCGGCGACAGCGCCACGCAGACCCTGGTCGGCGCCTCCGGTGCGATCGCCGGCATCCTCGGCGCCTACCTGCGGCTGCACCCGAAGGCCCGGGTGACCAGCCTGCTCCCGTTCCTGCTGTTCCTGCCGCTGCGGTTCCCCGCCTGGCTGGTGCTCGGCGTGTGGTTCGCGATCCAGTGGGCCTCGGTCGGGGCGCCCTCCGCGGCCGTGACCGGGGTCGCCTACACCGCCCATCTGATCGGCTTCGCCGGCGGCTTCCTCTTCGCCTGGCTGCTGTACTGCCGCAGGCGCGGCTACGCTGATCCGACGAACGCCGCCGTACTCCCAGGAGACCCCCCGTGATCACCGCGATCGTGCTCATCAAGACCACCGTCGACCGGATCCCCGAGATCGCCGAGGCGATCGCCGCGATCGACGGGGTGACCGAGGTGTACTCGGTGACCGGACAGCACGACCTGGTGGCCATGGTCCGGGTACGGGCCCACGAGGAACTGGCCGAAGTGATCCCCGGCCAGGTGAACAAGGTCCCCGGGGTCGAGTCCACGGAGACCCACATCGCCTTCCGCACCTACTCCCGGCACGACCTCGACGCGGCCTTCGCGTTGGGCTTGGAGGACTAGGTGCAGACCGTAGGTGGCTTGTCGCGCAGTTCCCCGCGCCCCTAGGTAGGTGCAACTCACTCATAGTGGGTCAGTTGCAGCCCCCAGGGGCGCGGGGAACTGCGCGGCCAACCATGCACAACCCGCACCCGAGAACCGGTCACCCCCGCCGGGTATCCGGCACGCACCGCCCACCCTCGGTCCGGTAGGCCCACTTCGCACCGTCGGTGACCAACTCCCGCACCGCCTCCACAAAGCGGTCCACATGCTCGTCCGGCGTGCCCGCCCCGAAACTCACCCGGATGGCGTTCAGGCTCCGCTCCCCCGGCAGCGACGCCTCCGGCGCACCGCACTCGGACGGCGCAGCCTCCTCCCCGCCCAGCAGCGTCCGCACCAGCGGGTGCGCGCAGAACAGCCCGTCCCGCACCCCGATGCCGTACTCCGCGGACAGCGCCGCGGAGAAGTGCGAGCTGTTCCAGTCCTGCACGACGAAGGACAGCACACCCACCCGCGGGTGCTCCTCGCCGAACAGGGTCAACACCCTGACCTGCGGAATCCCGGCCAGCCCGGCCCGCAGCCGGTCGATCAGGAACCGCTCCCTGGCCACCAGCGCGTCGAAGCCGGCCTCGCCGAGCGCCCGGCAGGCGGAGGCGATGGCGTAGGCGCCGACGACGTTCGGCGAACCGGCCTCGTGCCGCTGCGGACCGCGGTGCCACTCCACCGCCACCGAGCCGTCGGCCTCCCTGGCCACGGTACGGCTGGCGCCGCCACCGGCCAGGTACGGCTCGGCGGCGTCCAGCCAGTCGCTGCGGCCGGCCAGCACTCCGGCGCCGAAGGGGGCGTAGAGCTTGTGCCCGGAGAAGGCGACCCAGTCGACGTCCAGCTCGCGGACCGAGACCGGGTGGTGCGGAGCGAGCTGGGCGGCGTCCAGGACGATCCGCGCGCCGTGCCGGTGCGCGGTCGCGGCCAGCTCGCGGACCGGCCAGATCTCCCCGGTGACATTGGACGCCCCGGTCACACACACCAGCCGCGGCCCGGCCGTGGTGGCGGCCAGCGCCTCGTCCAGCGCCGCCACGGCCTCCTCGGGCGAGCGCGGGGCGCGCAGGTAGCTGACGGTCAGTCCGTCCCTGCGCCAGGGCAGCAGTGAGGCGTGGTGCTCGGTCTCGAAGGCGAACACCTCGGTCCCGGTCGGCAGCACGCCGGCCAGCAGGTTCAGCGAGTCGGTGGTGGCCCGGGTGAAGACCACCTGGTCGTCCTCGCGCAGGTCCAGGAACTCGGCGACGGTGGCCCGGCTCTGCTCGAACAGGTCGGTGGACAGCTGCGAGAGGTACCCGGCGCCGCGGTGCACGCTGCCGTAGTAGGGGGCGTAGGCGGCGACGTCGTCCCAGACCCGCTGCAGGGCCGGCGCGCTGGCGGCGTAGTCGAGCGCGGCGTAGGTCACCTTGGCACCGCTGACCAGCGGGACCTCGACATCGCGGCCGAGGACCGCAAGCGGCTGACAGACGGTGGAAGTATTCGGGTACGCCGACACAGACCCCTCCAGGGCATCCAGTGGATCCCCGGCGCAAGGCCTGATCGGAAGGGATCCGCGCTTGCCCCACGGCATTGTTGCCGAAGGGCCTGGTCGTCACCCGGAGGCACCCCGCCACGGACGGAGGGTTGCCGGACAGCAAGCCGGGGCTGCAGCGGTCGTGAACCGCGCGCTGTCACTCGTGACCTGGTGAGAACTATGCCAGAGGTCCGCCCTGTGGGCGAACCCCCGTCCGGCATGTGGGACCGCCCGGACTACCTGTGCGTCGCCGCAGCCCAGCGCTCCAGCACCGCGGCGGCCGCGCCGGAGTCGATCGACTCCGCGGTGCGCTTCATCGCCGCCGCCAGCTGCTCGGTCAGCGGTGCGTCGGTCTGGTCCAGGGCGACCAGGGCCGAGGCCGAGTTGAGCAGCACCGCGTCCCGGACCGGGCCCTGCTCCCCGGCCAGCACCCGGCGGGCCACCTCGGCGTTGTGGGCGGCGTCGGCCCCGCGCAGCGCCTCGATGCCGACCGGGGTGATGCCGACGTCCCGCGGGTCGAACCGGCTCTGCTCCACCTCGCCGTCGCGGACCTGCCACACCGTGGAGGTCCCGGTCACGGTCAGCTCGTCCAGGCCGTCGTCGCCGCGGAACACCAGCGCGGAGGCGCCGCGGCGGGCCAGCACGCCGGCGATCAGGCCGGCCATCCTGGTGTCGAAGCAGCCCACGGCGTTGGCGCCGACCCGGGCCGGGTTGGTCAGCGGGCCGAGCAGGTTGAACGCGGTGGGGACGCCCAGACCGACCCGGGCCGGCCCGGCGTGCCGCATCGAGGGGTGGAACACCGGGGCCGGGCAGTAGGTGATCCCGGCCTCGACGGCGACCTCGGCCACCCGACGCGGGGTCAGCTCCAGATTGACGCCGAGCTTCTCCAGCACGTCGGTGGCTCCGCTCGCGGAGGAGGCGGCCCGGTTGCCGTGCTTGACCACCAGCGCGCCCGCGCCGGCCGCGACGATCGCCGACATGGTGGAGATGTTGACGGTCTTGGCCCGGTCGCCACCGGTGCCGACGATGTCCACGGCCCGGCCCGGCACCTCTATCACGGTGGCGTGGGCGTACATGGAGTCGACCAGACCGGCGATCTCGTCCACCGTCTCACCCTTGGCGCGCAGGCCCACCAGGAAGCCGGCGACCTGGATCGGCGAGGCCTCCCCGGTCATGATCCGGTCCATGGCCCAGGCGGTCTCGTCGGTCGACAGGTCGTCACCGGCGATCAGCGTGCTCAGCAGATCCGGCCAGGACCGCGCCTGCACGGGGTCGCCGCCGCCGTTCGCAGGAATCACGTTCACCATGGCCTGGGCCTCTCAGTGGGTGCAGATAAGGAGAGGCCCAGCCTAGCGACCGCGACGGCCGCCCCGTGGAAGATCTCAACCGACGAGATGCGCCTGACCACTGCGGAGCAGCGTCACCGCGGTCTCCGCCAGCGCCGCCGGGTCCACCGGCGCGGCGATGGCGGCGTCGGCGCGGCTCCAGGCGGCGAGCCAGGAGTCCTGCGGCCGGCCGATCAGGACCAGCACCGGCGGGCAGCCGTAGACCTCGTCCTTGAGCTGCCGGCCCAGGCCCATCCCGCCGACCGGGGTGGCCTCGCCGTCCAGCACCAGCAGGTCCAGCCGGCGGACCCCCTTGGCGTGGGCGTCCAGTGCCTTCAGCACCGCCGGCGCGGTGGCGCACTCCAGGTACTGGAGCTCCGCCAGGTCCGTCGCCGGCCGCTTCCCCAGCGCCAGCAGGACCTGCTCGCGGGTGGAGCGGTCGTCGCTGTAGACAAGAACGTTCAGTGCCATGGTCGGTATCCCCCTGGGATGTCCTCGGGCTGCTGATGGGTGACCGGGGTCACTTCGGCGTCTGCGCCGGATGCTACTCCCGAAGCACCGCCCTCAGCACCGGTACGAAACGGGAAGATCGGGACGGCAGCCGTCCGGCCGTTCCGGGTTCACCATTTCGGGGGACCCGGCGGCCAGTCGCGCACGGACACCGCCGGGCGGCGCCCCCCGCCATCCGGGCTACCTGCGAGGTCGTCAGGGGTCCGACCACGGCCGGAGGGTACGTCACCAGCCGGACACACCGAGGAACACCCCCCGGAGTGAAGACGGAATAAGCGACCGACATAATGACCGTCGTGGCGACAGCAACTGCAGTAGAAACCGGGCACGCACACGGATCGGTCAACCGGCCGAACCTGGTCAGCGTCGGAACCATCGTCTGGCTGGCTTCCGAGCTGATGTTCTTCGCGGCCCTCTTCGCGATGTACTTCACACTCCGCTCGGTCACCGGGACGGAGTACTGGCATTCCATCAACGAAGCCCTCAACGTTCCCTTCGCGTCGGGCAACACCACGATCCTGGTGCTCTCCTCCTTCACCTGCCAGATGGGTGTCTTCGCCGCCGAACGCGGCGACGTGAAGAAGCTCAGGGCGTGGTTCATCCTCACCTTCATCATGGGTGCGACGTTCATCGGCGGTCAGATCTTCGAGTACACGGACCTGGTCAAGCACGACCACATCTCGCTGTCCTCGGGCCCCTACGGTTCGGTGTTCTACCTGACCACCGGCTTCCACGGCATGCACGTGACGGGTGGTCTGATCGCCTTCCTGCTGGTCCTCGGCCGTACGTACGCCGCCAAGCGGTTCACGCACGAGCAGGCCACAGCGGCGATCGTCGTGTCCTATTACTGGCACTTCGTCGACGTGGTCTGGATCGGCCTCTTCGCGACCATTTACCTGATCAAGTAGGCCAGGGTCGGACCGTCCTCCCGGCACACCGCCGGGCGGTCCCCACAGACCGACCTGACGGTCAGCCAGACTCCAGACGCTCCAGATCCTCACACCGGGGTTAATCCGTGAAAAAGCTCTCCGCACGACGGCGCCACCCG
Organism: Streptacidiphilus jeojiensis; assembly: GCF_042510965.1. Classification (NCBI taxonomy): domain Bacteria; kingdom Bacillati; phylum Actinomycetota; class Actinomycetes; order Kitasatosporales; family Streptomycetaceae; genus Streptacidiphilus; species Streptacidiphilus jeojiensis. The sequence goes on from NZ_JBEUKS010000020.1 coordinate 128,387, forward strand.
CTGGCAGCGCTCGTCGTCCTACTCTTTGCGCTGGCGACGACCGGGGGGCTGTACGCGGCGTTCGCTCCGGCCGGCAACGCCCAGGCCGACAGCAGCCAGTCCCTGCAGATCGAGCAGGGCAAGAAGCTGTTCGCCGTGGGCTGCTCCAGCTGCCACGCTCTCAGCGGCGAGGGGACGAAGGACGGGCCCACCCTGGTGGGTGTGGGTTCTGCCAGCGTGGACTTCCAGGTGGGCACCGGACGCATGCCGGCCCAGCAGCCAGGTGCGCAGATCCCCGCCAAGAAGGTGATCTACACCCAGGACGAGATCAACGAGCTGGCCGCCTACGTGGCCTCGCTCGGCGCCGGTCCGTCGATCCCGACGTCCGACCAGTACGCCGCCGGCGACGTCGCCAAGGGTGGAGAGCTGTTCCGTACCAACTGCGCGCAGTGCCACAACTTCGCCGGTTCCGGCGGCGCGCTGTCCGAGGGCAAGTACGCGCCCTCCCTGGACGGCGTGAGCGCCAAGCACCTCTACGAGGCCATGCTCACCGGCCCGCAGAACATGCCGTCCTTCCCGAACAGCACCCTGTCCACGCAGAACAAGCAGGACATCATCGCCTACGTGCAGCACACCACCGACCCGGCGAAGAACCCCAGCTTCGGCGGGCTCACCCTGGGCGCACTGGGTCCGGTGACCGAGGGCCTGTTCGGCTGGATCTTCGCGCTGGGCGCCCTGATCGGTATCGCGATCTGGATCGCCGCCCGCACCCCCAAGGCCAAGAAGTCATGACGAGCCAGGACAACATGTCTGAAGAACACCTGCCGGAGGCCCACGGGGCCCACGGCGGAGAGCTAGCCGTCCACGGTGACGCCTTCGCCGATCCGGGGCTGCCGCCCCACGAGCACCGCCGTACCGACATCGACGAGCACGCCGCCGCCAGGGCGGAGCGCCAGGTGGCGATGTGGTTCCTGCTCTCGATGGTCGCGACGATCGGTTTCATCGCGTCCTACGTGCTCTTCAAGCCGGGGCCCGAGCTCAAGAACACGGTCTACATCTTCCCGCTGGGCCACATCAGCAAGCTCAACTTCTCGTTGGGCATGACCCTCGGCATCTCGCTGTTCGCCATCGGCGCCGGCGCGGTCCACTGGGCCCGCACGCTGATGTCGGACGAGGAGCACATCGCCGAGCGCCACCCGATCGAGGCCACCCCTGAGGTCCGCGAGCAGGTCTTCGCCGACTTCCGCCAGGGTGCCAAGGAGAGCGGCTTCGGCCGTCGCAAGCTGATCCGCAACACCATGATCGGCGCCATGGCGATGGTCCCGCTGTCCGCGGTGGTGCTGTTCCGCGACCTCGGTCCGCTGCCGGAGAAGAAGCTCGACTCCACCGAGTGGGCCAAGGGCAAGCGCCTGGTCAACATGAACACCAACGAGCCGATGAAGGCCTCCGACATCACGGTGGGCTCGCTGACCTTCGCCAAGCCGGAAGGCGTGGAGGAGAGCGACGAGGACTTCCAGGAGGTCATCGCCAAGGCCGCGGTGATGCTGGTCCGGATGCAGCCGGCCGACATCAAGGACCAGACGTCGGCGGAGTGGGGCTACGAGGGCGTCCTCTGCTACTCCAAGATCTGCACCCACGTCGGCTGCCCGATCAGCCTCTACGAGCAGCAGACGCACCACGTCCTCTGCCCGTGCCACCAGTCGACCTTCGACCTCTCCGACGGTGGCCGAGTGATCTTCGGCCCGGCCGGGCACCCCCTGCCGCAGCTGCAGATCTCGGTCAACGGCGACGGCTACCTCGAGGCACTCGGCGACTTCAGCAAGCCCGTCGGCCCCGGCTTCTGGGAGCGCAGCTAACCATGACCACTCACGCGGAACCCACAGCGGTCGGCGACCACGACGACCACCAGGTCGGCCACAGCGAGGCCGGGGTCGACCAGGCCCACCTCGGCGAGAAGGCGGCGGACTGGGTCGACGGCCGGCTCGGCATCTACGGGCTGGCCAAGGCCAACCTGCGGAAGATCTTCCCGGACCACTGGTCCTTCATGCTCGGCGAGATCTGCCTCTACAGCTTCATCATCATCATCCTGACCGGCGTCTACCTGACGCTGTTCTTCACCCCCAGCATGGGTGAGGTCGTCTACCACGGCTCCTACACCCCGCTGAACGGCATCCGGATGTCGGAGGCCTACAAGTCCACCCTGGACATCAGCTTCGACGTCCGTGGCGGCCTGCTGATCCGTCAGATCCACCACTGGGCGGCCATCGTCTTCGTGGCGGCCATGCTGGTGCACATGATGCGCGTCTTCTTCACCGGCGCGTTCCGCAAGCCCCGCGAGATCAACTGGCTGTTCGGCTTCCTGCTGCTGTTCCTGGGCATGTTCGACGGCTTCATGGGCTACTCCCTCCCGGACGACCTGCTGTCCGGTACGGGTATCCGCTTCATGGAGGGCGCGATCCTGTCGATGCCGATCGTCGGCACCTACATCGCGATGTTCCTGTACGGGGGCCAGTTCCCCGGCAACGACATCATCCCGCGCTTCTACACGATCCACGTGCTGCTGATCCCGGGCATCATGCTGGGCCTGCTGGTGGCCCACCTGATCCTGGTCTTCTACCACAAGCACACCCAGTTCGCGGGACCCGGCCGGACCGAGAAGAACGTCATCGGCATGCCGCTGATGCCGGTCTACATGGCCAAGGCCGGAGGCTTCTTCTTCCTGGTCTTCGGCGTCATCGCGATGGTCTCGGCGATCGCCTCGGTCAACCCGATCTGGGCCTACGGCCCCTACCGGCCCGACCAGGTGTCCACCGACGCCCAGCCGGACTGGTACATGGGCTTCTCCGAGGGCCTGATCCGCATCATGCCCGGCTGGGAGATCAGAGCCTTCGGGCACACCCTCGTCCTCGGCGTCTTCATCCCGCTGATGATCTTCGGCCTGGTGATGATCGTGATCGCGGCCTACCCCTTCCTGGAGGGGTGGATCACCGGCGACAAGCGCGAGCACCACATCCTGGACCGCCCGCGCAACGCGCCGATGCGCACCGCCTTCGGTGTCGCCTGGATCGCGGAGTACGGCATCCTGCTGGTGGCCGGCGGCAACGACCTGTTCGCCACGCACTTCAACCTGTCGATCAACACCATCACCTGGGCCTGCCGGATCCTCTTCTTCGTCGGCCCGGTGATCGCCTTCACCATCACCAAGCGCTGGTGCATCGGCCTGCAGCGCCGTGACCGGGACAAGGTCCTGCACGGCCGCGAGACCGGCACCATCAAGCGCCTGCCGCACGGTGAGTTCATCGAGGTACACGAGCAGCTCTCCCCGGAGGCGCTGCACACCATCACCGCGCACGAGCAGTTCCAGCCGATGGAGCTGCCGGCCGAGGTGGACGAGAACGGCGTCAAGCGCAAGGTCTCGCTGCTGACCAAGACCCGCGCCCGGCTCTCCCAGAGCTACTTCGGCGAGGCCGCGCAGATCCCCAAGCCGACCCCGGAGGAGCACGCCGAGATCACCAGCGGCCACGGCCACCACTGATCCCGCTCCACCGCACGGCAGTACCCGAAGGGCCCCTCCCGCAGCACTCGCGGGAGGGGCCCTTCGGTCTGCTGAGGACGGGTCAGCCCTCGACGGCGAACTCCCCGCCCGCCCTGGTCTCCGCTCCCCGGATTTCCAGTTGGGCGCCGATGTGGTGCAGGAACTCCTCCCAGCGGGCCACGAACTCCGGGTCGTGCGGGCTCAGTCCGGTGGCCATCCGGGTGATCTGCGGGAGCAGCGACGGATAGCTGCCCATCGCGAAGGTCAACAGCTGGAACAGCACCGGATCGGTCCCGGGATTGATCATCCCGGCTGCCTGGCGCCGCCTGATCTCCTCGATCTGGGCCTGGATCACCGGCTGCCGCTCCTCCTCGCGCGGGACCGTCCGGTCGCCGTAGGCGAGTGCCTCCCGCTGCAGGTAGCCCATCCAGGAGCTGTCCCCCGCCTCGTGCTCGTGGTAGTGGAAGGCGAGGAAGTCACCGATCGTGTCCGGGGCCTCGGCGGCCCGTTCCAGCCGGGAGGCCCTGAAACGGCCCAGCAGGTCGGTGAACAGGGTGTCGCCGACCCGGCCGCCGGTGGACAGGAACATCGACCAGGCGAAGCCGCTGGCCCAGCCGGGCAGCCGCTCGATCAGCGCGTTGGACGGCTGCCCCGGCGCGTGCGGCAGCCGGAACACCAGCAGTGCGGCGACCAGCAGCAGCCCGGCGGAGATCGGCAGCACCTCGGAGAAGGCGGTGGAGTAGGCCACCCCCGGCGCCGACTGCCCGACCAGGTCGAAGAAGACCAGCCCGAACAGGGCCACCCCCAGCACGTTCGCGGTCTGCATGATCGTGGTGACGATGCCCGATCCCGAGCCGGCGTCCTTCGGCGGCACGCCGGAGATGATGGTGCCGACCAGCGGGCTCATCCCCAGGCCCTGGCCCAGTCCCGTGATCAGCAGCGTCGGCGCCAGCGTCCACACGGTCAGCGAGGTGCCCGCCGTGTACGCCGTGGCCGCGGTGGCCAGCAGCCCGAGCCCGGCCACCAGGTAGCCGAGCGTCAGCACATGGCGGCCGAGTACCGGCACCAGCCTGGGGGCCCGCAGCGAGGTGACGAAGAAGCCGAGGGCCGAGGGTGTGTAGACCATCGCCGAGTCGATCGGCGAGAAGCCGAGACCGGTCTGCAGGTAGACCGCGAGCGTGAACAGGAAGCCGGCGTAGGAGGCCATGAACAGCAGGGCGATCGGCACCCCGCCGGCGAAGCTGCGGTTGCGGAACAGGTCCAGCCGCACCAGCGGCTGGCCGCCCTCCCGCCGGCCGACCCGGTGCTCGTAGCGGACGAAGGCGTATCCGGCCGGGACCGCGGCGACCAGGCAGACCAGCAGCCAGGCGGGCCAGCCCTGGTCACGGCCGATCAGCAGCGGCACCGACAGCAGCAGCAGGAACAGCGTGACCAGGCCGACCCCGCCCAGGTCCAGCCGGGTGCCCGGGACCGGCTCGTCCCTGGGCAGCCAGACCAGTGCCGCCGCCACGGCCAGCAGCCCGATCGGGACGTTCACCAGGAAGACCGGACGCCAGGTCCAGCCGAACAGGTTCGCGGCCAGCAGTCCGCCGCCGATCAGCTGCCCGGCGATGGAGGCGATGCCGATGACCGCGCCGAAGGTGCCCAGCGCCTTGATCCTGGACTGGCCCTGGTAGGTGGTCTGGATGATCGCCAGGACCTGCGGGTAGAGCATCGCTCCGCCGATGCCCTGCAGCACCCGGGCCACGATCAGCACGTCGATGCTGGGCGCCGCCCCGCACAGCGCCGAGGCCGCCGAGAAGACCAGCAGTCCGGCCACGAACATGTGCTTGCGGCCGATGATGTCCCCCAGCCGCCCGCCGGTGACCAGCAGGGCGGCATAGGCGATGGTGTAACCGGAGACCACCAGCTCGACCGCGCCGAAGCCGGCGTGCAGCCCGCTGCGGATCGAGGGGATGGCGACGTTCACGATGGCGACGTCGAGGATCGCCATGAAGGTACCGACCAGGACGACGGGCAGGACGAATCTCGACTGCCCCGGCGTCGTCCCGGTTACGGGTTCGGACATGCGGACCGCGGTGGCGCTCTCGGACAACGGGATTCCCCTCCTGGAATGGCCAAGTGCCGTACCGCCGCCCATTGTTCAGGCGAACGTGCGTGCGCGCAGGGTCATTTCCAGGAATGCCGCCGGAGGGCTGCTCAGGCCTCCGGACGCAGGTGTCCCACCTCGGCCGCGGTCCGGCCGTCCACCGCGCCGGTGTCGACCGGCCGGCCCAGGGCGCTGCCCTTGAGCCAGTCGTCCCAGGACAGGTTCCAGTCGCCGAAGCCGTTGCTGAAGGTCTCCATCTGGTGGCCCCGGCTGTTGACCACGTCCACCACGTCGCCGCGCCGGACGGTGTCGTAGAACCAGTGCGCGTTCTCGGTGCTCATCCCGGTGCAGCCGTGGCTGACGTTGGCGACCCCCTGCTGGTCCACCGACCAGGGCGCGGCGTGGACGTACTCGCCGCTCCAGGTGACCCTGGTGTCCCAGTGCACGTCCAGGTGGTAGGACTCGGAGCTGCCGGCCGGGATGCCGATGGTGGTGGAGTTCATGTAGACCACCGGCGACTGCTCCAGGACCACCTTGAACCCGCTGCGGGTGGAGAAGCCCGGCTTCCCGGTGGTGATCGGCAGCGTCCTGATCACCTTGTCGTTGCGGTAGACCGTCATCTCGTCGCTGCCGGCGTCGGTGAGCGCGAGGACCTTGTCCCCGGTGCTGAAGGAGATCCTGCTGGGGGCGCCGGCGTAGAGCCCCGCGCCGACCGGCAGGCCCTGCATGGAGAAGGCCGCACTGACGGCGGCGTGCGCGGGCCAGTAGGTCCTGGGGCGGAAGTGCAGGGTGCTGTCGTCCACCCAGTACCAGCCGCCCTGCACCGAGGGGGTGGAGTCGACGGTCAGACCGCGCTCCACGGCCTTCCTGGCGGCCGGGTCGTGCACGGGGGTGCTCAGGGTCGCCGTGATCGGCTCGCCGACCCCGTAGACGGCCTTGTCGCCGGGCGTGAGCTTCACCGTCAGGGTCTTCGGGGCGGGCTTGGTGGCGAACTGCTGGACCGTGGTCCCACGGCCGCCGTCGCCGTTGTCGGCGCTGATCCGCACGGTGTACTGCTGCCCCGCGCTCAGCGGCGCGCTGGAGCGCCAGCTGCGGTCGTCGGCGGCGATCGCCCCGGCCACCCGGCGGCCCCCGGCGTCGGTCACCACCACATCGGTGAGCTGCCCGTGCGCCGCGGTGACCACCACCGGCAGGTCGGGGTCGACGGTCCGTCCGGACGGGCTGAGGCTGACCAGACCGGCCGCGTCCACCGAGCTCTCATGGCCGAGGCTGCTGCCACCACTGCACCCGCACAGCAGCAGCGGCCCGGCCGTCAACGCCGCTGCTGCCAGAAACCGAGCCCTCATGCCCTTGTCCTTCCCAAGCGCCGATAGTCGACGTACCGTCACATCCTAGGAAGAATCACAGCATTACACCCACTGACCGCGCCCCAACGAGTGATGCCGAATACCCGGAACCGGAAACGCAGAAGGGGCGGCGGACCGTCGAAACGGTCCACCGCCCCTTCACGGGGTGGAACTCACTGCGTCTGGTTCTCGCCCCGGTAGTACTCGAAGACCCAGCCGAAGATGCCGATCAGCAGGATGGGGGCGGAGAAGTACATCAGCCACCAGCCGAAGATGACACCGCTGAACATCAGCGCCCCGCCGATGCCCAGGGACAGCGGCATCCAGCTGTGCGGGCTGAAGAAGCCCTGCACGCCGGCGTCGTCGGACACCTCGGCCTTGGGGTTGTCACCGGCCCCGGTGTCCACCCGCTTGGCGGTGAACAGCAGGTAGAAGGCGATGAAGGCGCCCAGCCCGAAGGCCATGAACAGTGCCGTGGTGCCGGTCGGGTCCTTGGACCAGATGCCGTACCAGATCGCGATGCCGAGGACGAAGACGGCGAAGCCAGCGAAGATCTTGCCCTGTTCCCTCATCGGTCACCCGCCTCCTTCTCGGTGTCGGCAGCGGCTGCCTCCAGTGCGGCGACCAGGTGCGGCGGCACCTCGCCGTGGTTCTCCAGGTAGTCCTGGGCCGCGATCTCCGGGTGGTGCAGGTCGAACGCCGGGGACTCGGAGCGGATCCGCGGCAAGGTGAGGAAGTTGTGCCGCGGCGGCGGGCAGGAGGTCGCCCACTCCAGCGAACGGCCGTAGCCCCACGGGTCGTCGACGTCGACCTTCTCGCCGTACTTCGCGGTCTTCCACACATTGTAGAAGAACGGCAGCATCGAGGCGCCGAGGATGAACGACCCGATGGTGGAGATCAGGTTCAGCGTGGTGAAGCCGTCGGTGGGCAGGTAGGTCGCGTAGCGACGCGGCATGCCCTCGGCGCCCAGCCAGTGCTGCACCAGGAAGGTGGTGTGGAAGCCGACGAACAGCATCCAGAAGGTGATCTTGCCCAGCCGCTCGTCCAGCATCTTCCCGGTCATCTTGGGCCACCAGAAGTGGAAGCCCGCGAACATCGCGAAGACGACCGTGCCGAACACCACGTAGTGGAAGTGCGCCACCACGAAGTAGGAGTCCGAGACGTGGAAGTCGATCGGCGGGGAGGCCAGCAGAACACCCGTCAGACCGCCGAAGAGGAAGGTCACCAGGAAGCCGACGGTCCACAGCATCGGGGTCTCGAAGCTCAGCGAGCCCCGCCACATGGTGCCGATCCAGTTGAAAAACTTCACCCCGGTGGGCACCGCGATGAGGAACGTCATGAAGGAGAAGAACGGCAGCAGCACCGCGCCGGTCACGTACATGTGGTGGGCCCACACGGTGACCGAGAGGCCGGCGATGGCGATGGTCGCCGCGATCAGGCTCTGGTAGCCGAACATCGGCTTGCGCGAGAACACCGGGACGATCTCGGAGATGATCCCGAAGAACGGCAGCGCGATGATGTACACCTCTGGATGGCCGAAGAACCAGAAGAGGTGTTGCCAGAGGATCGGCCCGCCGTTGGCGGGGTCGAAGACGTGCGCACCGAACTTGCGGTCCGCCTCCAGCGCCAGCAGCGCGGCGGCCAGGACCGGGAAGGCCAGCAGCACCAGCACCGCGGTGAGCAGCACGTTCCACACGAAGATCGGCATCCGGAACATGGTCATGCCGGGGGCACGCATGCAGAGGATGGTCGTGATGAAGTTGACCGAGCCGAGGATGGTACCGAAGCCGGACAGCGCCAGACCCATGATCCACATGTCGGCGCCGACACTCGGCGAGTGGATCGCGTCGGACAGCGGCGAGTAGGCGAACCAGCCGAAGTCGGCCGCACCCTGCGGGGTGAGGAAGCCGCCCACCGCGATCAGCGAGCCGAACAGGTACAGCCAGTACGCGAACATGTTCAGCCGCGGGAACGCCACGTCGGGCGCGCCGATCTGCAGCGGCATGATCCAGTTGGTGAAGCCGGCGAACAGCGGGGTGGCGAACATCAGCAGCATGATCGTGCCGTGCATGGTGAACGCCTGGTTGAACTGCTCGTTCGTCAGGACCGAGCCGTTCGGCTGTGCCAGCTGCGCACGCATCGTCAGCGCCAGGATGCCGCCGATGATGAAGAACGCGAACGAGGTGACCAGGTACAGCGTGCCGATGGTCTTGTGGTCGGTGGTGGTCATCCACTTGATGACCTGGGTCCCGGACTTGCGCTCAAGCGCGCTCTTCCGGCCCACGGTGGCGGTACCACCGCTGAGACCCTGGGGTTCGTTGAGGATCGTCATTTGGCGTTGTCCGCTCCGGTGGTCGTGATGCCCGCGGGCACGAAGCCCTTCTGGCCCTTGGCGCGAAGCTCGGCGATGTGCGCGTCGTACTCGGCCGGGGTGACCACCTTGACGTTGAACAGCATCTGCGAGTGGTCGACACCGCAGAGCTCGGTGCACTTCCCGCGGAAGGTGCCGAGCGCGGTGGGCGTCACCTCGAACTTGTTCACCACACCGGGGATGACGTCCATCTTCATCAGGAAGTCGACCGGCCAGAAGCCGTGGATCACGTCACGCGAGGTGAGGTCGAACTCGACCTTCTCCCCCAGCGGCAGCCACAGCGTGGGCGGGGTTCCCGGCGTGCCGACGTCGTAGGCGCCGCCGTCGTCACCGGCCACGTCGCCCTGGCTCTTGTTGGTGACGGTGTGGTTGTAGTTGAACGCCCAGCTCCACTGGAAACCGACGACGTTGACCGTGGTGGCCGGCGTCGGGGTCTTGAGGAGGTAGTCCTCGTCACGCGCGGTGTAGGCGAAGAAGACCGACACCATGATCAGCGGGACCACGGTGAACAGTGCCTCGACCGGCATGTTGTACCGGAACTGCTGCGGCACCTCGATCTTGGTGCGGCTGCGCCGGTGGAAGAACACGCTCCACAGGATCAGTCCCCAGACGAGGACACCGACAGCCAGCGCCGCGATCCACGAGCTCTGCCAGATGAAGAGGACGGTCTTGCCCTGCTCGTCACGCGGAGTGGGCAGGCCGAGCCGGGGCAGTTGCGAGGACGAGCAGCCGGTGGCGGTGGCAAGGACGAGGCCCAGCGTGAGCGCTGAGAGCAGCTTCCGCCGCATCGAGCGCCGCGGCGAGCGGTCGGAGCCGTTGGGACTCACGTAGCGCCTTCCCGAAGTCTCGCCCGCTCACGCGCCACCCGGGTAACTGTGGTCCCGGCGGCCCGGTCAGCGGGCAGGGTATGGATGTTTATGCGGGCCAAACCCTACTCCAGGCGTATCGGAGCTTCGCGGGCAGGTCCGGCTAACGCGCCGAGGCGGCCCCCGGATGGCCCCCGAACGGATGGATTCCCAGGTCAGATGGGCACTTCGCACACCCGGGGAGCATTCCGGCGACACGCCGGTGGCACCCGGCTGACACACCATAAGGCACCCAAACGATCACACTGTGGACGGCCCCCTGACGTCCCGCCAAGGACCTGCTCGCTAACGTGTGAAGGTGCCGTACTTCGACGCAGCCTCGACCGCCCCGCTGCACCCGCTCGCCCGGCAGGCGCTGCTGTCCGCGCTCGACGAGGGCTGGGCCGACCCGGCACGGCTCTACCGGGACGGACGCCGGGCCAGGATGCTGCTGGACGCCGCCCGCGAGACCGTCGCCGCGGAACTCGGCGCCCGTACCGACGAAGTGGTGTTCACCACGTCGGGGACGCAGGCCAACCAGCTCGCGGTGCTGGGCGCGCTCGCCGGGAATCACCGGAACGGGCGACACCTGGTCCACTCCGCGGTCGAACACTCCTCCGTGCTCCACGCGGCCGAGCGACACCAGGCCGACGGGGGCACCGCCGCCGCCGTCCCGGTGGACCGTCAGGGACGGGTCCGCACCGGGGCGTTCGCCGAGGAGCTGCGCCCCGGCACCGCGCTGGCCGCCCTGCAGTCGGCCAACCACGAGGTGGGGACGGTGCAGCCGGTCGCCGAGGTGGCCGAGCTGTGCGCGGAGCGCGGGGTGCCGCTGCTGGTGGACGCGGCCCAGTCGCTCGGGCCGCTGGGAGCGCCCCGGGGCTGGTCGCTGCTGACCGCCTCGGCGCACAAGTGGGGCGGACCGGCGGGCGTCGGTGTGCTGGCGGTCCGCAAGGGCGTCCGCTACCGCTCGCCGCTGCCCGCGGACGACCGGGAGGCCGGACGGGTGCCCGGCCACGTCAACGTCCCCGCGGTGATCGCGGCGGCGGTCGCGCTGCGCGCGGTCCGGCAGGAGGCAGCGGCGCTGAACCCGGTGCAGCACGCCAGGATCGCCCGGCTGCGGGAGGCCCTGCCGGGGCTGGTCCCCGACCTGGCCGTGCTCGGCCCCGCCGAGGACCGGCTGCCCCACCTGCTGACCTTCTCCTGCCTCTACGTCGACGGGGAGGCACTGCTGGGCGAGCTGGACCGGGCCGGCTTCGCCGTCACCTCCGGCTCCTCCTGCACCTCCAGCACGCTGACGCCCAGCCATGTGCTGGCCGCGATGGGGGTGCTCACCGAGGGCAACATCCGGGTGTCGCTGCCGGCGGACTGCGCCGACGCCGACCTCGACCGCTTCCTGGAGGTCCTCCCCCGGGCCGTCGCGGCGGTCCGCAGTACGCTCGACGCTCCGTCAGCAACGCCGTCGACGGACGAACTGACCCTGGACACCCTGGGCCGCCGCTGTCCGATCCCGGTGATCGAGCTGGCCAAGCACCTCGGCGACGTCCCGGTCGGCGGGCTCATCAGAGTCCTGTCCGACGACGAGGCCGCGGGGCTCGACATCCCGGCCTGGTGCGAGATGCGCGATCAGGAGTACGTGGGGAGCGAACCCGCGGAGGGCGTCGGCGCCGTTGCCTACCTGATCCGCCGTCTGAGCTGAGGTTGCGCACGCATTTCAACAAGCAGAGCCCCGCGCCCCTAATTTTAGGGGCGCGGGGAACTGCGCGAACGTCAGCCGCCCACCGGCGTAGTGCGGATCGCTCAGGCCAGGTGCGTCCGGACCTCGGCGGCCGCGTCCTCGCCGTAGGCCACGGCAAAGCGGTCCAGGAAGTGCCCGCGCCGCAGCTCGTACTCCTGCGTGCCGACCGTCTCGATGACCAGGGTCGCCAGCATCGAGCCGATCTGCGCGCACCGCTCCAGCCCCAGCTCCCAGGTCAGCCCCGCGAGGAACCCGGCCCGGAACGCGTCGCCGACACCCGTCGGGTCCGCCTTGACGTTCTCCACCGGGCAGTGCACCAGCACCGGCGGCTCACCCTTGCGGTCGATCCGGGCGCCCTTCGCGCCCAGCGTGGTGACCCGCACGCCGACCCGGTCCAGGATCTCCTCCTCGGACCAGCCGGTCTTGGTCTCGATCAGGGCCTTCTCGTACTCGTTGGAGAAGAGGTAGGTCGCCCCGTCCACCAGGCTGCGGATGTCGTGGCCGTCCAGCCGGGCCAGCTGCTGCGACGGGTCGGCCGCGAAGGCGTACCCGCGGTCGCGGCACTCCTCGGTGTGGCGGACCATCGCCTCCGGGTCGTCCGCGCCGATCAGCACCAGGTCCAGACTGCCCAGCCGCTCGGCGATCGGCCGCAGTTCGATGTTGCGGGCCTCGCTCATCGCACCGGTGTAGAAGGACGCGATCTGGTTGTGGTCGGTGTCGGTGGTGCAGACGAACCGCGCCGTGTGCCGGGTCTCGGAGATCCGCACCGCGCTGGTGTCCACGTGGTGCCGGTCCAGCCAGGACCGGTACTCGGCGAAGTCCGCCCCGGCCGCGCCGACCAGGATCGGGTGCAGCCCGAGCAGGCCCATCCCGAAGCAGATGTTGGGGGCGACCCCGCCGCGGCGCACGTCCAGGGTGTCGACCAGGAAGGAGAGCGACACGGTGTGCATCTGCTCCGCCATGAACTGCTCCGCGAAACGTCCGGGGAAGGTCATGAGGTGGTCGGTGGCGATCGATCCGGTAACAGCGATGCGCACGGAAGGGCTCCTCGAAGCGGTTCTCTACGGGACTGCACACAGGGTGCCGACAGATGTCGGCCCCGAACACGGTACCGGCCGCACGCCCTGTCACCTCACCGGCACCTGCCGGTTACCCTGTGGTAGGCCTGGAATGCGCTCCGTTCCCGATCTAGGGTCGAAGGTGGACGGCGTCCACTCGCCGCCGGAACCGACCTCGGAGCACCGCATGCTGCCCAGGAACAACCCGATCCACGTCCCCGCCCACCTCCGCGGCGACGCCGACGCCGACACCCTCGCCGGTCTGGTGCACACCTCCCGCCGGATGGGCCTGTTCTGGCCGCTGCTGGCCACCGACAAGGCCACCGCCGACCGCCCCGTGCACCCTGGCTTCGAGGTCAGCGCCCGTTCGGCGGCCCTGGTCCGGGACCTCTCCGACTTCGGCGACTGATCCGGCGGAACCTGTTCCGCACCTTCCGCGTCCCATCATCGTTCAGCTATACGGGACAGCACGGGAGGCATGAGTGATGACTCGCAGGACGACGACCCGGACGACTGCACGGACAGCGGCGGCACTCGCGGTACTCGGAGCCGTCGCGCTGGGCGGCGCCACGGCATGCGCTTCCGGCTCCGCGGTGAACGCCGGCGGCTCGGCAGCGGTCTCGGTATCGCCCTCGGCCACGTCGTCGGTGGTCGTGCCGGTGCCCACCACGCCCGCGGCGGGCACCCAGACCGGCATCCAGCCCGGCGGCCCCAACATCCCCGCGCCGAGCAGCTCGGGCTCCGGCTCCGGTGCCGCGTCGGCCACCCCCACCGGCAGGGGTCAGACGGCCGACGGCTACTCCACCTCCGGCACCGTCCTCACCGTCCACTTCTACGGCGGTACCTGCGAGAAGTACGGCCTGCACGCGGACCAGTCGGCCTCCGGCGAGGTCGCGGTGACCGTGGTGGTCACCCAGGGCCCCAAGACGGGCCAGATGTGCCCGGCCGTGCTGACCCCGCAGACGGTCAGCACCGACCTAGGGTCGCCGCTGGACGGGCGCAGGGTGGTGGACACCACCACCGGGAAGGCCCTCCCGCTCAGCGATCCGCTGCCCAGCAGCGGCACCGTGGTCACCCACGGCCCGACCAAGCCCAACTGACCCGGCCCGCCCGGCCCCGCACGCAGAACGGCGCCCCCGTCCGGACGGACGGGGGCGCCGCTGCTTCGGCCGTGCGCGGAGCGACTAGCTGAAGGAGTCGCCGCAGGCGCAGGAGCCGGTGGCGTTGGGGTTGTCGATCGTGAAGCCCTGCTTCTCGATGGTGTCGACGAAGTCGATGGAGGCGCCGCCGAGGTACGGAGCGCTCATCCGGTCGGTGACGACGCTCACGCCGCCGAAGTCCTTCACGACATCGCCGTCGAGCGAGCGCTCGTCGAAGAACAGCTGGTAGCGCAGGCCCGAGCAGCCACCGGGCTGCACGGCGACGCGCAGCGCGAGGTCCTCGCGGCCCTCCTGCTCCAGCAGGCTCTTGACCTTGGCCGCGGCGGCATCGCTGAGGAGGATCCCGCTCTCGACGTTGGTCTCGTCCTGGACGGTCATCTGCATACTCCCGGGTTGTGACGACGTACTGCTGCTACCAGCGGCAAACCGGCGGCGTCCCCGAAGTATTCCGGGGATTGCCCACAAGTGGTAGGGGCATCTCCCATGCTCGCACACTGCCCGGCGGAGGCGGCCGGAACGGTCCCCTCCCGCGCCGGTCCGGAGGGAGACTGAGTCCATGCTCCTGCGCCCGGTCCGTGACAGCGCCTCCGACGCCGCAGCCGTCCGCGAGGTGTCCACCGCGGCCTTCGCCGCCCTGGACCGCAGTCTCGGCGAGGAGCCGGGAGAGCCGACCCCGGCGGCCGTCGCGGTCTCCGACATCCGCACCCGGCACCTCGCCGGCACCGACCCCGGCGGCTGCTGGCTCGCCGAGGAGGACGGCCGGCCGATCGGCGCCGCCCTGGCCCTGCGCCGCGAGGGCCTGTGGGGCCTCTCGCTGTTCTGCGTGGTCCCGGAGGCCCAGGGCAAGGGGGTGGGACGGCTGCTGCTGGACCACGCCGTCGCCTACGGGCGCGGCTGCCTGCGCGGCATCGTCGCCTCCTCCCCGGATCCGCGCGCGGCCCGCCGCTACCAGGCGGCGGGGTTCAAGCTGCACCCGACGATGGAGCTGATCGGCCAGGTCGACCGGGCCGCGCTGCCGGACCCCGGCGGCATCCCGGTGCACCTCGGCGACGCCTCGCACCTGGCGCTGCTGGACTCAGTGGACCGCCGCGCCCGGGGCGGGGCGCACGGCCCGGACCACCCGGTGCTGCTGCGCACCTGTGACGAACTGCTGCTCGTCGACACCCTCACCGGCAGCGGCTACTGCTACCGGCGGGAGGGGCGGATCGTGCTGCTGGCGGCCACCTCCCGGCGGCTCGCCTCGCGGCTGCTGATCGAGGCACTGGCCCGGGTCCCGGCCGGGACCGAGGTGCGGATCGCCCGCGCCACCGCCGAGCAGGACTGGGCCGTGGCGGTCGGCCTGGCCGGCGGCCTGACCCTGCGCAACCGCGGCTACCTGGCCCTGCGCGGGATGCGCCCGCCGGCTCCGTACCTGCCGTCGAGCGCCTACCTCTGAGCGCTCTGAGCGCCGGATCCCGGGCGGCGGTCAGACCATGGTGTCCAGGATCTCCCTGACCATCGCCATGGTGGTGCCGGGGTGCAGGAAGGCGAACCGGGAGACCACCTCGCCCTCCCACCCGGTCGGGGTGACGAAGCCCACCTGGTCCGCCAGCAGCTTCTCGGACCAGGCGTAGTAGTCCTCGGCCTGCCAGCCCAGGCGCCGGTAGACCAGGCAGGAGAGCTCGGGCTCGCGGACCACCTCCAGCTGCGGGTACTCGGCGCGGATCAGCGCGGCGGTGTCCCTGGCCAGGCCGATCCCGGTCTCGATCGCCTCGGTGTAGGCGTCGGTGCCGTGCACCGCGAGCGAGAACCAGAGCGGCAGGCCGCGGGCCCTGCGGGTGAGGTGGTAGGCGTAGTCGGTGGGGTTCCACTCCTGCTCGTGGTCGCCGGTGTGCAGCACGTCCAGGTAGGAGGCGTCCTGGGTGTGCACCGCCTTGGCCAGCCTCGGGTCCCGGTAGACCAGCGCCGCGCAGTCGAACGGCGCGAACAGCCACTTGTGCGGGTCCACCACGAAGGAGTCGGCGTGCTCGATGCCGTCGTACTTGGCCCGGACCGACGGGGCGAAGAGCCCTGCCCCGCCGTAGGCGCCGTCGACGTGGAACCAGAGCCCGTACTCCCGGGCCACCTCGGCCAGCCCGGCCAGGTCGTCGACGATGCCGGCGTTGGTGGTGCCGGCCGTGCCGACCACCCCGATCACCGACGCCGGGTCGCCGTCGGTGGCCAGCGCCGCGCGCAGCTCCGTACCGGTCAGCCGGTGGCCCTCGGTCGGCACCACCAGCTTCTCCACGCCGATGATGTTGAGCGTGTTGGTGACCGAGGAGTGGGTCTGGTCGCTCACCGCGATCCGCAGCCGAGCTCCGACGCCCACCCCCAGCCGGTGCCTGGCCGTGTCCCTGGCCACCACCAGGGCCGACAGGTTCCCGGCCGAACCGCCGGAGACGAAGCAGCCGCCGGCCGACTCGGGCAGCCCGGCCCGGTCCGAGATCAGCCGCAGCACCTGGTTCTCGGCGGCGATGGCGCCGGCCGCCTCCAGCCAGGAGATGCCCTGCAGCGAGGCGCAGGAGACCACCATGTCGAAGAGCAGCGCGGCCTTGGTGGGCGCACAGGGGATGAAGGACAGGTAACGGGGGCTGTCGGCCGAGATCACGGCGCGCGACAGCTCGTGGTCGTAGAGCTTCAGCACATCGGCAGGATCGTTTCCGCCGGGGCTCAGCAGCCCGTCCAGCACGGCTCCGAGCCGCTCGCCGTCGCCCGGGTGGTCCAGCGGCACCGGGTCGTACTGCAGCCGCTCCCGCATGTAGTCGAAGACCAGGTCGACCGTCCTGGCGTCGTACCGGTGCATGCGCTGGGTCACGGGAGGGTCCTCTCACGGCGGGCTCAGGTCGTGATCAACCCTAGGCAGCGGCAACCCCACCCGGCATGTCGGAACCCACCGCCCCACGCAGCATTCCTGCGCGTGCCAGCCCCACCGCGACGGTTTCCGAACAGGTGCGGCACGTGCACGGCTGGTCGCGCACGGAGGGTCAGCCGATCAACCGGCTGAGCACCACCTGGCTACGGCTCCGCTGCACCCCGCGCTCCCTGCGGATCCGCTCGATCACCGCCTCCAGGTGCCCCGTGTCCGCCGCGCGGAGGTGCACCAGCGCGTCGGCGTCGCCGGTGACCGTCCAGGCGGCGACCACCTCGGGGAACTGCCGCAGCGCGGCCAGGATCTCCTCGGGCGAGGTCCGCTCCCGGCAGTAGACCTCGACGAAGGCCTCGGTACGCCATTCCAGCGAGCCCGGGTCCAGCACCACGGTGAAGCCGCGGACCACCCCGCGCTCCCGGAGCCGGTCCACCCGCCTTTTGACGGCCGTCGCGGACAGGTTGACCAGCAGTCCGATCTCCGCGTAGCTGGCCCGCCCGTCCCGGCCCAGCACTTCCAGGACCTTGCGGTCGGTCTCGTCCAGACGGGCGGCGGCGGAGTTCAGCGGTGCGGGCACGCGTACAGGATTAGCACACCGGCCACCGGACTCAACCCGGCTGACCGGCCCCGTCCTCGCGCAGGTGCAGCACCAGGCCGACCGCGGTGGCGACGGCGCAGAGCAGCCCGGCCGTCAGCACGGCCGCGCCGCCGCCGACGAGGGTGGCGACGAGCACCGCCAGCGCCGTGACCGGCAGCAGCAGCATCTGGACCGCACCGTGCTTGTTGTGCCGGGCGTGGATCGCCCACACCGTGAACAGGAAGAGTGCGGTCGGCCCGGTCACCACCGCCGCGGCCCCGGTGTCCGACAGGTGCGCCTCACCCACGGCGTGCTCAACGGCGGCCTCCAGCCCGGCCCCGATGCCGGCCGCGCTGAGGAAGACGAAGTAGTGGCCGTAGCCCCAGACGAACGCCTGCCGGTTGGATCGCAGGTAGTCGTGGATCGGCCGGGCGAAGTAGATCCACCAGGCCGAGAAGCAGACCAGCAGGCCGCCGGCGGCGATCGGCAGCACCTTCCCGAGGTCGCCGTGCCCATTCACCCCGGACTGGACCGCGACGGTGGCCGCCGAGACCGTCTCCCCCAGCACGATCAGGGTGAACAGGCCGTAGCGCTCGGAGACGTGCTCAGGGTGCCAGGTGGTCGCGTACCGGCGCTCGGCGAACAGCGGGACCAGCATCTCCAGCAGCACCACCGGCAGCAGCACCCAGACCTGCACCCGGTGCGGGAGCAGCACGGCGACCACCCAGAGGCACTGGCACAGTGCGATGCCGCCGGCGTAGCGCAGTCCCATCACCCGTTCGGGTCCGTCGGACGCCGAGGCCACCCGCAGCCACTGGGTGATCATCACCGTCCGCATCACCACGTAGCCGAGCACCGCGACCGCGATCCGGCCCTCGAACATCCGCGGCACCCCGGCCGCGAAGATCAGCGCGCCGGTGATCTGGACGAAGGTCGCCAGCCGGTAGGGGACGTCGTCGGTGTCGTAGGCCGAGGCGAACCAGGTGAAGTTCATCCAGGCCCACCAGACCCCGAAGAACACGAACAGGTAGTGCGGCAGCGCGTTCCAGCCGTGCCCCGCCGCGAAGGCGTGGGCCAGCTGCGAGCCGCCCTGGGCCACCGCGACCACGAAGCAGAGGTCGAAGAAGAGCTCCAACGGGGTGGACGCCCGGTGCTTCTCGGTGCGCTCCCTGCGCACCATCCGCCGCACCCCCGCACCGACGCCGATCGACCTGAGGCTCACCTACGCGTACCCTTCCCGTGGCTCTCCGACCGCCCCCACCTGCGACCCTCCCACAGAGCGGTGTACGTCACACTCCCACAGCGCCCGTCGTCACGGTGGCGCAAGCGGGTTATGATAGATAGCGTCAGATAGACGAAAAGGGTGGGGCGCCGCTGCCCCTCCCCCACAGGAGGGCAGTCCGCCCATGACCACCAACGGTGCACGCCCCGGAACACTGGCACAGGAGCCGGCGCCCACCCCGCTGGCCCTGCTGCTGCTCGGCCGCGAGGCCGACGCCGCCAGCGAGCGCGGCGTCGACTGCCCCGGCGACCTCCCCGCCGCCTCCGACCCGGACCTGGTCGCCCGCGCCCGCGCCGCCAAGGCCGCCCTCGGCGACCGGGTGTTCATCCTGGGCCACCACTACCAGCGCGACGAGGTCATCGAGTTCGCCGACGTCACCGGCGACTCCTTCAAGCTGGCCCGCGACGCCGCCAACAAGCCCGAGGCCGAGTACATCGTCTTCTGCGGCGTGCACTTCATGGCCGAGAGCGCGGACATCCTGACCAGCGCCGCCCAGCAGGTCATCCTCCCCGACCTGGCGGCCGGCTGCTCGATGGCCGACATGGCCACCGCCGAGCAGGTCGCCGAGTGCTGGGACGTGCTCACCGACGCCGGGATCGCCGACACCGTCGTCCCGGTCGCCTACATGAACTCCTCCGCCGACATCAAGGCCTTCACCGGCCGGCACGGCGGCACCATCTGCACCTCCTCCAACGCCCAGCGGGCCCTGGAGTGGGCCTTCGAGCAGGGGACCAAGGTGCTGTTCCTGCCGGACCAGCACCTGGGCCGCAACACCGCCGTGCGCGACCTGGGCCTCAGCCCCGACGACTGCGTCGTCTACAACCCGCACAAGCCGGGCGGCGGGCTGACCCCCGAGCAGCTGCGGGCGGCCAAGATGATCCTGTGGCGCGGCCACTGCTCGGTCCACGGCCGCTTCTCGCTGGACTCGGTGAACGAGGTCCGCGAGCGCGTCCCCGGGGTCACCGTGCTGGTCCACCCGGAGTGCAAGCACGAGGTGGTCGAGGCCGCCGACCTGGTGGGCTCGACCGAGTACATCATCCGGGCGCTGGACGCCGCCGAGCCCGGCAGCAAGTGGGCCATCGGCACCGAGCTCAACCTGGTCCGCCGGCTGGCCAAGGCGCACCCGGACAAGGAGATCGTGTTCCTGGACCGCACGGTCTGCTTCTGCTCCACCATGAACCGGATCGACCTGCCGCACCTGGTCTGGACCCTGGAGTCGCTGGTGGAGGGCCGGGTCCCCAATGTGATCACGGTCGACCCGGAGACCGAGAAGCACGCCAAGGCGGCGCTGGACCAGATGCTGGCCCTGCCGTAACGGCTGCTGAAGCCGCGTCAGCAAGCAGGAGGGGCACCCCGGTCGGGGTGCCCCTCCTGCGTCCGCCGTCACTATCCGGGGATGAGCCCGTCGTCGTGCAGCAGTGCCTTGACCTCGTCCACCGTGGCGTCCTCGAACGGCAGGGTGGCGTCCGAGGGGACCAGCACGTCGTCCGCGACCGGCGTGCCGCCGGCCCGGACGGCAGCGAGCAGGGCGGCCAGGCTGACCTTGAAGTCGGCCCGGTCAGCCGTGTCGAGAGCGGCCAGCACGGCGTTGTCCAGCTCGTTGAGCCGGTCCACCAGGCTGTCCGGGACCTCGAACTGGCCCTCCCCCATGATCCTGACGATCATGAGACTCTCCCTTACTTGTCGAACCGGGGCTGGTCCTGCGGCGTGGTCGGCTGCTGACCCTGCTCGATCGCAGGAGTCGGCTCCGCACTGCCGCCGGACAGCTCGGCCTTCATCCTGGCGAGCTCCAGCTCGACGTCCGAACCGCTGGACATCCGCTCCAGCTCGGCGGTGATGTCGTCCTTGCGCATCCCGGTCGGGTCGTCGAGCGCGCCCGAGGCGAGCAGCTCGTCGATCGCGCCGGCCCGCGCCTGCATCTGCGCCGTCTTGTCCTCGGCCCGCTGGATCGCCAGGCCGACGTCGCCCATCTCCTCCGAGATCCCGGAGAAGGACTCGGCGATACGGGTCTGCGCCTGCGCGGCCGTGTAGGTGGCCTTGATGGTCTCCTTCTTGGTCCGGAAGGCGTCGACCTTGGACTGCAGCCGCTGGGAGGCGAGCGTGAGCTTCTCCTCCTCGCCCTGCAGGGCCTGGTACTGCGTCTCCAGGTCGGCGACCTGCTGCTGGATCCCGGAACGGCGGGTCAGCGCCTCACGGGCCAGGTCCTCGCGGCCGAGCGAGAGCGCCTTGCGGCCCTGCTCCTCCAGCGTCGAGGACTGCTTCTGGAGCTGCTGGAGCTGGAGCTCCAGGCGCTTGCGGGACGTCGCCACATCGGCCACTCCACGACGCACCTTCTGCAGCAGTTCGAGCTGTTTCTGGTACGAGTAGTCGAGTGTCTCCCGTGGGTCCTCCGCACGGTCCAAGGCCTTGTTGGCCTTGGCGCGGAAGATCATCGACATCCGCCTCATAATTCCGTCGCTCATGGGCCTCGCGCGCCCCCTTCTCCGGCCTGCCGGTTCTCGTACCCAAGACTACGGGGCGCGGGGCGTTCACCGCAGCGCACCGGCCTGCAACAAGAGTGCTACAGCAACACCGCAGCGGCGTCATCCGTGCGAGGGATACCTCCAGGTGTCGCCTCGACCACAGGCAGGAGCAGGGCCCCGGAGGCGGCACCGGGGCGGCCGAGGCAGCCGGTTGCCCACCAGGGCTAGGGATTACACCTGCTGACCACGTACTCTTGCCGTGTGTTCCGACGAAGCTCCCAGGATGCCCCCGCCGACGCCGTCACGCTCGAGAAGCCTGACTCCGCCGACCGCCCCGCCGCGCAAGCGCCCAAGGGCCGCCCCACGCCCAAGCGCAGTGAGGCCGAGGCCAACCGCCGCGGTCGCGCGTACGTGCCCAAGGACCGCAAGGAGGCCGCCAAGGACGCCCGCAGCCGCGACCGCTCCGCCCGCGAGCGGCAGCGCGCCGCGCTGCTGAACGGCGACGAGTCGGCGCTGCCGCCCCGCGACAAGGGCCCGGTGCGGCGCTTCGCCCGCGACTACGTGGACTCCCGGATGACGGCGGCCGAGTGGTTCCT
This sequence comes from Streptacidiphilus jeojiensis, assembly GCF_042510965.1. Taxonomy (NCBI): domain Bacteria; kingdom Bacillati; phylum Actinomycetota; class Actinomycetes; order Kitasatosporales; family Streptomycetaceae; genus Streptacidiphilus; species Streptacidiphilus jeojiensis. Next base: position 150,306 of record NZ_JBEUKS010000020.1, read on the forward strand.
GCCGTTCGCCGTGATCATCCTGCTGCTCAGTGTGATGCGCAGCCCCGCGCTGACCGCGATCTCACTGGTGCTCTGGGTCGTGATCATCGCGCTGATCGTGGTGCACTCCTTCATCCTGTCCTTCGGCCTGCGCAAGCAGCTGGCCCAGCGCTTCCCGGACAAGAACACCAAGGGCGCGGTGGCGTACGCGCTGATGCGCACCCTGCAGATGCGCCGGCTGCGCCTGCCCAAGCCCCAGGTCAAGCGAGGGCAGAAGCCCTGATCGAGGCCTATGCCCACCGGGGTCGGCTGCCGGAGCAGCGCCAGGCGGGATTCGACGGCGGCGCCGACGCCTGGCTGGCGGGTCTGTCGGGGCTGCGGAACATCGTGCGTCAGGAACTGGTCGCCAGGCAGCTGGCCGAGCAGATCACCGAGCACTTCTTCCACGGCAACGGCGCCGCCGAGGCCCGTCCGCTGCGGGTGCTGGACGTCGGCTGCGGTCAGGCCACCCAGGTGGTCCGGCTGGCCCGGGCCGGGCACCTGGTCACCGGACTCGACCCGGACCCGGTGACGCTGGGGGCGGCCCAGGGCGCCATCGGCGCCGAGCCCCAGCAGGTGCAGCAGCGGATCAGCCTGCTGACCGGCGAGGGCGGCGACTGCGGTCGCTGGTTCGGCCCCGGCACCTTCGACGTGGTGCTCTGCCACGGGGTGCTGATGTACATGCCCGAGGCGGAGCCGATGCTGGCCTCGCTGGCCCGGGTGCTCGCCCCTGGCGGCATGCTCTCGGTGGTGGTCCGCAACGGCGACGCGCTGGCCATGCGCCCCGGCTGCGCCGGGGACTGGGGCGGGGCGATCGAGGCCTTCGGCACCGACCGCTACACCAACCGGCTGGGCCTGCCCACCCGCGCCGACCGTCTTGAGCCGCTGACCCGGACCCTGTCCGAGATCGTGGTCCCGCTGCGCCGCTGGTACGGGGTGCGGGTGTTCACCGACCAGACGCCCGACCACGTCGGCCCGCCGGTGGACGGGCGGCAGCTGGCGCAGCTGCTGGACGCCGAGGAGCGGGCCGGTCGCACCGACCCCTACCGCGCCGTGGCCGCGTTGCTCCATCTGGTGGGCACCCGCCCCGGTTGATCACCGGGGGTAGGGTCTGCCGCATGGAGTTTCGTCATCTGGGCCGCAGCGGCCTGATCATCAGTGAGATCGCCTACGGCAACTGGCTCACCCACGGTTCCCAGGTGGAGGAGGACGCGGCCGTCGCCTGCGTCCGGGCCGCCCTGGACACCGGGATCACCACCTTCGACACCGCCGACGTCTACGCCGGGACCCGGGCCGAGGCCGTCCTCGGCCGGGCGCTCAAGGGCGAGCGGCGCGAGGGTCTGGAGATCCTCACCAAGGTCTACTGGCCGACCGGTCCGGGCCGCAACGACCGGGGCCTGGGCCGCAAGCACATCATGGAGTCGATCAACGGCTCGCTCCGCCGGCTGCAGACCGACTACGTCGACCTCTACCAGGCCCACCGCTACGACACCAGCACTCCGCTGGAGGAGACCATGACGGCCTTCGCCGACGTGGTGCACTCGGGCAAGGCCCACTACATCGGCGTGTCCGAGTGGACCGCTGAGCAGATCCGCGCGGCGCACGCGCTGGCCCAGGAGCTGCGGATCCCGCTGGTCTCCAACCAGCCGCAGTACTCCGCGCTCTGGCGGGTCATCGAGGCCGAGGTGGTCCCGACCTGCGCCGAGCTGGGCCTGGGTCAGATCGTCTTCTCCCCCATCGCCCAGGGCGTGCTGACCGGCAAGTACCTGCCCGGGCAGCCGGTCCCGGACGGTTCGCGGGCCACCGACGAGAACGGCTCCCAGTTCGTCGCCCGCTACCTCAGGGACGAGGTGCTGGAGCGGGTGCAGCAGCTCCGCCCGCTGGCGGACGAGGCCGGGCTCTCGCTCGCCCAGCTGTCGGTCGCCTGGGTGCTGCAGAACCCCGACGTCTCCGCGGCGATCATCGGCGCCTCCCGCCCCGAGCAGGTCACCGAGAACGTCAGGGCGGCCGGGGTGAAGCTGGACTCCGAGCTGCTCAAGAGGATGGACGCGGTGCTGGCCCCGGTCGCCGAGTTCGACCCGGCCAGGACCGCGGAGAACGCGCCCAAGTCCCGTCCGTAGCCCGCACCGTACGTACCGGCCGTACTTCTCAACGGTCGCGCCCGCAGCCTATGGTGTCCTCGCCGAAAGGTACTGGTCCACGAGGCGGGGGACATGCGGGTTGATCCAGGTGGCAGTGACGGGTTCTCGGTGGACCCGGCCGACCTGTCCGGTGTGGCCGGACAGGTCGGCCGGGCCTACGACGACTACGACACGGTGATCGTCTACTTCTGCGGTTCGGGTGACACCCCGTCAGGCGACCAGCTGGGGCAGGACGGTGTCCCGGCCGCCTGGTCCGCGTTCGAGAGCGCCTGGGGCGGCGAGCTGAGCACCACCAGCCTGGCCCTGGCCGAGCTGACCCGGAAGCTCCAGGCCACCTCGGACAACTACCGGACCAACGAGGCCGCGGTGGCCGGGGCGATCGCCGGCGTGGGCGGTGGGCTGCGATGAGTTCGCTGTCCGACCTGCAGGACGCGCTGCAGCAGATCCAGCGGTCGACACCGATGGTCGGACGCTTCATGTTCGACTCGCTCCCCGGGGCCATCGGCCAGGCCCTGGCGGTCCCCGGGCCGCCGGGGTCGCCCTCCGCCGTCGACGCCCAGGCCGAGGACTACCGCAAGGCCGGGGCGCAGGCCGCCGTGGTGGAGGCGGACCTGACCCACGTCAGCAGCTCCGCGCTGCCCCGGGCGTGGACCGGCCCGGTCGCCGAGACCGCCGCGCAGGCGGTGGCCTCGGTCGCGGCCGAGGTCGCCACCACCGTCACCGTGCTCGGCCAGGCCGCCGCGGCGATGGCGCAGTGGAGCGCGGAGCTGTCCGCCGCGCAGACCCTGGACCGTTCCGGCACGGCCGAACTGACGGCCGCTCAGCAGCAGCCGATGTCGCAGTTCGACGCGGCCAAGCAGGCCGCGGTGCCGATGGACATCGGCGGGGACGTCAAGCAGCCCGACGGCTCGACCAAGTGGGAGGGCCACCAGGTCATGATCATCGGAGCCAGCGGCGACCAGCTGGAGGTCTACAACCCCTGGGGCTCCACCTCCTGGATCTCGACCTCGGACTACGTCAACGGGAACGTCGGCTCGATCACCGGCACCACCATGAACACCCCCTTCCACGTGGAGATCCCGAAACAGTGAACGAGCAGGACCGACCCCGGAACGTTCGCTACGACGCGGATCTGATGGACCTGGACGTCCCGGCCGGCATCACCCGCGGCCTCGCCGCCGGCGGTGCGGCGCAGCGGGCGCTGTTCGACCAGACCGCCGTCGCCGCCTCGCACCGGGCCGAGGAGATCGGCGTGGACCCGCTGGGGCTGGCCTTCCTGGCCCGCTACGTCCGCGCCGCCGGGGTGAGCAGCGCCGCCGCGCTGCCCGAGCCCCTGGTCGGCCCGGCCGGAACGGCGCTGGCCCGGCAGTGGCTGGCGGCGGCGGAGCCGGTCAGCGGAGACGTCACCACCGACGACCTCTTCGCCCGCTGGCTGACCACGGTGTCCATGCTGCTCGCGGCCCGGCTGCGGCTGTACCGGGGCGGGGCCCGGTGACCCGGCGCAGGACGGTGCTGTGGAGCGTGGTCGGCGTACTGCTGCTGGCCGGTGCCGGGGCGGTCACCGCCGTGGCTCTGCACGGCTCGGGGCCCTCCCTGCCCGCCACCGTGCTCGACATGCCGGCGTTCCCGGCGCCCGGTGCCACCGCGCCCATCGCGTTCCCCGCCGTCGAGGTCGCGCTGCGACCGGGGCAGAGCTTCGGGGTCCGCTACACCGTGCCGGACTACCCGGAGCGGTGGAGCCCCGGGACCGCCGAGGACGCCGCCGTGGTGCAGCAGGGGGACTCGATCACGGTGCGGACCCCGCCCAAGGGCACTGTCGGCGGCTCGTCCACCTACGTGCAGGTCTACCGGGCGGTCGAACCCGGGACCACGCACATCGTCTGGAACCTGGCCTGCGGCACGCAGGTCTCCGCCTGCCGCTACACCGAGACCTTCGACGTCACCGTGTCCGCCTGAGCCCGGGCGGGCCGGTGGCGGACACGGTGACGCGGGGAGTGCGAGGTCAGGACGGGTGCAGGCTCATCGGGCCGTAGATCTTCTCGCCGTCCTCCAACAGCACCGCCTGGTCGATCCCCTCGGCGAGCAGGTCCTTGTAGCTCTCGCCGATCCACGACTCGGCGTCGCCCTGGGTGGGGAACTCCTCGGTGCCGTTGGCCGAGGCCGTCACCGAACCGTCGGCCTTCTCGAAACGCCACGTCCACACCATGCTGGGGCTCCTTCCGCCGGGACATCTCGTTCCTGCGCAGGTTACCCAGTACCTCAGGCCGCGTAAGCCAGTGCGGTGTCTCCGTCGCCGGGTTCGGCGTCCTCGGGTTCTGCATCCGGTGCGACCTGGACCGCGACGGTGACCCGGGAGCTGCGGCCGCGCTCGTCGGTGAAGCGGTAGCCGAACGAGTCGCTGCCGGTGAAGCCGGGGACCGAGGTGTAGGTGGCGGTCCCCTCGTCGCTGATGACGGCCCGCCCGTGCAGCGGGGCGGAGGTCGGTGCCACCAGCGCCCGCTCGGTCGGCAGGCTGCCGGTGTAGAGGTCGATCACGGTCGGCACCCCCGACACCGCGTCGGCGCGGTCCCGGGCCGGCGAAGCGATCCTGCGGACGTTCATGCTGGTCCCCTTCCGACGGGTGCTCCGGAACACCAACATGGCAGCTGGTCGACAGAGCGCCAAATCGGGTGTTTACGCTGGTCACACCTGGAGTCCAGAGCAAGGGGCGGGTTTGTGCGGATCTACGCGGAACGTAAGCAGGACGGCCGCCGGCGGATCGGGATCGAGTTCGGTCCGGCCGCCGCAGCCCCCCGGCGCACCCTGGTCCTCGGCGGCGCGCGTTCCGGGAAGTCGGTCACCGCCGAGCGGATGCTGAGCGACCGTCAGGACGTGCTCTACGTCGCCACCGGGGGCCTCAGGGACGGGGACGCCGAGTGGGCCCAGCGGGTGGCGCTGCACCGGGAGCGGCGCCCCGCCTCCTGGCGGACCGCCGAGACCTGCGACCTGGAACCGCTGCTGGCGGTGCGTCAGAGCGCGCCGCTGCTGGTGGACTGCCTGTCGCTGTGGCTGACCGCCGCCATGGACGACTGCGGCGCCTGGGACGACGCGGTCTGGGCGGCCGGCGGCGAGGCCGAACTGCGGTCCCGCACCGCCGGGCTGGTCGCCGCCTGGCGCTCCTCACCGCGCCGGGTGGTCGCGGTCAGCAACGAGGTCGGCAGCGGGGTGGTGCCCGCGACCGCGTCCGGGCGGCGCTTCCGGGACGAGCTGGGACGGCTGAACGCCGCGGTCGCCGCGGCCTCCGATGAGGTCCTGCTGGTCGTCGCCGGTAGGACCCTACGACTGGGCCCTGCGTCCTGACCCACCGGAACGGTAACGTTCCGCCGGTGAGTACCTTCGACCTCGACGAGTTCTCCGCGCTGGTGGCGCGCCCCGACGACGAGTACCGGCAGGCGGCCGAGGAGCGCTACGGCGCGCTCGGCCTACCGCGCCGCTCGCTGGGAACCCTGCAGGAGCTGGGCGGCTGGCTGGCCGCCGTACAGGCCACCTGCCCGCCGGCCCCCGTGCGCCGGGCCAAGGCGGTGCTGTTCGCCGCCGACCACGGGGTGGCCGCGCTGGGCGTCTCGGCACTGCCGGCTGGCAGCACCGCCCGCCGGGTGCGGGCGGTGCTGGACGGCACCGCGCCGGTCAGCCTGCTGGCCGAGCAGTACGGCGCCCAGGTGCGGGTGGTGGACATGGCCGTGGACGCCGACCCGGAGGAGTTCCCGGCCGAGGTGGTCCGGCACCGGGTCCGCCGCGGTTCCGGGCGGATCGACATCGAGGACGCGCTGACCCGGGAGCAGGCCGAGGCCGCGTTCCGGGCCGGGATGGCCGTCGCCGACGAGGAGGCCGACGCGGGCACCGACCTGGTGCTGCTGGGCGACATCGGCGTCGGCTCCACCACGGTGGCCTCGGTCCTGGTCGGCGCGCTGTGCGGGACCGACGCCGCCGCGGTGACCGGGCGCGGCTCCGGCATCGACGACCGGGTCTGGATGGTGAAGTGCGCGGCGATCCGCGACGCGCTGCGCCGGGCCCGTCCGGTCCTGGGCGACCAGTTGGACCTGCTGGCGGCGACCGGCGGCGCGGACTTCGCCGCGATGACCGGCTTCCTGCTGCAGTCGGCGCTGCGGCGCACCCCGGTGGTGCTGGACGGCGTGGTGTCCGCGGCCTGCGCGCTGGTGGCGCAGCGGATCGCGTTCCGCGCGCCCGAGTGGTGGCGGGCCGGGCAGGCCACCGGGGAGCCGGCCCAGACCAAGGCCTACGAGCGGATGAGCGTCGAACCCATGCTGGAGCAGCGGGTCGCCCTCGGCGAGGGCCTCGGCGCGCTGATGGCGCTGCCGGTGCTGCAGGCCGCCTCGGTGCTGCTGGCGGAACTCCCGCTGGCGCCGGTGGAGGCGGCCGAGGCGGCGGATTCGGCGGCTGCGGCGGAGCCGACGGATGCGGCCCAGGAGACCGGTGCGACCGAGGAGACCGCTCCGGCCGAGCCGGCGGACCAGGACGAGGCCGCGGTGTGACCGACGGCCTGCGCTTCGCCTTCGGCACCCTCTCGGTGCTGCCGGTGCGGGTGGACCGGTGGGACCGGCCGACGGCCGGGCGGGCCATGCTGTGGGCGCCGCTGGTCGGCGTGGTGCTGGGCGGGCTGGCCGCGCTGCTCGGCGGCGGGCTGCGACTGCTGGACGGCGGCCCGCTGCTGGGCGCCGTCGCCTGCGTGGCCGCGCTCGCGGCCCTCACCCGGGGCCTGCACCTGGACGGCCTCGCCGACGTCGCCGACGGCCTCGGCAGCAACAAGCCCGCCGCCGACGCGCTGCGGATCATGAAGGCCTCCGACATCGGCCCCTTCGGGGTGGTGGTGCTGGTACTGGCCCTGTTCACCCAGGTGGCGGCACTCGCCCAGGCGTTCGGCGGGTCCGCCCGACTGGGGGCGTTCGGGGTGGTGCTGGCCGCCGCGACCGGTCGGGCGAGCCTGCTCAGGGGCTGTCTGGACGGCACCCCCTCGGCCCGCCCGGACGGCCTGGGCGCGACCGTCGCCGGCACCGTGCTCCCCCGATCCGCGCTGGTCACAGGGGTGCTCCTGGTGGCGGCGGCGGCCGGCGGCGGCTGGGCGGCGGGCGGCGCGGGGACGGCCGGGCTGCGCCTGGCGGTGGGCGCGCTGCTCGCCCTGGCCTGCGGTCTCGGCTGCGCCGCGCTGCTCCTTGCGCACTGCGTCCGCCGCTTCGGCGGCATCACCGGTGACGTCCTGGGTGCCATGGTGGAGACGGCGACCACCGCCGCGCTGGTGGTGTGGTGCCTGTTCGCCGCAGCCTGACGCGGCGACACCGGGCCGAACCGCACGGAGCCGGTCTGAGATGCTGTCACCACAAGCCGGGGTGACGGACCTCGGCATGAGGGGCACAACATTCCACCATGCGGACTACCATGCTGGACAGGCCGCTCGCGGTCTGGACAACCAGCAACCCTCACCCTCGCCCTCCTCAGCACTCCTGACGCATGGACCGCGTGCCGAGGACCGCATACAGAACAGGACGCATTACGTGACTTCAGTGTCTCTGAGCACCTCCGCGGCCAACGCGCTGCGCGCGGACGCCGTCGTCGTGGCCGTGGCCAAGGGTCCCAAGGGCCTCGTGCTGGCCCCGGGCGCCGAGACGGTCGACGAGGCGTTCGACGGCAAGCTGGCCGACGTTCTCGGCACCCTGGGCGCCACCGGCGCCGAGGGTGAGGCCGTGAAGCTCCCCGCCCCCGCCGGCGTCAAGGCTCCGCTGGTCCTGGCCGTGGGCCTGGGCGAGGCCGCCGAGGACGGCGGTTTTGACGCCGAGGCGCTGCGCCGCGCCGCGGGCACCGCCGCCCGCACCCTGCACGGCTCCAAGAAGGCCGCCTTCGCGCTGCCGTCCGGCGACGCGGCCTCGGTCGAAGCCGTTGCCCTGGGAGCGCTCCTCGGTGCCTACGCCTTCACCGCCTTCCGCGGCGACGAGGCCAAGGCCGCCGGCAAGGCGCCGCTCGGCGAGATCTCCCTGGTCGGCGGCAAGCGCGACAAGGCGGCCAAGGCCGCCGTCGAGCGCGCCACCGTGCTCGCCGAGGAGATGAACCGCACCCGTGACCTGATCAACACCCCGCCGAACGACCTGTTCCCCAAGTCCTTCGCCGACATCGTCACCGCCGCCGGCAAGGAGCACGGCCTCAAGGTCGAGGTCCTGGACGAGAAGGCGCTCGCCAAGGGCGGCTTCGGCGGCATCCTCGGCGTCGGCGTCGGCTCGGCCCGTCCGCCGCGCCTGGTCAAGGTCGCCTACACGCACCCCAAGGCCAAGCAGACCCTCGCCTTCGTCGGCAAGGGCATCACCTACGACTCGGGCGGCATCTCGCTCAAGCCGGCCGGCCACAACGAGACCATGAAGTGCGACATGTCCGGCGCCGCCGCCGTGTTCGCCGCCGTGGTCTCCGCCGCCCGCCTGGGCCTGCAGGTCAATGTCACCGGCTGGCTGGCGCTGGCCGAGAACATGCCCTCGGGCTCGGCGACCCGCCCGGGCGACGTGCTGAAGATGTACGGCGGCAAGACCGTCGAGGTCCTCAACACCGACGCCGAGGGCCGCCTGGTGCTCGCCGACGCCATCGTCCGCGCGGGCGAGGAGAAGCCGGACGCGATCGTCGACGTGGCGACCCTGACCGGCGCCATGATGATGGCGCTGGGCAGCCGCACCTTCGGCATCATGGCCAATCAGGACGGCTTCCGGGACAAGGTGTTCGCCGCCGCGACCGCCGCCGGCGAGCAGTCCTGGCCGATGCCGCTGCCGGCCGAGCTGCGCAAGGGCATGGACTCGCCGACCGCCGACATCGCCAACATGGGCGAGCGGATGGGCGGCGGGCTGGTGGCCGGCCTGTTCCTGCAGGAGTTCGTCACCGAGGGCACCCCCTGGGCGCACCTCGACATCGCGGGCCCCGCGTACCACGAGGGCGCCGCGTACGGCTACATCCCCAAGGGCGGCACCGGCTCCGCGGTGCGCACCCTGGTGCAGCTCGCCGAGGAGACCGCCGCCGGCGACCTGTAGTTCCACCAGCACGCCGTGACGCCGGAGCGTCCAGTTCCGTTGACCCAGTGTCGACAGGATCTGGACGCTCCGGCGTTCGCCATGAGCGCAACCACACACTTGTTTGTGGCGTGGCGGGACCTTTGGCCCCCCGCCCGCGTCCACAGGGCAGCCCCGGACATCAAGCACTGGAAACAAGTGCGAAGATGTATTTCCGGCACGACTGGTCTCCCCACAAGGGAGAACCGCTCCCCGGCCGGCGACCGACCGGGACGATCCGCACCCTTTGCATGGAGGACGTGACGTGGCGAACGACGCCAGCACCGTTTTCGACGTAGTCATTCTCGGAGGCGGAAGCGGCGGATACGCCGCGGCGCTGCGGGCGGCCCAGCTTGGACTCCAGGTCGCCCTCATCGAGAAGAACAAGCTCGGTGGCACCTGCCTCCACCAGGGCTGCATCCCCACCAAGGCGCTGCTGCACGCCGGCGAGGTCGCCGACCAGACCCGCGAGAGCGCGGGCTTCGGCGTCAAGGCCAGCTTCGAGGGCATCGACATCAACGGCGTCCACGCCTACAAGGACGGCGTCGTCAGCGGCCTCTACAAGGGCCTGCAGGGCCTGGTGGCCAGCCGCAAGATCACCTACGTGACCGGCGAGGGCCGCCTCTCCTCCCCCACCTCGGTGGACGTCAACGGCGAGCGCTACACCGGCCGCCACATCGTCCTGGCGACCGGCTCCGTGCCGAAGTCCCTGCCGGGGCTGGCCATCGACGGCAACCGGGTCATCTCCTCGGACCACGCGCTCACCCTGGACCGGGTCCCGCAGTCCGTGATCGTGCTCGGCGGCGGCGTCATCGGCGTCGAGTTCGCGTCGGTCTGGAAGTCCTTCGGCGCCGAGGTCACCATCATCGAGGCGCTGCCGCACCTGGCCCCGCTGGAGGACGAGAACTCCTCCAAGCTGCTGGAGCGCGCCTTCCGCAAGCGCGGCATCAAGTTCGAACTGGGCGCCCGCTTCGCCGGCGTCGAGTACACCGAGACCGGTGTCCGCGCCTCGCTGGAGAACGGCAAGCAGGTCGAGGCCGAGCTGATGCTCGTCGCCGTCGGCCGCGGCCCGGTCTCGCAGAACCTCGGCTACGAGGAGGCGGGCGTCGCGACCGACCGCGGCTACGTCCTCGTCGACGAGTACATGCGGACCAACGTCCCCACCATCTCCGCCGTCGGCGACCTGGTGCCGACCCTGCAGCTGGCGCACGTCGGCTTCGCCGAGGGCATCCTCGTCGCGGAGCGGCTGGCCGGCCTCAAGGTCGTCCCGATCGACTACGACGGTGTGCCGCGGGTGACCTACTGCAACCCCGAGGTCGCCTCCGTCGGCATCACCGAGGCCAAGGCCAAGGAGCTCTACGGCGACGACAAGGTGGTCACCGCCAAGTTCAACCTGGCCGGCAACGGCAAGAGCAAGATCCTCAAGACGGCCGGCGAGATCAAGCTGGTCCAGGTCAAGGACGGCGCCGTGGTCGGCGTCCACATGGTCGGCGAGCGGATGGGCGAGCAGGTCGGCGAGGCACAGCTGATCTACAACTGGGAGGCGCTGCCGTCCGAGGTCGCCCAGCTCATCCACGCGCACCCGACCCAGAACGAGGCTCTCGGCGAGGCACACCTGGCGCTCGCCGGGAAGCCCCTGCACAATCACGACTGACCTCCCCGGTTACGCCGCCATCCATCCGCACGCACCAAGTAGGAGTACCTGAACTCATGGCAGTCTCAGTAACACTGCCCGCTCTCGGCGAGAGCGTGACCGAGGGCACCGTCACCCGCTGGCTCAAGGCCGAGGGTGAGCGTGTCGAGGCCGACGAGCCGCTGCTCGAGGTCTCCACCGACAAGGTCGACACCGAGATCCCGGCGCCCGCGTCCGGCATCCTGGCCTCGATCAAGGTCGGCGAGGACGAGACCGTCGAGGTCGGCGCCGAGCTGGCGATCATCGACGACGGCACCGGCGCCCCGGCGCCCGCGCCCGCCCCCGCCGCCGTCGAGGCCCCCGCGGCTCCGGCTGCCCCGGCCCCGGTGGCTGCCGCTCCGGCGCCCGCCGCTGCTCCGGCCGCCCCCGCCGCCCCGTCCGCCGTCGCCGGCACCCCGGTCCTGCTCCCCGCGCTGGGCGAGAGCGTGACCGAGGGCACCGTCACCCGCTGGCTCAAGGCCGAGGGCGACACCGTCGAGGCCGACGAGCCGCTGCTGGAGGTCTCCACCGACAAGGTCGACACCGAGATCCCGGCCCCGGTGTCCGGCGTCCTGCTGAAGATCTCCGTCGGCGAGGACGAGACCGTCGAGGTCGGCGCCGAACTGGCCGTCATCGGTGCGCCCGGTGCCGCGGCCCCCGCCCCGGCTGCTCCGGCCGCCCCGGCCCCGGTCGCGGCTCCCGCGCCCGCCGCTCCGGTCGCTCCCCCGGCGCCCGTCGCCGCGCCCGCCCCGGTCGCCGCCCCGGCCCCGGTCGCTGCCGCGCCGGCCCCCGCCGCCCCGGCTCCGGCCCCGG